>NZ_JAERJN010000002.1:0-265820 GCF_018257595.1 Tatumella sp. JGM94 | reverse complement strand
GGCTTTGTCATGTGACTCACCTCTGAGTTGAGAGTTTACTCACTTAGTCGCGTGTCCACTATTGCTGGGTAAGATCACTGAAGCATCTGAAATGAGTTTCCGGGGTTTGGTTGTAAGAATGCGACATCGTTAGGATTGCCCGGTACAAAGTCACCGTTCTTCGCTTTGGTAATTCTTTTAGGAGATGTGATTCCTGTGGGGTTGACCATACCGATAATTTTCGATGAGATAACTGTATATTCGCGGACACTTTTACTGAAATCTTCTAAAGATTTTAGATCACCATAATATTCCTCTACGTATGACCTACCGTAATTTTCACCATCGATCTTAGTCAATCTAACCGCAATAAATGGTAATGCGTTTTCTGGATAAGTTTCATGAGATCCTTCGATGTAATTATCTTCAATAGTTTCGTATGAATGATAAATTTTATTCTCATAATCATAATAAACATGTGTGTAAACTTTAATCAAAGAATCATCTTCATAACCATCATTAGAAATCATATCTTGAATTACAGGATTTAATGAACCGTATGAAGTAATGTCTTCGGTAATTAATTTCATAATTTTACCAAATCCATCACGCTGAACTACATAGTTATAAAGTTTGTATAATTTCGGTGGATTGTACTGCTGGTTATCTTGAGGATTAGGCATATACATTAAAGCATTACCACTGACAATTAATTGCTTGATTAGATTGCTCAACGTGCCTTTATAACTATTCTGATCCATATAAGTTGAAAGAATTCTTTCAATCATCGATAAACTTTGATCAATTTGAGCACCTTCAGTTGATGCGGGATCATATTGTTTTACGAGATACTCATTCAAACTCAATTTGAAAAACGGTACGTTTATTGGGAACAATGCCTGGAATAATTTACTTGAAAGCCCATTTACACAAGAAGCACCCATAGATTGCTCAGGAGTTTTGTATCTTTCATACGAAGTATAATTATTGTACTGATACTCCTCAAGGTCTGGAAACCATGACGGTACTGTTAGTTTCGCATTATCTATGGCTCTGTCAATGTATGGCTGACGTTCCATCCCCAATTTCTCATAAGTTTGAGAAATTGAAATTTCTGGAGGTGTCCATTTTTGTTTTTTAGGCATCCTTGCCATATTCATTTCTCCTTTAAATGTTTAAACCTGATCCGCCACTACGGGCAATGGTTAATGAAGATTTACCTTTAGCCAGCGTTTTGTTTATTTGCGATTGAGTCGTATCATTAGTTTCTGTATCTGCCTGTGAATCAGATAGATCATTTTGAACCGCCGTTTGTGTATTAGTATCATCACTGGCAACAGCGCCTGATTGGCTTTGTCCAGCAATACCAGCGACTGCTGCTACTGGTGCTACAGCTACTGTAGCTGCGGTTTTTGCTACCTTACCTATAGCTGAAGTGATCTTGTGAAAAAATCCCATTATTAATATCCTTATAGTGAATTAGTGTTTGTTATTGCTGATACCTTTTTTGTTGTACCATTAGTAGTCGAGGTGTCAGTACTATCATTGTTAGTATCAAGGTTATTCGTTAACGCTTTTGTACCAGTGTCATTACTGGTTTCTGAACCATCACCAAAAACGATGCCATCGTCTGTAACGGTATTGGCTAATGGCGCTGGTGTGATTGGCGTTGAAGATACGGTGGTAGTCGCAACATTACTTTTTGCTTTATAGCACATATTATTCTTCGTCCTCTTTATTATAAATTTGAGATAAAATATTTTGACAATCAAACATTGCCTTTGAATAGCCTGAAATATATTCCTGTGAATATCCAGAAATTCGCATCTGATCTAATACTCCAGACATTTGAAGATATTCATAACTAAACAATTTACCCATATATTCGTAAAGTTCTTTTGAAATTAATGGATCTTTATTTTCATCATCAAACATTTGTTTGATATCATCTAATATCATTTTTAAATAACTCCTGTTAAAAATATATTTATCATTTTCTTGGCTCTATTCGGTGTTTGTCGATACCACGTTGAGTCTTTTAATTCTTTAGCTACCGTATTCCAATCTTGAATTTTCATTGCTGCTAAAGCATTGTGAAATTGAGAAACACCAGATACGCCCATCTGAAAGCACATATTAACTAACGCCATCTGTCTATTACTATCAAGTGATTGATATAATGAATTCAATGATGATGATTTAATATTATAATATAGTGTAGTTAAATCTTGATTGAATAATTTTTTACATTCTTCAGTTGAAATAATTCCGTTAGTTGAACGGTTGAATAATTTATCTAATAATCCAATGTTATAATTCTTATCTGAATTCTTTGAAATTAAATGCCCTATACCAATTGTCCAATACCCCAATGTATCTTTATACATTGTAAGTTTCATTCCTTCATCACTTTCTATAAAATTAAAAATATCCATAAACCACCTAAAGTATTATTATTCCCTTTAGATGGTTAAAGTTTTAATTAAATGAATAGATGGACTTTAAAACGTCTTGAATATTCAAATTACCTAATTCAAGTTTAGTATCACTGTGCTTTTCAATTGAATCTAAAATTGTTGAATCTTCATACATATTAACCAATTCTGTAAGAATAGTTCTTTTCAATTCTGGAATGTTACCAGCAGTGGTACTAAATGAATCATGAATTACCATAAGTGGAAAATCAAACTTTTCAGCAACTGTTCTTAAATGATATGAATCAAGTGAGTGAATTATATTAGGACTGATGCCATTTATACTACGTCTAGGATTTATTTCATCGTTGTCAATATTAAGTAAAAATCTTTTTAGATTACCCTGAATAAGTGTTCTAACCGTCTTCTTATTACTTTTGTAATAATGTTGTCGCCATTCTATTTTGTCTGGTGTTGTCCATCGTAATGTATCACTGTTCGCCAGTTGAGAACGTTCGATTGTTTGAAACCATGACAGTACTGACATTGCTTTCAGGGATCGACATTCATCAAAAATTATTTTTGATAAAAATGAAGCATGGGCTGATGATTTGTCATACTCGGTGTTCTTCAACACATCATCCAGTAACTGATTCTTAATGCCGTTGATAGTGACGCTATAGACACTTGTCATCACTGGAAGCTTAGTAACTTTTCGAGTAATACCAAAATCTAACCATTCTTGTGCTAATGTAGAGTCTGATTTTAATACTTTCTCGTATGTCTCACCGCTGTCTGTTGTTTCAATGACTATTTTATTGTCAGTGTTGAGTTCAACTATTTTCTGTAGTTTAATTATTACTTTATCAGCAACCATCTGATATAAATCGTTTGGCTTTTCGTCTTCCGTTGATGGCAGTAAGTTGACTTCTTTAGCTGTTTCTTCGTCTCTTGAAAGCATGGCTAAATGTTGTTGGCCTGAATTACTACCATCTAACGATACTGGTAACGTAGTCTTGTATGACAATCCATAATCAATAACATTCTTATACTCACAACAAAACGCATAAAATAAAATAGGTTCTTCGGATTGTTCTAAAAACAATGATTCTAAAGGTGTCGTAGCTGCTTGAATGATTTCATTATGGTTGTCGTTGATAAATTTAATTCTGTCAGTATTACTAATTTTACTTTTTCCGTAAACATTCGCACCATGTATCTTTAAACATTCAAATCCTTCAGCACCTATTGGTGAGCCTTCACTAAAAGTTAAAAGAGCTTTGGCAGTACTATGTGATTGAGGATTCAAAATTGCTGGAATGTAATACAATCGTCCTCTGTAATCATAGTTACACGGGAAATAAATCTTCTCGTAATTCTTGAATTTTTCAGCAATCGAAACAGTATTAATAAATTGTAGATAAATCGACTGATTGCTCTTCTGAGTCGCATACCATTTTCTTGTTTTTATTTTCCACTCTTTAATTTCTTCAGTATTATTTTCATTTGTCCAATGTGATTCAAATAATGGTTTATCTCTTAATACCTTTTGAGGTATTCCTAAGATAGGATAATCCATTTTATTTATTTCTTTGAGTAGCTCTAAAACTTTTTCATTAATTTTATACGGGACGGATTGTAGTTTGTTAGCTACTATCATCAGTTTCGAACAGTCTTGATTTTCAAAATGCTCATACATTTTATTCTTAGGCATTCTAAAAAGTTGTTCATTAAAGCACTCAGTGTAATAACCGCCACCTGTAAGATCTGTCCATGATTTTGGTGGTATAAATGTAGGAAAATGTTTCGGGACGAGCGTGTTGATAAATTTGTTAATATTGTTGTTGATCATCCTCATTGTGCTTTGTGTGAAATTAATTACAGTGAGTGATTTTGTCGGTGATTTAAAAATCACTTTCGACTCAAGAATCTTATAAGTA
Source organism: Tatumella sp. JGM94 (assembly GCF_018257595.1). NCBI lineage: Bacteria > Pseudomonadati > Pseudomonadota > Gammaproteobacteria > Enterobacterales > Erwiniaceae > Tatumella > Tatumella sp. JGM94. The sequence goes on along the minus strand of NZ_JAERJN010000002.1, from coordinate 261,487 downwards.
ATCAAACAGTCAATAAAATAACTACCTAACAATGCTGATAATTCTTTGGATCGATATTCAAATCCTGGGACGAATTCTTCAGAACGTTTTAATACCTGCTTTTTGTTTAATACAGAAATACGTTCTTTCACTCCTGTCAGTAGATATTTAAATCTATCCGGACTTTTTTCTTTTATATATTGTGCTCGTTCTTCATTCTGTATGTTCTCGGCAATATTCAAAGCCAGTTTTTGAATTGTAATTTCGTGCTGTTTGGGATTTAAAGATAAAATGGTATTGAAAGATGAAGATACTGATATAAAAATTGCTTTCTCTAATAAATTTTTCTCTTTTAAATCCACAAGAATATTATAAATTCTTTTTTTGTTTTTATTGCCGGATTGCTCGGCTATGAATTTGTCAGTTAATTTAATTGTGGTTTCTGTAATGTTATTAACGAAATATGAAACTGGTGGCTGGATCGCTGACGTACCTTTGTCAATGCTATGAATGATTGTCTGCTGCTTTTTATAAATTGAATCTTCCAATGATTGCTGTTCAAAATCAATTTGCTGCTTTACTAAATCCAATCCGTAGAGTTGTATAAGTTTATTAATTTCATCATCCATAATTCTCATTCCCGTTTAAAAATTATAATCTTCTTTTTATTTTCTTTTAAAGAATTGATTATTTTCATATCTGTATTAGTAGGTAACTCTTCAGTTTCTACAAAATCATTAATATCAAATGAATCATTATTAATATAATATTTATCATTATTGACTATAATTCTGATGTTATTCGTTGTGTCAAAATAAATTGTTTCATCGCCATATATATTGTTTTGATAACAATATTGTAGTGGTTTATAGTTCTGTTTTTTAAAATGTTGGGTGATTTCACTTAATAGCATTTTCAATTTTTCCTTCTAATTCTTTTAGATTATAATAGTTAAAATTATAGTTTCTCATTCTTTGTGTGACATCTGAGAATATTTTTCTGAGTTTTAAAGCTTTAGCGTAGTATTCACCTTTACTACTTACCAAAAGATTAAAATCGTCTTCTTCGGAAAGTTGATCAAAGAATCTCGTTATTTGATTATTTTCAATATTCTTTTCAAAACAAAAATAATCATTAGACATTTTAAAATCTGGTAGTGTAATGCTATAGCTAATTTGATTTATGGTGGCGTGGAAAGTGTTTTCTATATAAATTATAAAATGTTTTATAGGTTCTGATTTGAATAGTGATGGTATATCTTGAGTAGGGCGAGTTAGGAAACTCTGGTAGTACTGGTAGTATCTATAATAATTAGAGATATAAAAACAATCGTTTTTAATTACATAAGTGTTATTATTCTCTGTGGTTATTTCATATTTAAAATTCATAAAAAAATCCCCGGTAAATGTTTTTAGTATTTATCGGAGATTGGTTTATTTAGTGTTTATTTATTTTTTATTTTTGAAACTATCTTTATAGCTTTGTTTGTTTTTACGGTGGCGTTGAACTCTTGCTTTATTATTAATATGCTCACGTAATTCATCGCCATACATGAATTCATAATCATCTAAATATGTTAAAAAATTAGAAGCGTTTTCAAAAATATTTTCAATATTAGCTTCCGGTGTAGTCTCAGTGTGCCCATCCCTTAAAGCATTTTTTCCTAGGTAACCATGAAAAATCCATTTTTTCAGATATCGCTCGATACGTTCACATTCTGATTTTGAACCGGTGAATACTGCCAGTGGTTCACACTTATAAAAATTATTAGAATTGAGTTGATGAAGTCTTACACTTGGATCATTGGTGATACCGAATTTAATAGCCTCAGTACCGATAATGTCCATGATATAAAAATAATGTGGTTGTGAGTTGTCCATTTTAATACGTCCTTGTGTAGTTGAATCGCAGTCCGTTGCGATTTTGATTTGTGTTCCTATGTTGAGTTTTGAAAACACCCCAACGACCTACAATATACTTAATAATACTATACGCCGTTGGGGTGTTTTTCTTTACTTGGTGATAATTTTGAAACCTGTCCTATTATACTTTGAGGTGATTTCAACACATCGAGTGTTTAAATTATTAACACTTAGTTTTTTACTTGAACCAACACCAATGAACCGTTCAATGATGTCTTTAGTACAGCCATTGTGGTCATTCAGAATGATACTACCATTTAAGTCTTTTACCTTTGAAGACCATGAAGGATGGTTCGCCATTTTGAAAGCATCATTAGAGAAATACTTCTCCAAAACTTTTTCAACAATACCCTGTGCCAGCAATGTTTTGTTTGTCGGATCGATGTAAGTTACACCTTTTCGTTCGAAGGTAAGATTATCGATGACACTACTGATATAGTCACTAACAACGTTACCATAACGACTGTCTCTAATGTCAGCTGATAATCGCTGCCAATAATTTTCATTCTCTGATAAACGATCAAGATACTCAGGTACATCATCAACACTTAAACCATTACCAATAAACGATTCAACATGTTCAGCTTGTACCATCAGTTGCTCATTCAGAGCATGGGTTAATTCGTTTACACTAAATTCAAATTTACTATTAACAAAACATTCTTTTAACATTGAAACTACCGTTTGATGTTCTTCAAATTTCAAAGCTTTCAGTTCAGCCTTAGTCAATTTAAAATCTTCCTGCGCCATCCTATTCACAGGATCTAAAAATAAGAAACCATACGATGCCAGTACTGAACGATAGTAATTATAATTTACCTGAGCTAATTCAGTCCTCATTGTACTAAGAAAGCAATCAATACTTAAACTATCAACTTCAATCTGCCCACTGCCATAATTATAATATAAATGATCATGTCTCATTTCACGATTGAAAGTATTCAGTACTTTGCGTTTCATATAATCTGGCATCATATTAACACGACGATTAACCACTCGACATTCATCTTCTACCACAGAACGGTATTCTTCAGAGTTAATGAATTCAATCTGACTCAACAAATCAATCTCATTGTTCAGATAGTGGAATACGTTCACACGTTCAGATACTTTTCTAAAACGGTTTGCTACCTGTTCAATGCGCTCCATAGGAATATTATTCCCGATTATATGAATATCACATTCAGCTAAAATGTCAGTGATGTTAATCCCTTCAACTAAGCTATTCGTACCACACAATCCATCATAATCACCCAATGATTGAGTCTCTACAAAGCGTTTGAAATCTTCACTACTCTTATGCTTCGGTTCAGCACTTACAGGCAATAATTTCAATCCTACTTTCTCAAGTTCAATCATAATTGTCTCACACTCATTAATATTATTATGAAAGATTACCATCTTCTTATCTTTACGTGATTTAACTTGATTTAAACATACTTCTACTAAACTAAGTTTACTGTCTAACTCAACCCGATGCTGTTGAATAATTTTTTTAGTATCGGTTTTCTTATGAACACGAATAGTCTGATCTACTTCAAAAGAACTAAAATACGATTCGTGAATAGTACCTGACATTAACACTACTGATTTGAATTTATTAATTCGTTCAATAATTTTTCTATTTGTATCGAGTTTAAATTGGTCCAAATATAACCCATGCGATTCATCGATCACTAAAGTATATTCACTCTCAGTACCATGAGGAATCTTATCAAGCTGTTGATACGTTGCGATGTTAGATTCAATTATGTTATTCACTTTATCCGTAGTTGTGTTCTGTCTTACAATGACATTCAACGGCGCAATCAGAGCAATTTTACTTTCATTAAAGTTTGACCAGAAATGAGTTTTTCCAACACCACAATCAGCAATTAATAAAGTTATTCCTGATGTAAAATTCATCTCAGATGCTATATCAGATAAGTATTGATTTTCTTCTAACCAGAACTCTTGAGTGAATTCAGTACTTTCATTCTGTACTTCACTGTACTCTTTAGCATGAAACGAACCATGATTATAATTTTTCTTTTCGAACTCTGTTGGCATTACAAAATCAGCAGGCATATATTTCTTTAAACTACTGAGTGGGTAGTTACCTTTACCCGGTTTAAAGAAATCTGAAGCTGGTGTTTGAGCATCGAAATGCTGAAGTTGTTGAACAATACTCGGATCGGTTATTCCATGCTGAAGAAGGCATTGAGCAACCTGATAGGACTGGTTCCTACTGAACTGTCCACGATTGTTTTCAACAAGAACATCAAAGAATTCTTTCAATACCTCGTTTGATATTTCAATTTTTTCATAATGAAAGTTCTGAGCAACTTCAGTAAAATTCTCAACGAATTCCAAATTTTCTGGATTGAAAAATTCACCTTCATTATAAAATTTGTATGGTTCAATACCATCCCAATGAGCGGGGATGTTTTGACCTTGGCTTAGAACAAAGCAGCTTGCGTCTAAATAATGAAAGCGTTTTATGAAAGTCTCTTTAAACTCTTTGAATCGTTCACCACTGATTTCATTTTCAAATGGTAATATAACTCTACACCGGTATCCAGACTTCACACCATAACTAACAGAACTATATAAAACGAACTCAAAATCTTTAAGGTCATTAATAATATATTCAAAATCAACACCTTCAACATCCCCATCATAGTCAAGCATCAAGCCAGTTCTGGATTTGATATTGTCGTTCTTACGTTGGCCTAAATCCACATGAAGTGAACCCAAGTTCCATAACATCAATTTGCTTTTGTCTTCTTGTGTTTTCACGATCTCCCAATCGTTATTCATTACTGTGTTAACGATCTCTTGCCATTCAACCTCTTCACATTTTGCGATAGACGATACACCGGGAGTATACTGTGTACTATAAACTACACTGATTTTTTTATTGTTTTTCATGCTCTGTATTTCCTTATACATTTAACCCTATTTTCCATATAGGGTGTTTATTGATTTTATTTTGAATTTGTAATCATGAATTGGTTAATCATAAATTGAACAGCACCACTTTGAGATAATCCTTTTTCTGTCACCAGTTTTTGGATCGCTTCTTCTTGTGCTTCATTTACTCTCAAGCCAATCATTTTAGATTTTTTCATTTTATTATTCATATTCCATATCCTTATTTTATAGTTAACTTTTCCATTGAAATTTTCTTCAAAAATAAAACCCTACATTGAAAATTTGGAAAATAGGGTTTTATGCTTAAAGGAAATTACATGAAAAGTTTTTATTTCTTATATCTTTATTTATCATTTCAAATCAAAAAATATGCGTAATAACGTCAAAAATAGGCATTTTTCTTTAACAAAAAGTGCTATTCTTTCTGATTTAGTGAATGGTTTTAATATTGAAGTGATTTACTAAAAAGATAATAACACATCCCAATAAAAATGTTCCAAAAAAAACTTCAAATTAATGAAGTCTTTAAATTTTTTCACCAAAAAAAACAATCACTACTGAATCGTATTTGTAACTAAATTGAAAAACAACCAACCACGATCCATGGAAGTATCACGTCTTTACATTTATACATCTCACGAATACTACGTATTTCATTTTTAATTTTTTCGTTATTCAATTCACTAAGTGATCTATTATCTCTGAGAACATACTTACCATGAGTATTTTCAACTATAATGTTGATAACTTCACGATCACGAATATCAACATTAATAATATAGTTCTTGATACTATTCCAAATTACCACACTACTATCATCTTTCCATTCATACTGTATTTCTGTACCAAAAAACCTACGTAATTTAAACTCATTAATTTTCATTCAACACTCCTTGTCATTTTATAAGACTTATAAATTTCACTAACAAAAATCAAAATAAAGAAACCAAAACATAATGGTATAAAAAACCCAGAAGATATAACAAAATAAAATATATAAAACATAATCATTAAAGTAATAATATTCATAAGAAATCCTTTTCATATTCAACTATTATTATTTATTAAATAACTCTGTAAATTCACCGTTAATATCACCAACTATTTTATTATTATCAAATGTATTAATAACAACACCAGTTTTGTTATTCATGGTTAAGTACTGAACACTTGAATTAACAAAGTGAATAGCACATATCACCATATTATTTTCCATACGCTTAACTAAAATACGTTTAACTACTAATGATAACTGTGATTTAAATTTCATCCGTAGCTCTACATTATCAACTGAAAGTATACTACTCTTATCAAAATCAAACACTGGTACTGAATAGTTGACTAACTCATTCTTTAAGTCTTCAATCTTTTTATTCAATACTGATATCTCTGTATACATACGAATATCGACATCAATACCACCAGCAATTAAATTATCAATAGTGCTATTCAATTCTGAATAACGATTCTCTAATAATACTAACTCTGACTTTTTAGTACTATTATCATTATCCCCAATGAATAAAGAACTAAAATCGAAATTAAAAATATAATCAACTAATGCTTTTTCAAGATGAGTATAGTTTCCAGTACTAACACCATGACAGATTTTCTTTCTTATCTTACCTGTACAATGCCAGTAAAAATTTTTAGTATTAGCAGAGCTATTGATAGCAATCGAACAGTTACACTTTGAGCAAAACATCAATGAACTGAAAACGCTAACCAATTTTTTGTTATGAATTTTCGTTACTACGCTTTTTCGTTTGCCTATCAAACTTTGAACTTTATTAAAATCGTCAATAGTACATACAGCAGGATAAAAATTATCAATAACCTTATCACCATTAATAGTCGTTCTTAATCGACCAAATAAATTTTCACGCTTCATCATTCTCAATAACATTGGAGTAGTAAAATTATGACCAGATAATTGACTAACAATATATCCAGAAGTATACCCACTCAGAAACATATCAATGATACGACGAATCACAATAGAGTAATCATTCAGGACATAACAACCATCTACTATATCTAAAAACTTAGGCGTTTTGATACTACCATTCAAAGCATGATACTTATTATCAACTTTTCTTTTTTCTAAACATCTTTCTAATTTAATCGCATTACTGTTTTTCTTATCATAACTTTTTCTTATTGATTCCCGGTTCGCTAAATCAAATGCCAATGTCGATTCAATCGCTACCAAAGAATCATTACGGTTCAAAATTCGGTTTGTTGACACGGATACTATAGTTCCACCCTCAACAACGAATTTACTAATGAAAGCATTTGATTGCCATATACCACTGCGGCTGATTCTATCGAAAGCATAAACGATTAACACCCATTCAGTACTATCAGCATTTACAGAACGTTCATCCATAAAACGTCCTAACATGCTGGAAGTACTTATATTCGATCCACTAAATGCTGAAACGCCACTATCGACAATCTCAGTCACACGATTCATCGAGTAACCATTAGACTCAAGATATTGATATATAGAACGTTTTTGAATATCAATACCTAAACCATTACGCTGTTCTACCGACGAAATACGCATATATACCAAAACATTTTTTGTTGTATTATCCATCAAATCACCACGCGCGTTTGTTCATTTTCAGGAATCATAAAATGTTAGTGATTAGATCACAATGGTCACCACAATTGTAAATACGGCGTTGCCATCAATGGCCAAAGCTCTGGGCACCAGTCCGTTGAATATGCATATGGTGATTGTCTGTTATGTACTTACGGTCGCCGTGATGTTGCCCCTGAGTGGCTGGTTATCTGACCGCTGTGGGGTGCGTAACGTATTTTGCGGAGCGATTAGTTTGTTTACCCTGGGCTCCCTGTGTTGTGCCTTATCTGCAAACACCGACCAGCTAATTCTGTCACGGATCCTGCAGGGCATCGGCGGAGCAATGATGGTTCCGGTGGGCAGGCTGACGGTGATGAAAATTGTTCCGCGGGCCCAATATATGGCGGCAATGACATTTGTCACCTTACCCGGCCAGTTGGGGCCGCTGGCTGGCCCGACGCTGGGGGGGATACTGGTCGAATATGCCAGCTGGCACTGGATTTTTCTGATCAATCTGCCGGTCGGTATTATCGGCATTATCGCCACCCTGAAATTACTGCCCAATTACCGTTTGCCACCCCGCCGTTTCGACTTCGGGGGATTTCTGCTGCTGGCAATTCCGATGGCAACCCTGACGCTGGCTCTGGAGAGCCATCAATGGACAATCACGCGACAGGGGGTATGGCCGTGGCTGTTGCTCAGTTGCGGCATCGGTTGTCTGCTGTGGTATCCCTGTTATGCCCGTCACCGGGATAATGCGTTGTTCAGCCTCGATTTATTCAAAAACAGGGTCTACCGGACAGGACTGATTGGCAGTATGCTGGCCCGTACCGGCAGTGGTATGCTGCCCTTTGTAATGCCACTCTTCTTACAACTGGCACTGGGTTACAGCCCTTTTCATGCCGGGCTGATGATGATTCCGATGGTCGTCGGCAGTATGCTGATAAAACGCGTGGTAGTACGGCTGGTAAACCGGGCTGGCTACCGTAACGCCCTGACCGGCGCGACCCTGTTGCTGGGTACGATCGTCCTGCTGCTGCCATTACTGATAAAATTCAACCTGCAGGGCGGATTACCATTACTGCTGTTCCTGCTCGGCGGTGTCAACTCGATACGTTTTACCACCATGAATACCCTGACCCTGAAAGAATTACCCGATACGCTGGCATCCTCCGGTAACAGTCTGTTGTCGATGGTGATGCAACTGTCGATGAGTACCGGGGTCAGCCTGGCCGGATTACTGCTGGCAGCCTTCAGCGGCGGCCAGGTCACTGACAAGGCTGCGATGCTCAGTACCTTTAGTTATCTGTGGGTAGCTATCGGTATTTTCCTGTGGCTGCCTGTCGCCGTGTTCTGGTTTATCCCTGCCGGCCTCAGCCGTAACAGCCAGTTAAAAAAATCAGGTAAGCCATTATGAAATACCGCTGGCCCTTTACTATCGGCAGTAAGCTATTCATCACTCTATTTGCCACCTGTTTACTGGTACTGGTCACCATGCACTGGGCGGTCAGGATCAGCTTTGAACACGGCTTTGTCGATTATATCCGCGAAAGTAATGAACAGCGGCTGAACCTGCTCAGTGAGGCGCTGGCAGAACAATATGAACAGCACGGCAACTGGGACTTTATGCGGAATAATAACCGCATGATTTACACTCTGCTTCATTCCCTGGAACAGAACCAGCAACAGAGTAATTACCCGCAACCCGGCTGGCGGACGCCCTTCTGGATCGTTGACAGTCACTATCGGGTGCTGCTGGGGCCCCGTGAGAAAATCCCCGCCGAACGGGTGGAGCATCCTGTCACTACCAGTCAGGGAACAATTGTCGGCTGGGTATTAGGTTCACCTCCGGAACAACTGACCCGCAGTACTGATATCAGCTTTGACCAGCAACAGAAAAGAGCCAGCTGGAGCATCGTCGGTTTAATTACCCTGCTGGCAGCAATTGTTGCCTGGCTGCTGGCCAGGGGGTTACTGGCCCCCGTGAAACGTCTGGTCAATGGCACACACCAGCTGGCGGCAGGCCAGCTGAACACCCGGGTGGAGGTCACCACCGGTGATGAACTGGGGCAACTGGCCCGTGATTTTAATCAGTTGGCCGAATCACTGGAGAAAACCGAAACCAATCGCCGCGCCTTTATGGCTGACATTTCTCATGAACTGCGCACGCCGCTGGCGATATTGCAGGGAGAACTGGAAGCGATTCAGGATGGTGTCCGCAAGCTAACCCCGGAGGCGATACAATCCCTGCAGAGTGAAGTCATGATCCTGAAGAAAATGGTCGATGATCTCCACCAGCTGGCTCTCTCCGATGCCGGTGCATTGCGTTACCAGATGATGGACTGTGACCTGAGCGAATTGCTGACCAGTCTTACAGAAACGTTCCGCCCGCGCTTTACCGCCGCAGGCCTGTCTCTGGAGTGCCAGTGCCCTCCGGAGGTACCGTTCCATGGTGATATCAACAGACTGAACCAGTTGTGCCACAATTTGCTGGAAAACAGCCTGCGCTATACCCGGCCTCCCGGCAGCCTGGAGATTCGCCTGACAGCGCAAGAAAATGACTGGCTGTTGCAGTTTTCTGACAGTGCCCCGGGCCTGACCACAGAGCAACAGCAGCATATTTTTGACCGTTTTTACCGGGCAGAAGATTCCCGCAATCGTGCCAGCGGCGGCTCCGGTCTGGGGCTGGCTATTTGCCGGGCGATTGCCGAAGCGCACCAGGGATCAATCAGCAGCCAGCACTCGCTCACCGGAGGTGTTACTATCAGGGTGATATTACCTTTCACTTCAGGCGGACGACCGTTATGACCGGGCAGTTACAGACAGCACATATTATGATCGTTGAAGATGAGCCAAAGCTGGCACAACTGCTGGTGGATTATTTGCAGGCTGCCGGTTACCGCACCACTGTAATTCACCGTGGTGACGAGGCGATTTACCAGCTAAAAATGCAGCAACCCGATTTAATGATCCTTGACCTGATGCTGCCGGGCAAAGACGGGCTGAGTATTTGTCGTGAACTCCGTCAGTTTTCAGATCTGCCAGTCATTATGCTGACAGCACGCAGTGAGGAAATCGATCGCCTGCTGGGCCTTGAAATTGGTGCCGATGACTATGTATGTAAGCCGTTCAGCCCGCGGGAGGTGGTGGCGCGGGTGAAAATAATTCTGCGGCGTTGTCTGGTAAGCCGTGAAGCACAGTATACCCGGCCCGCGGGGCTACTGATTGATACGGGACGTTTTCAGGCCAGCTGGGAAAATCAGCCCCTGGAGCTGACACCTGCCGAATTCCGCTTACTGAAAACCTTGTCACAGGAACCGGGTAAAGTTTTTACCCGCGAACAATTGCTCAACCTGCTGTACGATGACTATCGTGTGGTTACCGACCGGACTATCGACAGTCATATTAAAAATCTGCGGCGTAAGCTGGAAAATCTGGACAGCGACCAGACTTTTATCCGTGCTGTTTATGGTATCGGTTATCGCTGGGATGCCGACAAAAGCCGGCTTCACTGATCCGCGTCATCCTGCCACGAAGTGATTTACATCGTTAGCGTCCCCCTCTACAATTCCCCTTCTTTTTGTAGGGTCGAATTTTTTCGTCCCGGATAACACTCACTGAGTGTCCTGACCTGATATCAGAAAACGAGAATGACCATGTCCAAGCCTGAACTGCTTTCCCCCGCCGGTACCCTGAAAAATATGCGCTATGCATTTGCCTACGGTGCAGATGCTGTCTATGCCGGTCAGCCACGTTACAGTCTGCGGGTTCGCAACAATGAATTCAGCCATGAGAATCTCCGGCAGGGTATTCAGGAAGCTCATGCCCTCGGTAAAAAGTTTTATGTGGTCGTCAACATTGCGCCGCACAACGCTAAGCTGAAAACCTTTATCCGTGATCTGCAACCGGTGGTGGATATGCAGCCGGATGCACTGATTATGTCCGATCCCGGGCTGATTATGCTGGTGCGTGAAGCCTTTCCCGACATCGCTATCCATCTGTCAGTACAGGCCAATGCTGTTAACTGGGCTACGGTTCGTTTCTGGCAGCAGATGGGGCTTAGCCGGGTTATTTTATCCCGTGAGTTATCTCTCGAAGAAATCGGCGAAATTCGCGCTCAGGTACCGGAAATGGAACTGGAAGTTTTCGTCCATGGCGCGTTATGTATGGCCTATTCGGGTCGTTGCCTGTTATCCGGATATCTGAACAAACGCGATCCTAATCAGGGAACCTGTACCAATGCCTGCCGCTGGGATTACCGGATGGAAGAAGGTAAAGAGGATCTGAACGGTAATATCGTCGAAAAATACCCGCCGATTCCGGTTAAACAGGCTGAACCGACTCTTGGCAGCGGACCAGTCACCGACAAAGTTTTCCTTATCACCGAAAAAATGCGGCCGCAGGAGCCGATGAGTGCTTTTGAAGATGAACACGGCACTTATATTATGAATTCAAAAGATCTGCGAGCCGTGGCCCATGTCGAACGTTTGAGTCAGTTGGGCGTTCATTCGCTGAAAATCGAGGGCCGCACCAAATCGTTTTATTATTGTGCCCGCACCGCACAGGTATATCGCCGGGCGATTGATGATGCTGCGGCAGGCAAGCCTTTTGATACCAGTTTGTTACAGACACTGGAAGGGCTGGCACACCGCGGTTATACCGAGGGTTTTCTGCGCCGCCATACCCATGACAGTTACCAGAATTATCAGCAGGGATATTCTGTCTCTGACCGGCAGCAATTTGTCGGTGAATTCACCGGCCAGCGCCAGGGTGACTATGCGGAAGTTGCGGTAAAAAATAAATTTCTGCTGCACGACTGTTTAGAAATCATGACACCTGCCGGTAACCTGACTTTCACTCTGCAGGAAATGCAAACAGCCAAACGGCAACCCGCTGCGGTCGCCCCGGGAGATGGCCATAAGGTATGGCTGTTGGTACCACAGGATATCAGCCTCGACTACGCTCTGTTACTGCGAAATCTGCCGGAAGGGTCGACAACTCAGGCACCACACAGCCACGCAGTACAGGCATAACTTTTCGCTATTTAGAATCAGATCACAGTTATCTGCTGAGCCTGCGGCTAAAATAGCCCCATTATAAAAAAGGATAAAGACTGTCTGATTACCTCAGAATCCACCTTATTTACCCGCCAGGTCCCCCCGGCGGGTTTCTTTTTTTCAGCCTGTCGCCAGTGAAGCCTGCCGCGCTTTTATGTTATAAATTCCGGTAGTCTGTTTACAGTGCCGGGAAAAAATTCATGAATTCCACCAGCAAAGCTGTTGTGATCCTTAACGGAAAGAGTGCCGCTAATGAGCAGTTACGTCAGGCAGTCATAGATCTGCGGGCCGGCGGGTATCAGATCGAGGTACGGGTCACCTGGGAGGCGGGAGATACACAACGCTATCTGCAGGAAGCCCTTAGCCTGCAGGCAGATACGGTGATTGCCGGAGGCGGTGACGGCACCATTAATCAACTGGTCAGTTGCCTGGCACAACTGCCACCGGCACAGCGTCCGGTTCTCGGTATCCTGCCTCTGGGCACAGCGAATGACTTTGCCCGCAGCGCTGATATCCCTGAACAGATGGCACCGGCATTACAACTGGCTGTCAGTGGAACTGTATCGGCAGTTGATATCGTGACCGTCAACCGGCAGCGTTATTTTATCAATATGGCGACCGGTGGCTTCGGCACCAGAATCACCACCGAAACCCCGGATAAACTGAAAGCCGCACTCGGCGGTGTATCTTATGTGATACATGGCTTGCTGCGTATGGACACCCTGAAAGCAGATCACTGTGAAATTATCAGCGAAACCTTTCACTGGCAGGGCGATGCCCTGGTGATCGGTATCGGTAACGGCCGTCAGGCTGGGGGCGGGCAGCGTTTGTGCCCTTCCGCATTTATCAACGATGGTCTGATGGATATCAGCATCGTTACGGCGCAGCAATGGCTGCCGGGCATTGTCCATAACCTGACGGGGAATAGCGATAACCCCGCCATAACCAGCGCCCGTTGTCGTTCACTGGAGATTAAAGCCCGTCACCCGATGACATTTAACCTTGACGGTGAACCCCTGAGTGGCGAGCACTTCCGGATGGAACTACTGCCACAGGCAGTGCGCTGCAGGCTGCCGGAAGAGTGCCCGCTGCTGAGCCACCGGTAACAAGCGTGATCACCACCAGCGATAAAAATGATGTACCGGGCCGTTACCTTTACCTGCCTGTAATGTATCGGCCATTTCTATCGCCCCGCACAGCCACTGCTTAGCCGCATCCACGGTTGCCGCCCAGTCCGGATAACGGGGCCGTAGTGCACAGAGCGCCGCCGATAAACTGCATCCGGTACCGTGGGTATGACGGGTGTTAATCCGCAGGGTGGTAAAACGTTTCTGAAAACCGTCACTGACCAGCCAGTCCGGACTTTCTTCTCCGCCCAGATGCCCGCCTTTGATTAAAACGGCCTGGCATCCGGTTTCCAGTAACTTTTGCGCCTGTAACAGCATTTCCTGCTCGCTGACTGCTTCACGGCATCCCAGCAAGGCAGCAGCTTCCGGGAGATTCGGGGTGATCAGCGACATCCGGGGTAACAGTTTATCCCGCAACAGACTCACAGCCTGAGGATCCAGCAGAGGATCGCCGCTTTTGGCCAGCATAACCGTATCCAGCACCCGCCAGGGAACCGTGCAGTGACTCAAATCATCAGCCATAGCACGGATAATCTCTGCGTTATGCAGCATACCCAGTTTCAGGGTATCGATACGAATATCGTCCATCACTGCGGCAAGTTGTTCGCGCACAAAATCCGCCGCCACCGCCCGGACTGAACGTACCCCGCAGGTATTCTGGGCGACCAGGGCAGTAATCACACTGGTACCGTAGGCGCCCAGCGCAGAAAAGGTTTTTAAATCAGCCTGAATACCCGCCCCACCGCTGGGATCCGTTCCGGCAATAGTTAATGCATTAATTCGCCGCATTGTCTTGTCCCTCCTGTCGATGGGTCTGGCATAGCTGCCAGAGAGCATCGATTAACGCGATTGAAAAACTGCCGGGCCCGCGGGACTGTTGTGCTGCCTGTTCAGCAGCCTGTGACATCAGCCAGCAGGCCGTCGCCACATGATATAACCGGTTGCCGGGCAACGTGCTGAATGCTGCCACCAGGGCTGATAACCCGCAGCCAGTACCGGTCACGGCCGTCATTAACGGGGATCCTCCTGTCAGCGTCAGGACAAGATGACCATCGGTAACATAGTCAGTCGCCCCTGATACCACCACAATACAGTTCTGATCTGCCGCCAGCTGTACCGCCGCGCTCACTGCCCGGCATGAATCATCCTTGCTGTCCATCCCCCGCCCGCCTTTTCCGGCCCCCGCCAGTGCCAGAACTTCAGAACCGTTGCCGCGGATCACCGCCGGAGAAAAATCCAGCAACTGCCGGCAAAAATCGCTGCGCAGTGGTAATACTCCCATCGCGACCGGGTCCAGTGTCCAGGGAACTGCGGCGCGGTTGGCGGACTCCACAGCGGCCTGCATCGCGGGGATTGCCTCGTGGGTCAGGGTACCGACATTAATCAGTAGTGCTGACGCATGCGCCGCCATCACCGGCGCTTCCTGCAGATCAATGACCATGGCCGGAGACGCTGAGCTGGCAAGCAATATATTGGCGGTCAGTGACTGTACCACCTGGTTGGTCATACAATGCACCAGCGGCGGGGTCACCCCATAGAGATGCCGTGAGGCGGAAGCTTCACGGGCAGAAAAAGAAGAATAAACCACTGACATTTCAACGCTCCTGACGGGCATCAGGAAACGGATACCGCATACAGCAGTATCAGACTTCCCTCCGCCGGCATTATCCGGTTCAGGTTCAACGGGTGTTTCTCAGCCATAACCGGCACCCCGAGTCATCATACGTCGTACAGGGTAAGGCAACTCTCTGCCGCCGCGCAAGTCACAACTATAATTCCGTCGCGGCGAAATTATTTTAGCTCTGCCGAAGCAGGCGGATCTCTGCTATTATGTCTGCTTATATATCCAGCCTGACGGTACTGTTTGCATCACTGCGCAGCCCCGGCAGTCCTGCGTCCCCTGATAATTGTCTGAGTAGAGTACACCCTGTGACCCAATCATTTGCATCTCTGTCGCTGCCCGCTGCGCAGCTCGAAAACCTTACCGAACTCGGTTATTCGGCTATGACGCCGGTACAGGCTGAGGCGTTACCGGTTATTTTACAGGGCCATGATGTCCGTGCGCAGGCAAAGACCGGGAGCGGAAAAACAGCCGCCTTCGGCATCGGCCTGTTACAGAAAATAGATGCTTCGCAGTTTACCACTCAGGCAATGGTGTTATGCCCGACCCGTGAACTGGCGGATCAGGTCACCAAAGAACTGCGCCGTCTGGCACGCTACATTCCGAATATTAAAATTCTGACCCTGTGCGGTGGTCAGCCGATGGGTCATCAGCTGGCATCTCTGGCCCATGCTCCTCACATTGTGGTGGGTACGCCGGGACGTCTTCAGGAACATCTGCGCAAGCAGAGTTTACTGGTTCAGGGACTGCACGTACTGGTGCTCGATGAAGCTGACCGTATGCTTGACATGGGATTCAGTGAAGCGATTGATGATATTATCGGCTATCTGCCGGTCAAACGTCAGACACTGCTGTTTTCCGCCACCTACCCGCAGGGCATTGAAACTATCAGTGCACGGATCCAGCGTTCACCGGTCAGTATTACGACCGGTGATGTGTCGGTACTTCCGGATATTGAACAACAATTTTATGAAGCCTCACGCGGCGGAAAACTGTCACTGCTGAAAACGTTACTCGGCCACCATCAGCCTTCTTCCTGCGTCGTTTTCTGTAATACCAAACGCGACTGCCAGCAAGTCTGTGAGGCTCTGACGGAACAAGGGATCAGTGTGGCCGCGCTGCACGGTGATTTAGAACAGCGTGACCGTGATCAGGTGCTGATACGTTTTGCTAACCATAGCTGCCGGGTACTGGTCGCTACGGATGTGGCTGCCCGCGGACTGGATATTAAAGATCTGCCGATGGTCGTAAACTATGAACTTTCTTTCGACCCGGAAGTTCACGTACACCGGATAGGCCGTACCGCCCGTGCAGGTGGCAAAGGTCTGGCCGTGAGTCTGGTCGCCCCGGCAGAGATCACGCGGGCTAACGCACTGGAAGATTATATCGACCTGAAACCACAGTGGTTGTCAGCCGGTGACCTCACCGTTGCTGCCGGAGTATCACTGGAGGCCGACAAGGTAACACTCTGTATCGACGGTGGCCGTAAAGCCAAAATACGCCCCGGTGACATTCTTGGCGCTCTGACCGGGGATGCCGGACTGACAGCCGATGATGTCGGTAAAATTGATATGTCAGCGATGCATGCTTATGTGGCTATTCGTAAAGCAGCGGCCAGTAAGATGTTTCGTCAGCTACAACAGCTGAAAATCAAAGGTAAGAACTGCAAGGTCAGATTACTGAAATAATTATTGCCGCTTTCTGCTTAGCTCTCCGCCCCGCTGGCGGGCGGAGAGCGTTCTTATTTTTTACAGTTACCACCGGCTGGCTTTTCTGACCATTTCACGAATAGCAGTTTCAGATGCAGGGCTGACCGCAGGGTGACTTTAGCTGCAATCCGTCTTAATAACCGGCCGATGCTGGCTGACGTTCAGCGCTTCCCGACGCTATTTTTTTGCAACTGTCGCTGATCACTTTTCTGTGCCGCATCCGCCAGCGCAGGAAAATCCTGCCAGCGGTAAAATGTTTCCGGTGCAGGAAGCCTGACCATCGATTTACCGGGCAGCAATCGTAATTCGGCCAGAGAGTTAATTTGCTCACCGGCATAGCTGGCAGGAAATGTCAGGGGCAGACTGGCTTCCGGTTCTCCCGGGACCGGGGTCGGTACCCTGTCATTGCCGGTCAGATAATTACGTTTCAGCAACAGGAACTTTTCCGGTACCGCTTTGCTGCTGTCCCACCACAATTTATCGACCATATCAAAATGAAAACGTGTCTGGCTGGCACTGACCGCGCCGAGACGGTGTAACGCCTGTGGCAGTATTGTCGTCATCGCCAGATTAAAACCACGTTTACTGTAACCGTGTCCGGTCAGCAATAACGTCGCCGCCAGCCTGGCCCCGACCATATTTGAGTAGAGATCTTCCGGCGAGAAGGCTGAAATCCCCTCAGAAAAACCGGGAATTGATTCGAAACCATACCACTGAGCAACTTCATGCCAGGCTGCAATATCATAGGCAATTGTCGCCGCGATCCATACGGCCAGTGTATAGGCCTGTGCCGGATCCTTCGGTGGGGTAAATGCCCTGAAAACCACTTGTCGTTTTGCCAGCTCTTCCTCACCGGGAGAAAGGGTAAAGGCGGTGCCCAGTCTTGGGTATAGCTGGCTGAATAACCAGAAAGTCATATCCGCACTGTCACGAATATGAGCAGTATCAATAAACCCGCCACGCAGAGTATAAACAATACCGTTATGCTCTTTTCCCAGCCCGCTAAGCGCCAGTAATGAATTCCAGTGACTGTCGTTATAGTTATGTCTGCCGAGGTTATCTGTTTCAGCGACATTATTAATCCGGTAAAAAGGTACCGGTACGCCCAGCAGTTGCGTTTTCAACCGGTAACCAAAAGCACAGCAAGGCCGCAGACCATCAGGCGGTGACAGCGGCACGCTGACCGGCCAGGCTTCTGCGGCCTGCTGCTGAGGAATATGGGAAAAATCACTGCCGATCTCAATACGGGCGGATACGGGTGATGTGCTGAATAATACCGCTAACAGCGGCGCGTAAATCCATCCTTTCAAAAAGCTTCTCCTGCCTGAAAATAAAAAGCACTGCTGTTTTTACCTATTCCGTAGTCCAGCCGGATATTGACGCCCGGTTTAAACGCAAACCGGTATCCGGCCCCGATGGTCGGTAACCAGCGCTGCCCTGCAGCGGCTGAAAAATGTGATGCCATAGTGCCGCTGCCAATCCAGCCGACAATACCGTTTCGCCAGCTAAGTGACTGACGGTATTCAAGCTGGGTACTGATAACATCACGTTCGCGGTAACGTCCCGGGTAATACCCCCGGAAATGATCACTGTCCCCCAGTGATGGCAGCATATTCCACGGCACCTGGCCGCTGGTAAAAGCGCCATTGATCTCCCAGGCCAGTACCCGTTTTTTATCAATTTCATGGTAAGCGCTAAAATGGGCCGTCCATGCATCAAAACGCGTATTGCTGCCGGTTTGCGGGCTGTAGCGGATATATTGCAGGCTGGCTGAAATACCTTTATGCGGGTTAGGTAAAAAGTCCCGGCTGTCATAGCTCAGGCTAATCAGTGGCCCGCTACTGAACACTCCGCGCCCGTCGGCTTCCAGGGCAGGCCCGTTTTTTTGAGGATCATGTACCGATCCGGCCTGCATGTTGTTCAGCGACCAGCCCAGCCCGAAATAAGTCCGGCTGGCTATCTGCCGCATCACCTGCGGCATCATGCTGATTTCCCGTGCAACGTAGCGCTGTTTATTCCGGTTATTACTGCCAGCGCGAAACCCTTTTCCCCAGTACCATGTCGGGGTATCGCTTAGCTCTCCCTGTACAAAGAATCGCCACTTGTCCTGGTCATAAAACCCGTAATTATTGACCTGCAGTCCGAATGCGCCGGTGCTGCTGGCATAACCACTTAATGTGACTGATGAATTCTGACTGATATGATCATCGGGATCGGGCCGGTATAACCCGGCGACCACCGCCCCCACCCCGGCGCCCAGCTCCGGTGTATAGAAGGGGCCCGGCATAATTCCCCAGTCGATCCCCTGGTCCGGATTAAACGTTCGGTTAGCCCCGAGGGGAGCCAGCCAGCGGTCAACCTGTTGTCGGGTGGGGATTATTCCGGCGGCTGCCTCTGAGGGCCAGAGAATTACAGCCAGTATCAGCACACTCAGCCGCCGCAGTAACATCAGAAACGATA
Organism: Tatumella sp. JGM94; assembly: GCF_018257595.1. Classification (NCBI taxonomy): domain Bacteria; kingdom Pseudomonadati; phylum Pseudomonadota; class Gammaproteobacteria; order Enterobacterales; family Erwiniaceae; genus Tatumella; species Tatumella sp. JGM94. The sequence continues at coordinate 242,109 of NZ_JAERJN010000002.1, read as the reverse complement.
CTCTCCGGATACCATAATGCTGTTGCGCTGAGCAAAGCCCAGTTCTGCGGCAATATTAAAATGCCGGGTAATGCTGTACTGTGCGCCCGCCAGTACATTCCAGGGGGACTGCAAATGCTGCTTAACATCAAAACGGCCATTACCATTTCGGTTAGCCAGAGCCATTAATTGCTGTAATGAACCCGGCATCGCCAGATCGTTAAGACTGCCTTTAAATTCCTGCTGAACATCCTGATACATGGTCCCTACCCAGACATTCAGTTTTCCGGGTTCCAGCCCTATCGCACGGATCCCCGGAGTGGTAAAGCGGTAACCTACGCGCGGTGACAAGGTAAAGGCATTAATACTGCCGTCGAGAATATCGAACCTTGTCTGGGTATAGTTAAAGTCCACCAGCCCGTACCAGTCACCGACCCCTCCGGCCAGCACTGTCCCGACGCCATACGTGGTGCCTTTAAACTTAAGTTCAAAATTCAGATTATCGAACTGCCCTGCGTTATGCATGTTGTGCACCACACCGGAGATTAGCTGGTTCAGAAAGTCCCCTTTAAACTGAGAGGGGTCGGAATCAACGCCAATCGCTGAAATGGAATGACCACGGGTTTTACCGACAATCCCGTACAGGTTCCAGAACGGCAGCAGCCAGGCATCCAGCCGCAGAGTCGTCGTTTTACTGTATTGCCGGGTTTTACTGGCATCTATATTAAACAGGTTGGATGGGAAATTGAGTTTTCCCAGGCCAAGTCCGCTAAAATTAATCGAGTCAACACTGATATTCTGGCGAATGTTCATATAATTAATACCGATACCAAAAGGTTCCGGTAATTCATATCCCATTTGTACTGCTTTATCGCCAAGCAACGGGAACCAGCGATCATAGTGTTTAATTGCCGGAGGCGTCGGGGGCTGACTATTCAGCCGGTTATCTGCCGCCGGTATCTGGCTGGATTCCGGAAGCTGATACAGGGAGCTAAGGTCCCGGGGCGTGGCTGCAAAAGATTCGGTAAATATGCCGGGAATAGCCAATAACCCCAGGGCCAGATATCTGATTTTCATTGTTTTTACGATCTGCCATTGCCAGAAATAATAAATAAATACCGCGGTAAAGTGGCTGAAATTATGCGGCAGCCGTTAAATAACTTATCAGCATAACGTGCTAACAAATATAATATTTTAAATTAAAATATTATATTTAAGTTAATTTAAATTTATTAATTCTTAACAGATAAATAAAAAGAATGAATTATAAGAAAAAATATATCAGATATTATCAGAAACAGTTAATTAAGCGGGCTGATAATGAAGGAAATGATTAATAATGTGCGAAATATGAAGTGTAATTAATATATATAACTCATCATTGTATAATGCTGATTATATTAAATCCGCGGACTGTGAGCAGGCTGGCGGATAAAGAATAGCCTGCTCAGGGTAACGCTTATTCAGATACAGATGAGGTTCTGATCAGATAATCAAAGGCACTCAGTGATGCTTTAGCCCCCTCTCCGCTGGCAACAATAATCTGCTTATAGGGGACAGTCGTACAGTCACCGGCGGCAAAAATACCCGGCTGGCTGGTTGCACATTTGGTATCGACATCAATTTCACCAAACCGGTTACGCGCCACAGAGTCACCCAGCCACTGGGTATTTGGCAGCAAACCTATCTGCACAAAAATACCGGAGACTGCCAGCCCCTGCTGTTCCATCGTCTGACGATGCTGATATTGCAAGCCGGTGACCTGCTTACCATCACCGGTAACTTCCAGAGTCTGTGCATTAAGGATGACTTCCACATTTTTCAGGCTGCGCAGTTTCTCCTGCAGTACCTGGTCGGCTTTCAATTCTGCTGCGAATTCCAGCAAAGTGACATGGCTAGTGATCCCTGCCAGATCAATCGCCGCTTCCACCCCGGAATTTCCTCCGCCGATCACGGCAACCCGTTTTCCCTTAAATAAAGGGCCGTCACAGTGCGGACAATAGGTCACGCCGCGCGTCCGGTATTGCTCTTCGCCCGGTACGTTCATATTACGCCAGCGGGCACCGGTTGCCAGGATAACGGCTTTTGCCTGCAGGGTTGCCCCGGAGACTGTGGCTACTGAATGCAGCCCTCCCGGTGCCGCGGACGGTAACAACTGGCTGGCAGTCTGTGCTTCAATAACATCAATCTGATAATCAGCCACATGCTGCCGCAACGCACCCGCCAGCTGACTGCCTTCGGTTTTGGGTACCGAAATATAGTTTTCGATATCTACCGTATCTAATAGCTGCCCGCCAAAACGTTCCCCGAGTAACCCGGTACGGATCCCTTTACGCGCCGCATAGATAGCCGCTGCCACACCAGCCGGACCGCTGCCAACGATCAACACATCGTAGGGCTGACGCTGATTCAGGGATTCGGCTGCTTTTTTCCCGGCATTGGTATCGACCTTACTGACGATCTCACTCAGACTCAGGCGCCCCTGGGCGAAGCTCTGACCATTAAGGTATACCGCAGGCACCCCCATCACTTCACGTTGTTCTATTTCATGCTGAAAAACGCCGCCATCTATCGCCGTATGGCTGATCCCGGGGTTGAGGATCGCCATCAGGTTAAGCGCCTGTACCACATCCGGACAGTTATGGCAGGACAGTGAATAATAGGTTTCAAAATTCAGCTCAGTATCCAGCGCTGCCACCTGAGACAGCAGCGCCTGACTCTCTTTCGATGGATGACCGCCGGTTTGTAAAAGAGCCAGTACCAGCGAAGTAAACTCATGGCCGAGGGGAGAACCGGCAAACCGCGGACCATGGTTCTGGCCGGGGGCTGAAATCATAAAAGAGGGTTTACGAACTGCCAGGCTGTCATCCAGCCGCAAACTGATTTTATCTGATAACCCGCTAATTTCTTCCAGTAATTCCCGCACTTCGCCGGAGGTGTTACTGTCATCCAGAGTCGCAATCAGCTCTACCGGACGGGTTAATTTTTCAAGATAAACGCTGAGTTGATGTTTTAATGTATTATCGAGCATGGTGATCTCCCTGGCAGAAAAACGGGTGCCTCAGCACCCGTGAAAAAACAAACCCCTGGCTGGCGCACTGATCAGATTTTACCGACCAGATCTAATGAAGGAGACAGTGTCGCTTCCCCTTCCTTCCATTTTGCAGGGCAGACTTCACCCGGATGGCTTGCCACATACTGGGCTGCTTTTACTTTACGCAGCAGGTCAGATGCATCACGACCGATGCCTTCTGCGGTAATTTCGATCGCCTGAATGACCCCTTCCGGGTCAACAATAAAGGTGCCACGATCTGCCAGTCCCTGTTCTTCACGCATAATTTCGAAATTACGCGTCAGTGCTCCGGTCGGGTCACCGATCATCGCATAACGGATTTTGCCGATAGTTTCAGAGCTGCCATGCCATGCTTTGTGGGTAAAATGGGTATCCGTGGAGACAGAGTAGATATCGACACCCAGTTTACGAAACTCATCATAGTGATCTGCCACATCACCCAGTTCGGTCGGGCAGACAAAAGTAAAATCAGCCGGGTAGAAAAAGAAGACACTCCACTTACCTTCCGTATCTTTCTCTGTCAGTTCGATAAACTGACCTTCTTTGAATGCGCTGTTTTTAAACGGTTTGATCTTAGTGTTGATAATTGACATCAGTTGCCCCTCCGTAAAAGTAGGATGCCAAAGTAACCTCTTTAGCGGGCAGCGGCTAATACTCTGTTATTATCGATTTGATAACTAAAATCTATTAACCCCGCGCTCAGCATTGTGCTGAACTGGTCACCTGAATTTACCCCATGGGAGTCTGTTATGGGCCACTCTGCGCCAGTCATCATTCGTGATTATGATGAGGCTGACCGTCCCTTTCTGCGAACGTTATATCTCGCCAGCCGCCGTGCAAACTGGCACTGGCTGAAAGGTGAAGACTGGCAACTGGAAGATTTTGACCGGTTAATTACTGGCGAAAAAGTGCGGGTTGCCATGGACGGTGAACAGCGGGCCGGATTTTCATCCTGTGCTGTAGTGGATAATTTTTTACATAGCCTGTTTGTCAGCCCTTCCTGTCAGGAGCAGGGAATTGGCACAGCCTTATTACAGGATGTCTGCCGGCGATTCACCGCCACTGGCAGCCTCAAATGTATGGCGGTAAACCAGCGCGCCCGCCGTTTTTATCACCGGCACGGCTGGCAGGAGATTGCCACCGGCTGCGGAGAAGAAGGTGACTATATCCTGATGCATTACCCGCGCCAGCCGTGACTTTCCACTGGCGCCGGACGCAACATTCGCTTACAGGGCGCGGAAGCTGATATCGGCAGGAATAACCTCACCCTGCCAGTACAAACCGGCAGCAATGCCACCGGCGATCTGCCGATATCGCCGGGTAAACTCACCGTCGGGCTGACGGGTCACCGTCGGCAGCCCGGCATCCAGATCTTCACGTAACGAAATATGCAGCGGGATTTGCCCGCACAGAGTAATACCATACTCTTCAGCCAGCCTTTCTGCGCCGCCGGTGCCGAAAATGGCTTCATGGTGCCCGCAGTTGCTGCAAATATGCTGGCTCATATTCTCGATGATCCCCAGCACCGGCACATCAACTTTGTTGAACATCACGACCCCTTTACGGGCATCCAGTAAGGCCACATCCTGCGGAGTGGTAACCACCAGGGCCGCAGTCACCGGAATATTTTGTGCCAGTGTTAACTGGATATCACCGGTTCCCGGGGGCATATCGATGATCAGATAATCAAGATCCGGCCACAGGGTTTCATTCAGTAATTGCAACAACGCTTTACTGGCCATCGGCCCGCGCCAGACCATCGCGTTTTCTTCCGTAACCAGGTAACCTATTGAATTGGTCGCCAGACCGTGTGCCATCACCGGTGCCATATGTTTACCATCCGGTGAGGAGGGCCGTTGTTGTTCGGTCCCCATCATCAGGGGTATCGACGGGCCATAAATATCAGCATCCAGCAAACCGACCCGTGCGCCTTCTGCCTGTAAGGCCAGTGCCAGATTAATCGCCGTGGATGATTTACCTACTCCCCCTTTTCCGGAACTGACAGCAATAATATTTTTTACCCCGTGGCTGGAGGGCTGATTTTTTACCCGTTTCAGGGTGGCAATATCACAACTCAGTCGCCATTCAATGCCCTGTGCACCGCTCAGCTGCAGTAATTGCTGCTGAGCGGTGCGTTGTAACGCCTCAAATGCTGACTGCCAGGCAAAGGGCATCACTATTTCTATATGCAGTATATTATCCAGCAAAGCCACATGGCGGACAGCTTTCAGCCGAATCAGATCCTGTTGCAGTGTCGGGTGTTCAAAGCGTTGTAATACGGCGCTGACCTGCTGGCGCAATATTTCCGGTGAGTGATGCTGACGGGCATCTGACATCATCCCTTCTCCTTGTAACGATGCATTGTTAAAACAACGTAAAAAAATCAATCAGTCTCTATCCTAGCAGAATGGCCGGCGTAACGGCGACACCGGATAAGCATTATCACCCGCCACTTGTTTACGTTAACGGTGCCTTCGGTTACCATTCTATGTTCTTTTCCAAACCAACAGAAAGCTACGCAAACTATGACTCAAGTCGCAAAAAAAATAATGGTAACGTGCGCTCTGCCGTACGCTAATGGATCTATCCATCTCGGGCATATGCTGGAACATATCCAGGCAGACATCTGGGTACGTTACCAGCGAATGCGTGGCAATACCGTGTGGTTTATCTGTGCTGATGATGCCCACGGTACTCCAATCATGCTCAAAGCGCAGCAACTGGGTGTTGCTCCGGAAAAAATGATTGATGATATGAGCCGGGAACATCAGACGGATTTCGCCGGGTTTAATATCAGCTATGACAACTACCACTCAACCCACAGCGAAGAAAACCGCGAGCTGTCTGAACAAATCTATGGCCGGCTGAAAGAGAACGGTTTTATTAAAAACCGTACCATCTCCCAGTTATATGACCCGGAAAAAGGCATGTTTTTACCGGATCGCTTCGTAAAAGGCAGCTGTCCTAAATGTAAAGCTGCCGATCAGTATGGCGATAACTGCGAAGTCTGCGGGGCAACCTACAGCCCGACCGAGCTTATTGAACCGAAATCGGTGATTTCCGGTGCAACACCTGTAATGCGTGACTCAGAGCATTTCTTCTTTGATCTGCCATCATTCTCTGCCATGTTGCAAACCTGGACCCGCTCCGGTGCGCTGCAGGAACAGGTCGCTAATAAGATGCAGGAGTGGTTCGATTCCGGTTTGCAACAGTGGGATATTTCCCGCGATGCGCCTTATTTCGGTTTCGAAATCCCCGGAGCCCCTGGTAAATATTTCTATGTCTGGCTGGATGCGCCTATCGGTTACATGGGGTCGTTTAAAAATCTGTGTGATAAACGCGGTGATCTGGATTTTGACGAATACTGGAAGAAAGATTCTTCTACCGAGCTGTACCATTTTATCGGTAAAGATATTGTTTATTTCCACAGCCTGTTCTGGCCGGCCATGCTGGAAGGCAGCCAGTACCGTAAACCGGATAACCTGTTTGTACACGGTTATGTGACGGTTAACGGCGCTAAAATGTCAAAATCGCGGGGGACTTTCATTAAAGCCAGTACCTGGCTGCAACACCTGGATGCCGACAGCCTGCGTTACTACTATGCGGCTAAACTCTCTTCACGCATTGACGATATTGACCTGAACCTGGAAGATTTTGTCCAGCGGGTAAATGCTGACATCGTGAATAAAGTGGTTAATCTGGCGTCACGCAATGCCGGGTTTATTACCAAACGTTTTAATGGTCAGCTGTCAGAGACTCTGGCAGACCCTGCCCTGTATCAGACCTTTGTCGATGCCAGCGAGAAAATTGGTGAAGCATGGGCAAGCCGTGAGTTCAGCCGTGCGATCCGTGAAATTATGTCACTGGCAGATATGGCAAACCGTTATGTCGATGAGCAGGCCCCGTGGGTTATTGCGAAGCAGGAAGGTCGTGATGCTGAACTGCAGTCTGTCTGCTCAATGGGTATCCATCTGTTCCGCGTGCTGATGACCTGGCTGAAGCCGGTACTGCCGGAGCTGGCTGAACGTTGTGAAAACTTCCTAAACAGTGAGCTGACATGGGACGGTGTGGCCCGGCCTCTGACTGGCCACACTGTGGCACCATTTAAAGCACTGTATCAGCGTATTGAAATGGCAAAAGTTAACGGACTGATCGAAGCCTCTAAACACGATGCTGGCCAGACCACAGCACCGGCTGCCGCCAAACCGAAGAAAACCGCTGTGACCGAAAAGCCGGCTAAAAAAGCAGATGTACAGGCAGAAGGTATTATTAGTATCGATGATTTTGCCAAAGTAGATATGCGGGTAGCGCTGATTGAGCAGGCTGAACTGGTCGAAGGGTCTGATAAACTACTGCGCCTGGTACTGGATGTCGGCGGTGAAAAGCGTCAGATTTTTTCAGGTATCCGTGCGGCCTATCCGGATCCGTCGGTACTGACCGGCCGTCTGACCATTATTGTAGCAAACCTTGCACCGCGTAAGATGCGTTTTGGCGTATCGGAAGGCATGGTGTTATCTGCCGGCAGTGGCGGCAGCGATTTATTTATCCTGTCCGCCGACAGCGGCGCACAGCCGGGCATGCAGGTCGGTTAATTCTGCCAGCCATGCCCTCAGTCCATAAGCCGGTGTAAACCGGCTTTTTTTTCCGCGGAATTCATCCTTCCCTCTGAATCTTGATGTCTGTCAGAAAAACTTTGCGATGAATCGCGCAAAGTTGTAATGCAAACCGCCGTGTACATTGTGCATTTGATAGAGATCACATATAAAAATCAGATACCGCAGTTTCACTGAATGAGGCTTCGTATGCACCCACGTTACACCACCGCATTTGAAACACTGACTCCCCGCTTACAGGCCGCCCTGCGTCCTGTGCTGGAGGATCCGCAGTTTACAGCGATTCTGTCCGCGCAGACAGTGAGTCAGTTAACCGCAGACACAGGTCTGGACGAGAATGCCCTGGCTCTGGCCTTACTGCCACTGGCTGCCAGTTGTGCGGTGACACCATTATCCGCGTTTAATGTCGGCGCAATCGCCCGCGGCACCAGTGGCAACTGGTACTTCGGCGCCAATATGGAATTCCGCGGCGCCACCATGCAGCAAACAGTCCATGCCGAACAGAGCGCTATCACCCATGCCTGGCTGTCCGGTGAAAAGAAACTGGCGGCGGTGACCGTCAACTACACCCCCTGCGGCCATTGTCGTCAGTTTATGAATGAACTCAACAGTGGCGGAGAGCTGGTGTTGTGTCTGCCCGGTAAACCGCCACGAACTCTGGCCGACTATCTGCCCGATGCTTTTGGCCCTGCAGATTTGCAGATCAGTGATCTGCTGATGGATGACCAGACGCAGAATTTCCCGGTCAGTGGTGATGCCCTGCAACAGGCGGCTATCAGGGCGGCGGCTAAAAGCTATGCTCCCTATTCTTCTGCCTATAGCGGAGTGGCCTTAATGACCAGCAACGGTACTATTTATGCAGGTCGCTATGCAGAAAATGCCGCCTATAACCCGTCACTGCCGCCGTTACAATCCGCCCTGATACTGCTTAACTTACAGGAGGGCAATTGCCTTGATATTCAGCAAGCGGTACTGGCCGAATCTGAACAGGCCGCAGTCAGTCAGCTGGCGGCGACCCGGGCAACCCTCGCGGCTCTGGGGTGTGATCAGTTACGAGAGGTCAGTCTGTCACTGTAGCCCCCGCCGCGGCTAAATTTGCGGCGGCATTAACATTTTATTGATTTTTTCTGCTTATCATCGGCAGCTGAAGGCTATATTTTTGTCTTACCCTGATACCTTCGGCCAGCCGCTGTGGCCGCCGGAGAAAACGCTGAGGAGCATGCACGACATGGAACTCGATTACGAAAGCAAACGCCCGCTGTATATCCCTTATGCCGGCCCTATTCTGTTAGAATTTCCGTTACTTAATAAAGGCAGTGCCTTTACGCAGGAAGAACGTAACGAATTTAATCTTAACGGATTACTTCCTGAAACCGTAGAAACTATCGAAGAACAAGCAGAACGTGCCTGGCACCAGTTTCAGCAATTTAAAAACAATAACGATAAACACGTCTTTTTGCGTAATATTCAGGATACCAATGAGACACTGTTTTACCGTCTGCTGGATGACCATCTGGAAGAGGTGATGCCAATCATCTATACCCCGACCGTCGGCACGGCCTGTGAACACTTTTCTGAAATTTATCGCCGTGCCCGCGGTGTTTTTATCTCATACCCTAACCGTGAGCATATCGAAGATATGCTGCAAAATGCCACTAAGCAGAATGTCAAAGTTATTGTCGTCACTGACGGCGAGCGAATTCTCGGTTTAGGCGATTTAGGCATTGGTGGTATGGGAATACCTATTGGTAAACTCTCACTGTATACCGCCTGTGGCGGCATCAGCCCTGCCTATACGTTACCCATAGCGCTGGATGTCGGTACTAACAATCAGCAATTACTCAACGATCCTCTGTATATGGGCTGGCGTCATCCGCGGATCAGCGGCGAAGAGTACACAACATTTGTGAACGAATTTATTTCGGCCGTCAAGCGCCGCTGGCCCAATGTTCTGTTGCAGTTTGAAGACTTTGCTCAGAAAAATGCGATGCCGTTGCTGGAGCAATACCGCGACGAACTGTGCTGTTTTAACGACGATATCCAGGGCACTGCAGCCGTCGCTGTCGGCACCCTGGTGGCGGCCAGCCGCGCTGCCGGAAGCCGGATTTCTGAGCAGACCGTCGTCTTCCTCGGTGCCGGCTCTGCAGGCTGCGGAATTGCAGAACAAATTATTACCGAGATGAAAGCGGACGGACTGAGCGATAAACAGGCCCGTCAGCGGGTAATGATGGTCGATCGTTATGGCCTGCTCACGGATAAACTCACCAACCTGCTGCCATTCCAGACCCGCCTGATTCAGGATTCTGCGCATATTGCCGGCTGGCAGACAGAAAACGATGCTGTATCTCTGCTGGATGTTGTACGTAACGCAAAACCGACCGTACTGATTGGCGTCTCCGGACAACCGGGGCTGTTTACCGAAGAAATTATCCGGGAAATGCATCGCCACTGTCCGCGGCCAATCATTATGCCGTTATCTAATCCGACATCACGGGTTGAAGCGGTACCTGCCGATCTGATCGCCTGGACCGAGGGCGCAGCCCTGGTCGCCACCGGCAGTCCCTTTGCCCCGGTGACCTGGCAGGATAAAACCTATCCGATTGCACAGTGTAATAATGCTTATATCTTCCCGGGAATCGGTCTTGGTGTACTGGCTTCTAAAGCCAGCCGGATCACCGATGCCATGCTGATGAGCGCCAGTCGGGCGCTGGCCGACTGCTCACCGTTAGCGACCCGCGGTGAAGGTGCTGTTCTGCCAGAGTTAAAAGATATCCAGCAGGTCTCCCGTTATATCGCGATAGCCGTTGCAAAAGCGGCACAGGCCGAAGGTGTGGCCGCGGAAACGTCAGAAGAGGCTCTTTCACAGGCAGTAGAAGATAACTTCTGGAAACCCCTGTACCGTCACTATCGACGTACCTCAATCTGACAGCGGCTTCCCGGTAGTAACTCTCTGACATTGCCGGAGCCAATATCAGACCTTGCCTGCCCGAAGTGGCTCAAGTACCCTTGAGTCACTTTAACCGTCAATAAGTGAGTAATAAGGCCGCATGCTGAGACGTATCTTTACCATTACCTGTTGCCTGATTTTGCTGGCAGGAGTAACAGCATTAGGTCTCGATCGCTGGATCAGCTGGAAGACTGCACCTTATATCTATGAAAACGTCAGTGATTTACCCCATCGTGCAGTCGGCGTGGTGCTCGGTACGTCAAAATATTACCGTGGCGGTGAACCAAATCAGTACTATTTATACCGCATTCAGGGTGCACTGAACGCCTATAACAGCGGCAAAGTCAATTACCTGTTATTAAGCGGCGACAATGCCCTGCAAAGCTATAATGAACCCCGCACCATGCGTAAAGATCTTATCAAAGGCGGAGTCGATCCGGCCGACATTGTGCTGGACTATGCCGGATTCAGAACCCTGGATTCAATTATCCGCACAAGAAAAGTCTTTGATACCAATGACTTTATTATCATCACTCAGCGTTTCCATTGTGAAAGGGCGTTGTTTATCGCTATGCACCAGGGGATCCGCGCACAGTGTTATGCGGTCCCTTCACCGAAAAATATGCTGGGGATCCGTATCCGCGAGATTGGTGCGCGCCTGGCTGCACTGGCAGACTTGTATATATTCAAAAGTGAACCGCGTTTTCTCGGACCATTAATCCCGATACCCTCGGTGACAGAAATACCGGAAAACAGTCCCGGCTATCCGGCGGTGACCCCGTGGCAGGTCGATACAATGCCAGCGGCCCCCCGGCCGGCACCGGCAGCCACCGATAAACACTCGCCGGGTAATCCAGCCAGCGGCAGCGTCAAAGTGCTCCCGCAGCCTCCGGTACACAACAATACCAGTACTTCTGATTCAGGCGGTTTGCCGGGTCAGATACCGCCACAGGGCCTCCAGCGGTCCGCGACGGAAAAAATGCAGCCAGCAGACGGAAAACAACAGACTGACCAGCCAGATACAGGGAACGATCAGCAATAACTGCCAGCGTTGAAAATGCATAAACAACCCGCCAGTCGAAAAAATCAGAGTGCAAATCAGTGTCTGTAAAATGTAATTACTCAGGGCCATCCGGCCAACACAACACAGCAGATAACACACTCTGCTGGCTGCTATTTTTTTCCAGAAGCCGAGCACCAGGGATACATAGCCAAGGCTGACCAGCGGACTGGCAATTTCTCCGGGCAACTGCAGATAAAAACCACTCCAGCGAAATGACCAGCCAGTCAGCCATTGGGCAGTCACCCCGGCGGCTTCCAGAGAAAATCCTGCCACCAGTAATAATCCGCCGCTACGGAGATATTCAGTCTGACTCCGCTTACCGATCAGCCAGCCGTTATGTACCAGTGCAGCACCGGCCAGCATCAGTCCGGACAATTCCCAGCCGTACTGGGTAAAAAACGCCAGCAGCATAGACCCGAGATGATCGAGCCGGTAATTTATGGCCACCAGCCCGGGATGCAGTTTCGTCTGTTTCTCGAAAGCGATTTCCGCCAGACCGGGTAACCAGCTACTGCCGCCCTGCCCGCCAGATAACATGCCAAACACCAGCAACATCAGGCAGCCGACCGTATAAAACAGTATCCCGGTGCGTAATAATGTCTGCCAGCTGCGAGCGTCCCGGATCAGCCGCCAGCTCAGTATACCGGCTATCCCCCATGCGACCAGGATATCTCCTTCCCAGAGCAGTACTGCGTGCAGCAAACCAAAAACAATCAGCCATCCCAGTCGGGATTGCAGCCAGCCCGTTCCTTTGGGCAGCAGGAACACCAGACCGGCCCCAAACAACAGTGCAAACAGATTAAGAAATTTCAGGCGGGCCACCATCTCCAGAGCTGCCCAGCAGACAGTATCCGCCAGGCTGACAGTGCCCTGCCAGGCCGGATTCAGGTAAGCCGCAGAAGGTAAAGCAAAGCTGATAATGTTAAGCAGTAAAATACCGAGGATCGCGGCACCACGGATAAAATCGAGCTGGGGATAACGTGGCATGGGTGTCCTGCAAAGCAAGCCAGGGCCGGCACCGTATTCACCGGCGGACCCTGTAAAAAAGAGATCAGTTATGTCTGACGGACCGTAAAAACTCCTGGCGGGTATTCTGACTCGACTTAAATAATCCCCCCAGTGAGGTGGTGGTGGTTGCACTGGTGGCATCCTGCACCCCGCGGGCTTTGACACAATAATGCACCGCATCAATACACACTGCGACATTATTGGTTCCGAGCAAAGTTTGCAGCGCGACCAGCACCTGCTGGGTCAGACGTTCCTGTACCTGCGGACGCCGTGCAAAAAACTGTACAATCCGGTTAATCTTTGAAAGACCGATCACTTTATCTTTCGGGATATAAGCGACCGTCGCTTTACCGTCGATCGTCACAAAATGGTGTTCACAGGTACTGGTCAGGGAAATATCACGTACCGTGACCATTTCATCGACCTTCATTTTGTTTTCAATAACCGTAATCTTTGGGAAATTCGCGTAGTCCAGACCGGAAAAAATTTCATCGACGTACATTTTAGCAATACGATGAGGCGTTTCGGTCAGGCTGTCATCCTGCAAATCCAGATTCAGTAACTGCATAATTTCGGTCATATGACCGGCAATAAGCGATTTACGTGTCTGGTCATCCAGCTCACGCGCAGGCTTACGTAAAGGGGTTTCCAGACCGCGTGCCACCAGTGCTTCATGTACCAGTGCCGCTTCCTGACTAAAAATGGACATTATTTCTTCTCCGGCAGGTGAATTCTCTGCCCTGAATGCGGACGGAGCATCATCATCAGCGCATATTGTGAAGCAGTCCACGAGGATTATCCAGTCTCTTACCGCAATCATCCTTTATCACTGTGTAAATATATTCACTGATTACTCCGCACAACAAGGTTGCCTGGCATCGGCTCTGGCCGTAAAATAACTCAAATCGTGAATAACCTGTTTAAAGTTAGTTTCATAAAGAGAATAATTATGGATTTGGTCCAGCTCCGGATGTTTTGTGCTGTCGCAGAAACCGGTTCCGTTGCCCGTGCCGCGGAACTACTGCACCGGGTTCCCTCAAATCTGACGACCCGGCTAAAACAACTTGAGGAAGAACTGGGGGCCGCTCTGCTGATCCGCGAAAAGCAGCGGGTGCGTTTATCACCGATGGGCCACAATTTCCTCGGCTATGCTCAGCGTATACTTGCCCTGAGCGAAGAAGCCATCAGTATGACCCGCCAGGGTGAACCCTCGGGTAACTTTGCTCTTGGCACCATGGAAAGCACTGCCGCCACCCGGTTACCGGCGTTATTGTCGGCTTACCATCAGCGCTACCCTGCCGTCTCTCTGTCACTGATCACCGGCACTTCAGGTGAAATTATCGATCAGGTCCGCGAAGGTACGGTTGCGGCGGCACTGGCCGACAGACCGGAAGGTTACGATGAGTTAAACAGTTGTGTGGCTTTTGAAGAAGAGCTGGTGCTGATCACCAGTAGCGAACGCAACCGGGTCACCTGCCCGCGGGATGTACAGGGTGAAACTTTTTTCGCCTTCCGTAACAGCTGTTCTTACCGGTTAAAACTGGAAGAGTGGTTCCGCGAAGGAGATGCTCAGCCGGGCAGTATTATGGAGATACATTCTTATCATGCCATGATTGCCTGTGTGGCCGGAGGGGCCGGACTGGCCATTGCGCCTGCCTCGGTACTGGCACAAATCAGCGATCGTACACGGATTAAAACCCACCCTCTGCCCGAAAAGTATGGGAAGGTGTCAACCTGTCTGATCTGGCGACGGGATGCATTTACCCCCAATGTCGAAGCACTGAAAGAATTAATGCTGACCTTATTTACCCCGCCGCCAGCCTCCGGACGGCCAGTCAGCACCGGTAATTTGTAATAACGCATCACTGCCCGGACCGGCAGTGATGCACTCTGAGAACAAGACAGGAGCCATTATGTCCGAGATGACACTCTGCGAAGAACACCTGATGTTCGGCGGCCGCCAGCAACGCTGGCAACATCATTCTGCGGTGCTGGGATGCACCATGAGATTCAGCCTGTTTTTACCCCCGCGGGCCGCTACCGGCCCGGTACCGCTGATCTGGTGTCTTGCCGGTCTGACCTGCACCGATGAGAATTTTTCGATAAAGTCCGGGGCCCAGCGGCTGGCTGCACAAGCCGGTATCGCGCTAGTCATGCCTGATACCAGCCCGCGCGGAGAGCATGTTGCCGATGATGCTGCCTATGACCTGGGACAGGGGGCCGGTTTTTACCTGAATGCCACCCGTACCCCCTGGAACCAGCACTACCGCATGTACGATTATCTGACCACTGAATTACCGTCATTACTGGACAGACTGTTTTCATTCAATGGTCGTCAGGCGATTATGGGGCACTCCATGGGCGGACACGGGGCCCTGGTACTGGCCCTGCGTGAGGCTGGCCGCTTTACGTCTGTTTCGGCCTTTGCTCCGATTGTCAATCCGGCGCAGGTGCCCTGGGGACAAAAAGCATTTACGGCTTACCTTGGGGAAAATGTTGCTGACTGGCAGTGCTATGATGCCTGTGCCCTGATGCAACAAGCTTCTCACCGGGTGCCGGTACTGATTGACCAGGGCAGTGCCGATACTTTTCTGCCCCTGCAATTACAACCAGAAGCCCTGGAAAAAATAGCACGTCAGCAACAGTTCGATTTCACATTACGCTGGCAGCAAGGCTACGATCATAGCTATTATTTTATTGCCAGCGTGATAGACGACCACCTGCGGTTCCATTCCCGTTATTTACAGGACGACGCAGAATAGTCTGCCGTCGCCGGACGGCGATCAGCGCAACATTAACCTCTGCTGTAAGTAAAAAAACCATGCCGCGGCATGGTTTTTTTACTTTATCGCTGTTTAGTCAGTATCAGTGCTTATCCTCACCGACAGCAGGAAATTCCATATCCTGATATCTGACAAACCGGGTGCCGCGGGACCATTTATAGCCCAGCCAGATCAACAGGAACAACGGAATACCGATATAGGTTGCCGTAACCCCATACCAGTCAATATGGTCTTCCATAAAGGCCTGATAGTTCTGTCCGAGAGTAATCAGCAGACAAAGCACAAAAGCAAACACCGGACCGAGCGGGAATAATCCGGAGCGGTAAGGCAAGGCATCCAGATCCAGTCCGCGAGCCACATAGCCACGGCGGAAACGATAGTGGCTGATGGCAATGCCCAGCCAGGCGATAAATCCGGTCATACCAGAGGTATTCAGTAACCACAGATATACTGTCTGGTTACCAAATTTTGACGACAGGAAACATAAGCCGGCAATTACCGTAGTCGCAATCAGGGCGTTACGTGGCACCCCGTTTGCCGTCAGGCGCGCAAAAATCTTTGGCGCTTTACCTTCCTGAGCCAGGGTAAACAGCATACGGGTTGAAGCATACATCCCGGAGTTACCGGCAGACAACACTGCCGTCAGGATCACCGCATTCATCACCGCTGCAGCAGACAGTAACCCGGCATTCTGAAACACCAGAGTAAACGGACTGACACTGATATCTTTAACATCATTGTGCAATAGCCGCGGGTCCGTATAAGGCAGCAGCAGGCTAATGATCAGAATCGCCAGCACGTAAAACAGCAGAATACGCCAGAAAACCTGCCGGACCGCGCGCGGAATATTTTTACCCGGATTTTCGGATTCCCCGGCAGCAATACCGATCAGTTCAGTGCCCTGGAAAGAGAACCCCACAATCATAGCCACACCAATCATGGCCGAAAAACCGCCGGCAAAAGGCGCATCGCCGATAGTCCAGTTATGCCAGCCGCCGCCTGTACCTGCGCCGCGCATAATCCCGGTGACCATCAGCAGACCGACAATGATAAATACCACTACGGTGACAACTTTAATCAGTGAGAACCAGTATTCAGCTTCACCAAAGCCTTTAACGGAAATCACATTCAACAGGAAGATGATCGCCAGGAACAGGCAGCTCCAGATCCAGCCCGGTACTTCCGGCAGCCAGTAGCCCATGACCAGTTGCGCTGCCACCAGATCAACAGCGATGGTTACCGCCCAGTTGTACCAGTAGTTCCAGCCGAGGGCGAAACCAAACCCTTCTTCAACATATTTTGACCCGTAGGTTGCAAAAGAACCGGAGACCGGCATGTAAGCGGCCAGTTCCCCGAGGCTGGTCATCAAAAAATAGACCATCAGGCCAATAACGGCGTAAGAGAGCAATGCTCCCCCCGGCCCTGCCTGAGAAATGCTGGCACCTGAGGCAACAAACAAACCGGTACCAATTGAACCGCCAATGGCAATCATGGTCAGATGGCGGGCTTTTAATACGCGCTTCAGGGCAGGCTTATCTGTGGTATTTGAATTATTATTCATCAGTAAACACTATGCTGGATAAAAATGAGGCGCGATTGTACCAGCTAACTTATCACTGTATAGCATTACCACGGTTGTTATTAGTTACCTTCATGATTGTCCGGCGATTATTAGCAAACCTGCCATAAAGCAGGAATAAATACTGCCTCGCCGGTTCTTTTGGCTATCATTTTATTCATGACAATAGGACAAAAAACGCAGTAATGCGCGGGATAAATGCTTCTGCTGATGATGGATCCGGTACAGGGTCCGTGTCAGTGGCGGTAATGGCAGCGCTACCTGTCGCAGGCTGCCATTTTCCAGCTGGTCGGTAATTACCCGCCGTGACAGGCAGCTGATCCCCATACCATAACGGACCGCATGTTTGATGGCTTCGGAATTCCCCAGTTCCATCCCGACCCGGAAATAAGGTAAATAAGATAACAGAAGGTAATCGACAATCTCACGGGTACCGGATCCCCGTTCACGAAGGATCCACGGTGATAACGCCAGTCTTTCAAGGGTAACCGGCCGGGAGAAAATATCAGCACGGGGATCTGCGAAAACGACCAGCTCATCATCCATCCAGTTCTCACTGACAATCCCGGTCACATGACAAGGGCCTTCAATCAGCCCCACATCCACACGAAAATCGCTTACTGCCTGAATCACATCCTGACTGTTACCCACAGTCAGTTCCAGCGGGGAATGGGGATAGTCGCGACGGTAATTTGCCATCATTGCCGGCAGTAAATAATTCCCGATGGTACTGCTGGCAGCGATCTGTATCGCCCCTTCATCATCACAAAACAACTGTTCGGCTTCTTTTGCCTGTTCCAGTAAAGAGATGGCTTTCGGGTACAGCAACCTGCCATGTTCGTTAACCACCAGTCTTTTTCCTGCCCGGTCAAATAACTGTACCGACAGCTGGTTTTCCAAGTCTGCAAGGGCCGCACTGACAGCAGACTGAGACAAGGCCAGCTGTCGGGCAGCCTGAATGGTGGAACCATTCTTAACAATTGCACAAAATACGTCCAGTTGTCGCAGGGTAATATGCATGCTCTTTTCCTCCGGCAGGCGCGCAGACCAGGCTGCTAACTTACTTACCACTTATAATGGTTAATTATAAAATTATAATCAATTTCTCTTTTAATGAAAATCAATGCAGGATCGCGGGTGTTCAGCATACAGAGGAGAATGCCATGCACACCCGATACCAGGGATACAATCCTGCCGCAGCCATTAACTGGCTAAGTGGTATAGCCGTCACCGTGCTGATCGCTGCCGGTAGTATATTGCTGACACAGATTCAGCAAATTACAGCCACGGGACTGGGCACTCTAACCCTGGCGATTATTGCGGGAATGATTATCGGTAATCTGCTTCCGGCCCGCATCAGTGAGCACTGCACAGCCGGAATAAATTTCAGTAAACATTACCTGTTACGTGGCGGTATTATTTTATACGGCTTTAACCTGACTTTTCAGCAAATCGGGACCATCGGTTATCAGGGCTTGTTTGCCGACCTTATTATGCTGAGCAGTACCTTTTTTCTGACCTGTCTGGCGGGGATCTGCTGGCTGAAACTCGACCGGCAGACCGTCTGGCTGATTGGGGCTGGCAGCAGTATCTGCGGCGCTGCTGCGGTACTGGCCACCGGACCGGTGATCAGAGCCGGAGCAAATCACACGGCGGTGGCGATAGGGACAGTGGTGATCTTCGGCAGCAGTGCAATTATAATTTATCCGTTACTATGGAATCTTATCCATCCTCTGTACCCTGCCCTGACCGCCGCACAATTCGGTATTTATACCGGGTCCACAGTCCATGAAGTTGCCCAGGTCGTGGCGGCAGGTCATTCGATCAGTACTGAAGCAGAAAACAGTGCCGTCATTGCCAAAATGCTGCGGGTGATGATGCTGGCACCCTTTCTGTTATTGCTCAGTCAGTGGCTCACCGGCACCCTCCCGCAGCATGCCGGTCCGCAGGGCAAGATTCGTTTCCCGTGGTTTGCGCTGCTGTTTATGCTGGTGGCAGGGATTAATTCTTTCCATTTATTGCCGCAACCTGTGCTGCAACTTATCCATCATACCGATAATCTGATGCTGGCAATGGCCATGGCGGCCCTGGGGCTGACAACCCGCACCAGGCAACTCAGACAAGCGGGGCTGAAACCCATGCTGCTGGGTCTGCTGATATTTATCTGGCTGATTATTGGTGGTGCCGCGGTCAATCTGTTGCTATGGCATGTTATGAAGTAATTCCTCAGGTATTATAGTGTTAAATCTATCGCAAGCCCGATACTGAGGAGAAACGGCTATGAAGTTTATTGGTGCGCATGTCAGCGCTGCTGGCGGAGTCGAAAATGCAGTCCTGCTCGCACACGAATTAGAAGCTACCGCTTTTGCTCTGTTTACCAAAAATCAGCGTCAATGGCGGGCCGCAGCACTGACATCACAAACTATTGATGCGTTTCGCCAGGCCTGTGAAAAATATAATTTCAGTACGGCACAGATCCTGCCCCATGACAGTTACCTGATCAATCTGGGACATCCGGTCAGTGAAGCGCTGGAAAAATCACGGCTGGCTTTTATCGATGAAATGCAGCGGGCCGGATCACTGGGGCTGTCATTACTTAATTTTCATCCCGGCAGTCATCTGCAGCAAATTACTGAGTCAGCCTGTCTGAAACTGATTGCTGAGTCGGTGAACATTGCCCTTGATCAGACCGAAGGAGTGACTGCGGTGATAGAAAACACCGCCGGTCAGGGCAGTAACCTCGGCTTTCGTTTTGAACATCTCGCGGAAATCATTGACCAGGTTGAAGACAAAAGCCGGGTCGGGGTGTGCATCGATACCTGCCATGCTTTTGCCGCTGGCTATGATTTACGCAGCGTCGAAAGCTGTGAAGCGACTTTCAGGGAATTTGAACGGGTGGTCGGCTTTAAGTATCTGCGCGGCATGCACCTTAATGATGCAAAAAGCGAGTTCGGCAGTCGGGTCGACCGGCATCATAGCCTGGGCCAGGGAAATATCGGCAATACCGTTTTTAGCTGGCTGATGAAAGATCCACGTTTCGACGGTATTCCGTTAATTCTGGAAACCGTTGATCCGGAGATCTGGAAAGACGAAATCGCCTGGCTGAAAGCGCAACAAACGGCCTGAAAAAACTAAAACCCGGGGCGCTGTGCGCCGCGGGTTTTTTTTCTGCTGCCAGCCGTCAGGCGGTAGCCGTGGTTGCTGCCACCGTTTCCGGTCTTTTCAGCAGCGCATAGGCGATACCTGAAAGCAGAGTACCCGCAATAATCGCCAGCAGATAACCTAATACCGGGGTGATCGCACCGGGGATCAGCAGAACAAACAAACCGCCATGAGGTGCCATCAACTGTGCGCCAACCGCCATAGAAATTGCGCCTGTTACCGCCCCCCCGACCATACAACACGGGATCACACGGATAGGATCCCTGGCGGCAAACGGAATCGCCCCTTCAGAAATAAAGCATAAGCCCAGCACCAGTGCTGCTTTACCGCCTTCCTGTTGTCCCTGATTGAATTTTTTACGGGCCAGCAACGTCGCCAGACCCATTGCCAGCGGTGGTACCATACCGGCGGCCATAATCGCAGCCATAGGCCCATAGGTTTTGGTACTTAACAGACCCACCCCAAACGCGTAGGCCACTTTATTGACCGGTCCGCCCATATCCGAACACATCATGCCACCCAATACCGCGCCTAACAGCACCGCATTCGCCGTTCCCATATTACCCAGCCAGTGGGTCAGTCCTTCCATTACCGCCGCAACAGGTTTACCGACAACGTAGATCATCAGCAATCCGGTCACCAGACTGGCCAGTAGCGGTATAATCAGAATAGGCTTCAGCGCTTCCATACTTTGCGGTAACTTCAGCCGGGTACTGATAAATTTAGCCACATAACCGGCAATAAACCCGGCAATAATCCCCCCGAGGAAGCCAGCATTCGTGCTGGTAGCCAGCATACCGCCAATCAGGCCCGGGGTTAAACCAGGACGATCGGCAATCGAGAAAGCGATATACCCGGCCAGTACCGGCACCATCAGGGCAAACGCACTGCCACCACCGATTTGCATCAGTGCGGCTGCCAGTGAGCCTTCCTGTTTAAAGGCATTGATACCAAAGGCAAAAGACAGAGCAATACATAACCCGCCGGCCACCACCATCGGTAGCATGTAAGACACCCCGGTCAGCAGGTGTCGGTAAGCACCGGCCTTTTCTTTACTGCTGTCACCACTACCCGCTGCAGCCGCCGGACTGCCGGCCGGGTTGTAGGGTTTCGCTTCACTCAGGGCTTTATCAAATTCCTGAGCAGTTTTCTTTAATGCCAGGCTGGTCGAGGTCCGGTACATTGGCTTGCCGGCGAATTTTGCCAAATCCACTTCGATATCTGCAGCCACAATGACCAGATCTGCAGCAGCAACTTCTTCGGGCGTAATCGCATTGCCAGCCCCGACTGAACCGCGGGTTTCGACCTTATACCACCAGCCACGTTTTTTCGCCTCTGCCTCAATCGCTTCTGCCGCCATAAAGGTATGCGCCACACCGGTCGGGCAGGCGGTGACCGCAACAATACGCTTAGGTCCGCCCGGCAGGTCAACCGCCGGCAGGACAGATTCGGCAATATCGGTGGCCTGCCATTCGCTGGCTTGTTCACGGGCAGTGGTCAGAAAAGCCACGCTATCATTCAGTAACGCCTGCAATTCACCTTGCCAGAGTTTTTTCCCTGACAATCCGCCGTCAGAAGGCAGAGTATTGCCTGCAACAATCACCAGTTCTGCATCTTCCGCTGAGGTGGTAAGTGTAATTCCGCTTTTTTCGGCAGCAGCTTCAGCCGCTTTGCCTGCAAAAAATGCACTGGCTTTGCCCAGTGATGCATCAGTTATCAGCAGCGCTTTCATCATTTATTCCTCTTCTGCTGTCAGTGGACGGGTTGTAAATCGACACGTGCCATCATTGCCGCCAGTTGTGCCCTGTCGGAGACGCCTACATTGCTCTGGCTGACAGCCAGTGCAGCCACTGCCGTTGCCAGCCGCAAGGTATGCTCACTGGACTCACGCATCAGCAGGCCATAAATCAGCCCGCCGACCATTGAGTCTCCGGCCCCCACAGTACTGACGACTTCACAGGCCGGGGGCTTCGCCAGCCATTCACCCGACGCATTAACCCATAATGCACCTTCGGCCCCCAGAGAGATCACCACATGGGCAATCCCTTCTTCACGTAACCGGTGGGCGCTGTCAATCACATCCTGCAGGGTTGGCAGTGGTTTTCCGGCCCAGGTTTCCAGTTCACGGCGATTAGGTTTAACCAGCCATGGTGCTGCTTTCAGCCCCGCTTCAAGTGCACTGCGGCTGCTGTCAAAGATAATGCACGGACATAAGGAACGCAGGGCTTTCATCCATTCGGTAAAGGCTTGCGGGGAAACACCTTCCGGCAGACTTCCGCTGACACAGACCATATCAAACTGACCCAGCCAGCTAAGGGAGTCCGTCGTAAAACGATCCCAGTCGCGGGGGGTGACACTGAAACCGGAGAAGTTAAAATCTGTCACATCACCGGTTTGCTCAGTCAGCTTAACGTTAATCCGGGTACGGCCCTCAACTACCTGAAAACGGTTAGCAATCCCCAGTTCACTGAATAATTGCTGAAACCCGTCCTGGTTTTCTTTGCCCAGAAAGCCACCCACAGTGACATCAATCCCCAGGTCTTTGAGTACCTTAGCAACATTGATACCTTTACCTGCAGCATGCAGGCCGGTAGTTTTCACCAGGTTAACTTCACCGAGTTCCACTGCCGGGGTCGAGCCCACCAGGTCATATGCCGGGTTTAATGTAATAGTCGCCACTCTTCTGCTCATGCTGCACCCTCCCCGAGACCACTATCGATGGCGGCTTTGATAGCGTCGATTGCCGCATGGGCATCTTCACCGCTGGCAGTGAAACGCAGCCGGTGGCCTTTTTTGACCCCGAGGGCAACGACTTTCATCAGGCTGCGTCCGTTGGCTGGTTTACCGCTGCCATCAAGATTAGTGACAGTAATATCACTGTTAAAGCCTTTGATTACACTCACCAGTGCGGTACTTGGTCTGGCATGCAAACCATGCTCATTGCGGATAACAAACTCAGCCGTAACGGCTTCACTGGCTGCCACATACTCACTGGTCAGCAATGACAGAATGCCTGCCTGATCGGCGGTAAGCAGTTGTCCGGCGTTATTACTGACTAATAATTTATGCAGATAACCTAACGCGCTCAGAGGCTGATCATCGATAGCGGAGACCGTAATCAACAGCGCAACCCGTTCATTGTCTGCCGTGGTGAAAGGCGTTGCCGGACGACTGACCGCAATCGCACTGAAAATATTGCCTGCGGCACTGTCATTCAGCCAGATACCCTGTCCCAGGTTCAGTGGTCTGGCAGAAATTACCTGACTGACAAAAGAAGCATCTACCGCGCCGGCGGCCTGTAACCGGCCGGCATTCAGTGCCTGCAGGGTCATCAGTTCAGCCGCAGCAACATCCGTCACAATCATTGAGGTATCAAAACGGAATTCTGCCGCCTGTTTTTCCCCCATCAGAATGGCGCGTAATTCTTCAGCTGACGCGGTTTTAAGTGTTTCAGCAATGCTGTCATCACTTAACACATGTGTCAGCTGACGCAGTAAAGTCAGGTGTTCATCAGATTTGGCCGCGATACCAATCACCACATAGGCGGTCTGGTCTTCACCCCAGCTAACGCCCTGCGGAAACTGAAATACCTGCACGCCGGTTTTCAATACCAAATCGCGGGTATCGGTCGTCCCGTGGGGTATGGCAATACCATTGCCGAGGAAAGTAGAAGTTTGCTGTTCGCGTGCCAGCATTCCGCTGACGTAAGCTTCGGTCACATTACCGGCAGAAGCTAATGCCGCCGCAACCTGACGAATAGCATCGGTTTTATCACTGGCGCTGGCACCCGTGTGTATCGCCTGAACATCGAGCTGGAACATAGTACTCCTCGCTATCTGCTGTTGAATCGTTTCAGCAACTTCCCGAAAAAAAATCACCCGGTCTGAACACAGGATCCCCATAAACGCTGAAACGTATCAGTTATACTGAAGTCGAAATGATTATGCCGCAAGAAATAACCGGATTTCGATTGTAAATTTTTGAGGCCACGCACAATTCATAATTGTTACTGACGATTCTACGGTATTCTGCTCAGAGAAAATTGATACAAATCATTGACGCGAATCCTTTTCAGCAAGCTTCAGCAAACAGTATCAGGGCGCAGTGGGTCAGCGCCTAATCCACCCGCACAGCCCGTCGCCTGCCGTCGGGAGTCAACCCCGGCGCCCTGTAAAATCAGATGTTGTGCTGAATGAAACAGACTCGCGAGGAATATCAGCTTTTCATCCAGCCTTCAAAAGCAGCCTTCCAGTCAGGATGCCAGCGAGACAGAGCCGGACGGTTTTCGGTGATATCCTGAGTAGCCCACAGGATGCGTTTAGCATCCATTTCACTGGTAACGGCATTATCAGGACAGATAATGTAGAAGTCCCCGCGCTCAAAGCGCGGCAGAAAATAGTCGATAACCTGTGTTGCCGTCCATGCTTCATGCGGTTTTTTACCGTTATGCTCATCCATACCCGGATCATTCATATCAGTCCAGGTATAGCCCGGAACCAGAAGATGAGCCGTGAGTCTGGTACCGGTTTCCTGTAACAGCTGATGCGACAATTGTTCAGTAACAACTTTTACTGCGGCTTTTGAAGCATTATAAGCCGCAAATCCCGGCGGGGTTGTAATGCCTTCCTTTGACCCGAGGTTAACAATTGCTCCCTTTTTCGGCATTTTTAACATTTCAGGGAGAAACATATGCTGGACCGCGACCATTGACAACAGATTAACCTCCATCTGTTCTCTCCACAGATCGGGGGAATCACTGGCACCGGCAGTAATCTTGACCCCGGCATTGTTAAATAACAGACTCACCTCTAGCCGGGCACTGTAAACCTTGTCCATTAGCTGTTGCCGGTGTTCGCCACAGGTAATGTCACCCACCACCAGCTGTACTTTCGTATCAAGTTCGCTGGCCAGTTGTTCAAGCCGATACTTGTCACGATCGAAGAGAAACAGCGTCATCCCTTTTTGGGCCAGTACTCTTGCCGCCGCCGCTCCGATACCTTTTGCTGCACCGGTAATGACAGCAACATTACCTGCACTAATGATTTTGTCGTTCATGTGTGACTCCTGTCTTTTATACGTACTGATAAAAACATAATAAAAAGTGCCAATATGGAAAAACACGCCCCTACCCAGCCTGTAGAAATCCAGCTACCGCCCGAAACGATAATAAAACCGCCTGCTGCTGCGCCGAGGGCATTCGAAATATTAAATGCACTGTGAGTCAGTGATGAAGCAAGGGTCTGTGCCTCACCGGCAATATTCATCATATGTGACTGAAGTGCCGGTACGAGGGAAAAGCCACATCCGAGCATAAACAGCACAATAAGTGCCGGAGCTTTCAGGGTACCGGTCAGGGAAAACAGCCCGAGAAAAACGATATTCCAGAGAATGATCCCAAAAATTGAAGGGACCAGAGCAATATCAGCAAGCCGGCCGCCGATAATATTGCCGGCAACCATACCTGCTCCCCAAAGAGCAAGGATCCAAGGTACAGCCCCGAGAGGAAACCCTGCTGTATCCGTCAGCGCAGGAGTAATAAAGCTGTATACAGCAAACATCCCGGCAAAACTGACCGACGCGACTGCAAATGTCATCAGAATTTGTGGCTTTTTCAGTGCGCCAAGTTCTTTCAGCGGGGATGCTGACTTGTCTGCCGCAACAGATGGAATAAACAACACAACCATTAAGGCTGTCAGGACCAGACCCCAGGCTACGATCCAGAAGGACATACGCCACCCCAGCGCCTGCCCCGCCCGGGTAACCAGTGGAACGCCGGCAACGTTGGCTATGGCCAGTCCCAGCATGACATAACCGATATATCTGGCTTTATATTGCGGTGACACCATTGAAGCCGCCACCAGGGCGGAGACGCCATACCAGGCACCGTGAGGCATACCCGCTATAAAGCGGGCTGTCAGCATAGCATTATGACCTGCGGCCAGAGCGGTCAATGCATAGCCTGCAAATGCAATAACCAGCAACACCAACAGTAATGTTTTACGGTTATGACGCGCCCCCAGCACCGTAATCGCCGGGGCACCAATCACAACTCCGGCCGCATAAGCGCTGATATAGCCACCCGCTACAGGCACAGTGACGCCTGTTCCACGCGCCAGATCCGGCAGAAGACTCATCGGCGCGAATTCGCCCGTCCCTATAGATAATCCGCCCGCTCCCAAGGCAAGCATCGCAGGGAAAAGCCCCACAGGCGGGCGAATACGCTCATTCTGTCGGGAGAATGTTTGTTCAGACATTAATTATGACTCCACATCTATTCAGCTGCCTATAGCAAAAAATAAGAACCACTCCCCCCCGGGGTAATAATTTCCACCAGAGCGCTCCTTATCGTTCATAGCGCTGCGGGGAAATCGGTAACAGGAAATGGTGTATTAAACTGAAGTAAACTTTAACGTCTTCGAGGAAAATATTGATGAATCAGATCGCCAGCAACGATGAATCTGATTCAACAATGTACGTTATTTAATTTTACAGATAAGCACTCAGCCAGCCCTTAAGGCGACAGACCAGACTTTTTCTGTTTACCGGTAAATAATGTTTCTGGCAGAAAAATCGTTCTGCGAGGCAGCGTCGGGTTGCATCATTTTGTTCAATGAGTCTACACTTACCACCTTTCAGGTACGATTCTGTGTGTTGTTATTTGACAGTGCATTGAATTTTTATCAACGGTCTAATCTCATGTCCGCCAGGCATTCAACAACTCTGACCCGCAGCGATCTTGCTGAACTCAATGCGTTTCTGATTACTGAAGAAATGCGAAGTTTTACAAAAGCAGCTATCGCATTAGGGATTACCACTTCTGCACTTAGCCATACCATACGCAACCTTGAGACCAGACTGGGTATCAGGCTGCTGAACAGAACCAGCCGTACGGTTTCACCTACCGAGGCAGGAGCAAGCCTTGCACTCCGCCTTGCAATGGGTTTCAAAGAAATAGCAGCCGCTCTTGAAGAAATTAATCGTCTGCGTGATACCCCCGTCGGGAAGCTCAGGCTTAATGTGCTAAGTGACGGGGCACGTCTTATTATCGCGCGCCACCTGACGCGTTTCATCAGCAAGTACCCCGAGGTAGAACTGGAAATCAGTGTAGATGACAGGATGGTTGATATTATCTCGGAAGGCTTTGATGCCGGGATACGTTTTGGCGGAACCGTCCCTGAAGATCTCGTCGCGGTCAGACTGGGAAAAGAACTCAGATGGGTGGCCGTAGCATCACCACGCTATCTTTATCAGCATACACCGCCCGCTGTGCCTGAAGATTTGCGCCTGCATGAATGTATTCAATTACGTACCGGACAGGGAGTCATTTATAAGTGGGAATTTCGTAAAGGTAATGACTATCGTGTAATTGATGTCAAAGGGCAGATCTGCGTGAGTGAAACAGCACTGGCCATTGAACTGGCCTTATCCGGGGCCGGTATCGCCTACTGCCTTGAAGAACGAGTCCGTCGTTATCTTTATGATGGCAGTCTCAGAGCAGTGCTCCCTGACTGGGCACCTGTAGAAGATCCTATGTACCTCTACTATCCTGGCCACCGGCAGGTTCCACAGGGCCTGAAGGAGCTAATTGAGGTGCTCAGAGAAGAGATTGACACGGATAATTCCATTTATCCTGAATGACCTGCGGCCTGCTCTCAGCCGTAATTTATCGTGAACTGACCAGACTGATATACGCAATGACCTGATATTACGGCGCAGTTACCGCTTCTAACTGCAATAAATACGTCATCGCTGCATCACGATCCGTCAGACACATATCCTGAGAAGGCTGAAGATTTCCGCAGACTTCAGGCCGCAGGGCTGAACCAAAAATATTGCATAAGTTCTCTTCAGATAACTGAATACATCTGACATTCGCGGGTTTACCGAGAGGCATTCCGGGAATAGGGGAAGAGATTGACGGGGCAATACAACAGGCCCCGCATTGCGAACGACATTCCACAGGATACTCCGCTAACGAACGAAAAGGCCGGGGCCGGAGCAGTCAGGGTAACATTTATTCCGGTAGCGAACAGCTATCGGTAAACATTTTCTCTGTTGCCCTATTGCCTGCCGGCGATTGCGCGGGTAACGTTGCGCCAAAATTCTGTTTTACTCACATAGAGAGAGTTCTGATGCCAAAGGCAAATGAAATAAAACGTGGTATGGCAG
This sequence comes from Tatumella sp. JGM94, assembly GCF_018257595.1. Classification (NCBI taxonomy): domain Bacteria; kingdom Pseudomonadati; phylum Pseudomonadota; class Gammaproteobacteria; order Enterobacterales; family Erwiniaceae; genus Tatumella; species Tatumella sp. JGM94. The sequence continues at coordinate 213,733 of NZ_JAERJN010000002.1, read as the reverse complement.
TCACCTGGAACGGAAAATTACTGCTGGTGAAAGATATTGATGTACAGAGCCCGAGCGCCCGCGGCGCTGCCACCCTGTATAAAATGCGTTTTACCGATATCCGTAGCGGTATGAAAGTGGAAGAGCGTTTTAAAGGTGATGATATTGTCGATACCATCGCACTCAGCCGCCGCGCGGTGACTTTTTCTTATATTGACGGTGACGAGTATGTCTTTATGGATGATGAAGACTATACCCCCTACCATTTCAATAAAAATCAGATCGAAGAAGAACTGCTGTTTATTCCGGAAAACGGTATTCCCGGGATGCACGTACTGACAATGGACGGCCAGATTCTGGCCCTCGAATTGCCCCAGACCGTGGATATGGAAATTACCGATACCTCTCCGGGCATTAAAGGTGCTTCAGCCAGTGCCCGCACTAAACCCGCAGGTATGGTGACCGGCCTGGTTATTCAGGTCCCTGAATACCTGAGTAACGGTGATAAAATCAGGATCCATATTCCTGAGCGCCGTTATATGGGCAGAGCAGATTAAGTATCACTCCCCTGCTATCCGCGGCAAAAGTGACCTCTGGCCAGAGCATTAACCCGGCCGGCGGGTCACTTTCTGCCACAGATCATAGTGCGATCCTCTGTGCCAGTTAATGTGCTATTTTTTCACATTTCAGTGGTAAATATTTACAGTTTTCTACTCCTCATCCCCTGATTCGTTCAATGTAATAATGGATTAACCGTTATAATCGCCGCGTTTTTATTATGATGACCGCAAGTCTGCGTCTGGCTTCGCTGTCCATTCAGGGAATATTAAACATCTGTTTAATTTTTCTGCCTGAGTTTGTTGAATTAATTTTATTCTGAGTTTAAAAATGCGCCTTTCACGTCTGATAACTATTCTCCTGCTTAACGCTTCAGGTCTTGCTCTGTTTTTTTCATGGTATCTTCCGGAACATCACGGCTTCTGGTTTGCTATTGATAAATCGATATTTTTCGACTTTAACAGCCGTATGGTATCCCATCCTGCGTTTGCAAAATTCGTAGCAATTACTAATTACCGCGGGTTTGATGCAGTTTCTCTGATTGCTATGGGATTACTTTACTATTCTTACTGGCGGAAAAATTCTCCGGCCGGACGTCATCGAATGCTGGCGATCGGTATTACCCTGTTACTGAGTGCCGTTGTGCTGAATCAGCTGGGACACAGAATCCCGGTGGTGCATTCCAGCCCGACCTTGTTTTTCCAGAACGTTCACCGGGTCGGCGAACTTACCGGAATTCCGACGAAAGATGCCTCGTCAGACAGTTTCCCCGGTGACCACGGTATGATGCTGATGATTTTCGCCTGCTTTATGTGGCGTTATTTTGGTGGTCGTGCTTTTGCCAAAGCCGCAGTCATTTTCTTTATCTTTGCCCTGCCGCGGGTGATGGCCGGTGCGCACTGGTTTACCGATATTGCAGTCGGCTCCCTGTCGGTGGTGCTGGTCGGTATGAGTTGGTGGCTACTGACACCAGGCAGTGATGCGGTGGTTAACTTTCTGGACAGAAAGTTACCACGCCGTAAGTAGTAATCAGGTTGTACCGGAGTAAAAAGCGCCAGTCAGGCGCTTTTTACTGTGAGTCTGCAGTATTTAACTATTCAGTTCTTCATTATCGGTAATTTCAGGCACCGGCAGGCTGGTAATAACCCCCCAGTAGTAACAGACCAGTGCAATAATCGTTACCAGGATCATATCTGTCGGGGCAGCAATGATATTAATGCCACCGAAAGTTCCCAGATAAGACACCAGCAGCACCAGCAGATAGTACACCAGTAACCACCAGCCACATTTCAGATCCCGTCCCGAAGTGACACTCTTATTACCGAATAAGACGTAACCGACCCAGGCAATCACCAGTACCGGAATTAACAGTTCATTGACCGACCAGCCGCTCCAGTAAATCAGTAAAGTACTGGCAACAAAAGCCAGCGGGCTGAAAATCGCCGCAACCGGCAGACGGAAAGGCCTAGCCATATCCGGCAGATGACGACGGAATGCGCCAAGAGTGACCGGCCCCGGCATATATGTAAAGACGGTCGCCGAGGTCACAGCGCCAATCAGCCCGCCCCATACCTGAAATTCGGAAGGTAATGTCCAGGCAATGGAAAGCATCAGTGACAGCCATAAAGCGCCGCGCGGAACACCGGATTTAGGGTCAACTTCACCAAACACTTTAAATAAATGACCATTACGCGCCCAGGCAAATAATACCCGGCTGGCACCCGCCAGATAAATATTACCGGTACCGGCAGGAGAAATAACAGCATCCACCAGGATTAGATTAATCAGCCAGGTGATACCGAGACTGCGTGCAAGATCAGCGTAAGGAGACTGGAAAACAGCTTTAAGGCCATCCCAGCCATGGGCTGACAGAGCTTCTGAAGGCACAGCCCCCATAAAAGCATACTGTAATGCGATATAAATAATAAAGCTGACAGCAATAGCGATCATAATTGATAGCGGGACATTACGCTGCGGATTTTTCGCCTCACTGGCAAAATCCACCGCCTGACGGAATCCCAGATAGGCGAAAACAATCCCTGCCCCCGTCAGAGAGGTGAAAATACCGTGAGCACCGCCGGGCGGCGGCGGTGGCACATCCAGATTAGCACCATGGTAATACATAAATAACGTACCAATCGTCAGCAGAGGCACAATAAATTTAAAGGTAGTAATAATAGTATTTACCCGGCCGAAAACACTGACACTCCAGTAATTTAATAGGAAAAAACCCACCAGCAGCAGAATTTGTACCGCAAAACCAGAGGCTGTCGGACTGCCATCCGGGTGGCTGAGCGCGGGCCACCAGTATTGTGCATATTGTCGTACCGCTTCTACCTCAACCCCGGCAGTACTGGTATATGCCAGCAGCGAGCTGACGCCGATAACAAATCCCACCACATTACCGTGAGAGAAATTAGGGTAACGGACAAAGCCGCCAGCCCGTGGAATAGCCGCCGAAAGTTCGGCAAACACTAAGCCAATCAGCAATACAATGATTGCTCCCAGTATCCATGCCCAGCCGGTCTGTGCACCTGCATAGCCTGAACTGGTCAGTGCTGCATACAACCAGCCGGAACCTATCATTGACCCTATACCCAGCAGGCTGAGATCAACCAGTCCTAATTTTTGTTTAAATGCACCCTTTGCCATAAACACCTCTTAATGTGATATCCCGACCAGACATCTGGTTTAGGTTATGGTTTATGTATTGCTGTTGTTATTTCCTTTCCCTTCAGGCTTAGCATTTTGCATGCCATATATAACAACAACCCCACAGTGGTCAGGGTGTTACCCGTAAAACATGCCAGTACACACTATGATTCCGCGGCTTACCCCCGCAGACAAGGCAGAAAAAATGCCAAAAAAGAACCACTCAGCATGTACAATGGCAGTGCGTACTGCACCCGAATGATGCTGGCTTAACGAAAAGTTACATTCAGAAATTACAGCTTATCCAGCGACAATCTGCTGAGCACTATCCGGCAAGAGTGTTCCCTTTCAGGGCAGGCGGTCAGGCGGTTTAACGGGGAAATAGTGCACAAAAATACGCCAGGACACATTTCGTAAATTATTCAAATTAATCCATGTCAAAAAATTACTTAAAAGCTCTCGCCAGTTGTCATTTTATGCGGTAATCTGAATTTCGTATCAGCGGTTAATTTTAGATAAACAGCTCATTACGGTGGTTTCTGCGTATTTATTCGTGCTCCGTAAAACAGTTTATTAATGGCTGATTATCCTCTTTCTGTTCTGTCATCTGGCTAGCGGCAATTCTGTCGTAAGGACTTTGAAGGAAACTCTGAATAATGGTCAAGTCTCAACCAACTCTGAGATATATCTGGCGGATTGTTCCTGCCATTGCATTAGCAACGTTACTCTCAGCATGCAGTACCCCGGCTAATAATACAGCCCGGATCGAGAAGCATGAAGTTAACAACCGTAGTGGTTTTTTACTTCAGGCGTCTCAGGATGAATTCGAACAGATGGTTCAGAGTGTGGATGTTAAGTCCCGCATTATGGATCAGTACGCTGACTGGAAAGGCGTACGCTACCGGATGGGCGGTGACACTAAACGCGGAATTGATTGTTCTGCCTTTGTTCAGCGGACATTCCGTGAGCAGTTTGGCCTTGATTTACCACGTTCTACTTCAGGTCAGCAGTACACGGGTTCTAAAATTTCACGAAATAAACTGCGCCCGGGGGACCTGGTTCTGTTTCGTGCCGGCTCTACCGGCCGCCATGTCGGTATTTACCTGGGCAACAATAACTTTGTCCATGCATCTACCAGCAGTGGTGTAATGATTTCGAGCCTGAATGACAGTTACTGGAAAAATCGCTACCGTGAAGCCAGACGGGTACTGAGTAACAGCGCCCACAGTTGATATTGTCAGGCCTTCCGAGTCTTTAGCCAGACAGAAACGCTGCTTTTAAGCAGCGTTTTTTTATGGTTATTTTTGTCTGTGACTACTGCGGGAAATTCTCAGCAATCGCTACCCCGTTATTCTTCAGACAGCAATTTACCGTGGCTTCATCGGTGCTGGCAACCAGCAGGCAGGCTGTACCGCGCCACTCAATAACGTTACTGTCCGTATCGACCTCTGCCAGCATTTTTTGTAGTGCTAACATCACCTGCTCAGATTGCTGCTCCTGAGAATCCAGCAGTTCAAAAATAACCACATCTTCACCACGACCGGAATGCACTACCTCGCTCACTGTGAGAGCTGAAGGCATCGCAGGTGACCAGTGATAGTAATCAGGTAACCGGTGTATAACCGATAACTGCTGCCTGTCCAAATAATCTCTCCCCGCAAACAGAAGTTCATCCGGTCCGCGTTCCGTAACCGGCAGGAAAATAACTGTGGATATTCCGCTGCCTTAACAAAGATCGCCTGTCACCGGCTGACTGATAAAAACAATCACAAACTGATGATTATTTTTATCACTTTAACTACAAATTATAAACAATAAAATAAAATCCCGCCCCACACACAGGAGGCAGGACGGTGACTCAGAGGAAGAATTAGCGCAGAGTATGACGGGATGCAAACCAGAATAATAACAGCGATAAGCTGGCACAGCTGGCAATCATCACTGCCATTGGCCAGGCTGAAGAAAAACTAAACAGTGACAGGATGGCACCGGTAACAGCCCCCACCCCAAAGCGTAATGTCCCGGCAAGAGAAGAAACAGTACCGGCGATATGCGGAAACTCATCAAGTATCACCGCCATGGCGTTGGAGGCCACCATTGATACGCAGCCGATAAACACAGCAATCCCCAGTACCAGCGGATAAAATCCAAGACCGACAGCACAAACCACTAATAGCCATATCCCGCTGATAAACTGAATAATAAGCGCAATTCTGAACAATAATAACGGACCGGCCAGCCGAACCACACGGCTATTAATCAGGGTCATCAGAAACAGAAATACGATATTCAGCGCAAAGTAATACCCGAAATGCTGCGGAGAAACATGGTACAGCGTGATGTAGACAAAAGGCCCCGCATTAAGGAACGCGAACAGCCCGGCAAACGAAAACCCGCTGGCCATCATCAGACTGAAAACTTTTTTATTACGGAACAAAATAATAAAGTTGCTGATAATAGTACGCAGATGCAGAGGCTGACGTTTATCTGCCGGTAATGACTCGCTGATCCCAAAAATTACCAGCAAAAAACCGACAGTTGCCGCAATCGCCAGTGCCCAGAAGATGGACTGCCAGTTTCCGGCCAGCAGTAACCAGCCCCCGAGGATAGGTGCCATCAGGGGAGCCAGGGTGGTAATCAGCATCATAATCGACATCATACGTGAGAAATCTGCACTGGAGTAGCTGTCCCGGATAATGGCATTGATTACCACCCCGGCCGATGCTGCCGCAAGACCATGCACCAGTCGCATCCAGATCAGGTGGTCAATCGTCCCCGCCATGGCGCACCCGGCAGCGGCAAGAATAAATATCAGTACCCCGGGTAACAGCACCGCTTTACGGCCAAGGCTGTCAGATAATGGCCCGTAAAACAGTTGTCCGACGGCAAAACCCAGAATATAGGCGTTCAGCGTCATCTGAACCTGACCGGAAGGTGCCAGAAATTCGCTGGCAATCTGTGGCATCGCAGGAAGATACATGTCGATAGACAATGGCATCAGCATTGCCAGCAAACCCAGAATAACTATCAGCCTCAATTTCTCTCTCCGCACAGGGGACTATCAGCCTGATTATTTTCGCTGCAATTCTGCAGGTAAGCCTGCACTGTCAATTTCCTCACGACTTAATTCACGATACTCACCGGGTTCAAGAGTGTCATCCAGAACGATGTCACCAATTCGCTGACGATGCAGGGCAACCACATGATTCCCTGTGGCAGCAAACATACGTTTTACCTGGTGGTAACGCCCCTCACTGATGGTCAGCAAGACTTCCGTCGGTGTCAGTATTTCCAGTGAAGCGGGCTTAGTCGGTTGTTTATCCCCGCGTAATTCAATGCCTTTCTTAAACTGCTCTGCCGCCTGTGCATCCAGCGGATTTTCCAGAGTAACATGATATGTTTTCTGGCAATGATGACGAGGAGAGGTGATACGGTGTGACCATTGGCCATCATCGGTCAGTAATACCAGCCCGGTGGTATCGATATCCAGCCGCCCTGCTGCATGAAGTTTCCATGCCATTGGCTCTTCCAGAAAGTAGAGAATTGTCGGGTGATCTTCATCTTCTGTCGCGCATACATAACCCTGCGGCTTGTTAAGCATAAAATAACGGGGCCCGGATTGTTGTTGCAGGCTGTTACCTTCATATTCGACCTGATGTTCCGGTTTAATTTTGAAAGCGCTGTCCTTAACAATCTCGCCATCCACAGTGACTTTCTGTGCACGAATTTCACGTGAGGCAATGGCCCGGCTTATTTCCAGTTGTTGAGAGATGAATTTATCGAGTCGCATGAATTTCTTTTTGCCTGTAGCAGCGAAGGGAAAATACAATGACGCTTATCGTCATGTTCAGTCTTCCAGTATAACGTGAACCTGAGCTGGCTGTCAGTGACGATATATCGTCGATTGTATACTCCTTTTAAAAAGTGATGTTTATGTCTTTTACTCTGCGCCCTTATCAGCAGGAAGCGGTTGATGCAGCTATCCGCTATTTTCGCCACCATTCGCAACCTGCGGTGATCGTACTGCCTACCGGCGCGGGGAAAAGCCTGGTGATTGCCGAACTGGCCCGTAAAGCCCGCGGACGGGTACTGGTGCTGGCTCATGTTAAAGAACTGGTGGCGCAAAACCATGCAAAATATCAGGCGCTCGGCCTGACGGCCGATATTTTTTCTGCCGGCCTGCAGCAAAAAAAGAGCCGGCAGAAAGTAGTTTTCGGCAGTGTGCAATCCGTTGCCCGCAACCTTGATGCCTTTGATGCTGAATTTTCTCTGGTGATTGTCGATGAATGCCACCGGATCGCCGATGATACAGACAGTCAGTATCAGACTATCTTTAGCTTTTTGCGGCAGCGGCGTCCGGATCTGAAGCTACTGGGACTGACAGCCACCCCTTTCCGGCTGGGGAAAGGCTGGATCTATCACCTTCATTACCACGGGATGGTTCGCGGTGATGCACAGGCTATGTTCTATGAGTGTATCTACGAACTGCCCCTGCGATACATGATCAAAAATGGTTATCTGGTTGAACCACAGCGGCTGGATATGCCGGTGGTGCACTATGATTTCTCGGCTTTATATGCCGCTAATCAGGGGCTGTTCAGTGAACGGGAGATGGATAAACAGCTGCAACAGCAACGCCGGGTGACGCCGGCCATTATCCGCCAGATTATCGAACTGTCGGAAGAGCGGCTGGGGGTGATGATTTTTGCTTCAACAGTGATGCATGCCAAAGAGATCCTCGGTTTATTGCCGGAACAGAGTGCCCTGATCAGTGGAGATACCCCGGCAAAAGAGCGCGATAAAACATTACAGGCATTTAAGCAACAACAGATCAAATATCTGGTCAATGTTTCGGTACTGACCACCGGATTCGATGCCCCCCATGTCGATGTCATTGCGATACTGCGCCCGACAGAATCTGTCAGTCTGTATCAGCAAATTGTCGGGCGTGGCCTGCGCCTGTCACAAAACAAAAAAGATTGTCTGATCCTCGATTATGCCGGTAATCCTCATGACCTGTTCAGCCCTGAAATTGGCAGTCCGAAAGGCTCCGCTGATAACCAGCCAGTGCAGGTGTTCTGCCCTGCCTGCGGTTTTGCCAATACTTTCTGGGGAAAAACAACCTCCGATGGCACGATTACCGAACATTTTGGCCGGCGCTGTCAGGGGATTATTGAAGCCCCTGATCAGCCACGCCAGCAGTGTGATTTTCGCTTCCGCTTCAAATCCTGCCCCCGGTGTAATGCAGAGAATGATATTGCGGCCCGGGTATGTCATCAGTGCCAGGGTATTCTGGCTGACCCCGACGATATGCTGAAAGCGGCACTCAGGCTCAAAGATGCCATGGTCCTGCGTTGTGCGGGAATGACATTACATACAGGGCAGGACAGCCGGGGTGAATGGCTAAAGGTTATTTACTATGATGAAGATGGCAGCGAAGTCAGCGAACTGTTCCGTTTGCACACCGCCGCACAGAGACATATTTTCGAATTACTGTTTATACGCCACCACCATAAAGCCCCCGGCACTCCCCTAAGCTGGCAACATGCGGTTGATTTGCCTGCCCTGAGCGATGCTTTCCGTTATCCTGATTTTATTGTTGCCCGTAAAAAAGGTCATTTCTGGCAAATCCGCCATAAAGTATTTGATTATCAGGGGCGCTACCGTAAAGCGAATCAGTTACGCTGATGGCGGGAAACCGCTGAATTTATTTGCCCGCCACAGGGGAAGCGGCTATAATGCCGCGCACTTTTACATTCGGTAAAAGTACATTCAAGATAACCTTCTGTTGCTGGGTCGCCTGTAGCAGAATTACAAAGAGAAATTAAGATGTTCACTATCAACGCAGAAGAACGTAAAGAGCAGGGTAAGGGTGCGAGCCGCCGCCTGCGTCGTACAGCTAACAAATTTCCGGCTATCATCTATGGCGGAAACGAAGCAGCTGTCGCTATCGAACTGGACCATGATGTTGTTATCAACATGCAGACCAACCCTGAGTTCTATTCTGAAGTTCTGACCCTGGTTGTTGCCGGTAAAGAAACTAAAGTTAAAGTTCAGGCTGTTCAGCGTCACCCGTTCAAGCCAAAACTGCAACACATCGACTTCGTTCGCGCGTAATTGCCCGATCAGTCAGTAAAAAACGCCGGGTAATACCGATCTGTCAGAGCTGACATTAACGGTTAAACGATCAGGCGGTTGTATAAAAATCCGCAATCTTTTACAAGGTTGCGGATTTTTTTATGCTGCTAAGTCAGGCGACGCAGCCGTGTCTCCGTTTGCTCAGCCAGTATTCTCCGGGGTCTGAGCCCCTGCCCCACCGTTGCTGACCGCAAACGTTGTTCCGCAACTTACCATCAACCCGCCAGCCTGATTCCGGGGTCAGCGGAAAGCTGCCACAGAGGGCAGAAGACAGAGTGCGGGAAAAAGAGACCGCAACACGGCAGGTTACGGCTTCTTTCTGACGGTTAACTGACAAATATGACGCGTAATCGCGCGTTTTTAGACAGTTATTTATTGTTTTCTCCGGTACGGCGTTGCAGCTGATCACGCAAATTCGGTGGCGTTCCTTTGATGGTCAGCGTATCCGTTGCCGGATCCCAGAAAATACGCTCACCCAGTAACATCGCATCAAAGCTGAGTGTCAGGCCGCCGCCACTGCCGGAAAATTTAGTTAACTGCCGCAGGGTACTGCGATCGGCAGGGAAACTCTCTTCCAGCGAATACTCCTGCTCGCGGGTAAAGGTTTCAAAACTTTTATCGCCCATCGCTGGCAGTTCGCCAGACAGTTCCTGAACTGTAATTTCTTCCCCGGCTTGCAGCTGCTGGTTACAGTAGCTGTAAACCTGCTGACGGTATTCCTGTCGTTGCTGTTTTCCCAGGCTGGCGTCTTCACAATAATCGTCCACTGCCTGCAACAGGCTGCGGTTCTGTGCTTTGGTGTCCAGCCCGACACTGGCCCCGAGGAAATCCATAAAGAAATCAGAGACTTTACGGCCAACACGCCCCCGTAAAAAGGTCAGGTAGCGTAATGATTCAGGCCGGGTTTCCCATTCGGTCAGGTCGATCCTTGCCACAATATCCGCATGGTTAATGTCAAGATAGTGGGTGGTACTGATATCCAGTGTTTCGTTAATCCGCATACTGCTCTGGCTGTTAAGTACTGAAATCAGAAGATATTCTGTCGCCAGGTAACGGTAACGGGCAAACAACACTACACCGCCATCGGCAAAAGGATATTTCGCCAGTTCATCACGTAAACGTCCGGTGGCCGCACGGCTGAAGGCTAAAAAATCCTGAGAACCCTTACGGCATTCACGTAATGTGTCAGCAAGTTCACTGTCTTCATTAAACAGACCATAGGCTTTATTTTTAGCACTGTAGACACGATGTAGCTCTTCCAGCATATCAGCAACGGCTTCGCTGGCTGTCAGTAATGAATCGCGTAACACCAGCTCCAGTTGATCTTCACCACGTTTAATCAACTGATGGACGACAATCTGGTCAATATCCAGACTCATGGTAGACTCTCCTTCTCAATCAGGTGCGTATTCAACCATTGCCCTGCCCGTCTTTCAATGCTAATCCGCATTTAAGCTGCAGGGTGACCAGAAAACGATGGTGCAGGAAAATCGTGAAAACCGGGCCACAATACGCTACAACAGTATTTAACAAAAATGCGCGGATTATTAAGTTAAACAGACAATAAAATTGCAGAAAAAAAGTGGCGTTTGCAGTAGAATGTCCGCCTTTTACGACTTAGCAAACTGATATTATGCCTCAATCATCCCGATATAGTGACGATCGCGTGGAACAACTCCTCGCCCAACTGGCAGAAGTGCTGGAAAAAGATCAGGCCCCGACCGACCTTTCCCTGATGGTGTTAGGCAATATGGTGACGAATCTGATTAACTCCAGCGTTGCACCGGCACAACGCCGCTCGATCGCCCGTACCTTCGCGGAAGCCCTGCAGGCTTCGGTACGCGAAGATCATGCACACTAAAGATATGACCCGATCAATATGGTAAACAACCAGCAGCGCTACAGGGAAAAAGTCTCTCAGATGATTAGCTGGGGCCACTGGTTTGCCCTGTTTAATATCTTTTTTGCACTCATTCTCGGTAGCCGTTATCTGCTGGTCACCGACTGGCCGGCCTCGCTGGCGGGCAGAATTTATGCTTACTGTAGCTGGATCGGGCATTTCAGTTTTCTGGTATTTGCCGCCTATTTACTGGTGATATTTCCGCTGACGTTTGTCGTGATGTCGCAGCGGCTGCTGCGGGCACTGTCGGCAATACTGGCGACCAGCGGGCTGACGTTACTGCTGGTCGATAGTGAAGTCTTCAATCGTTTTCATCTTCATCTGAATCCCGTGGTCTGGGATCTGGTCGTCAATCCCCAGCAGAGTGAAATGACCCGCGACTGGCAGTTAATGTTTATTGCCGTACCGCTGATCTTTCTGGTGGAGATTCTTTTCGCCACCTGGAGCTGGCAGAAATTACGCAGCCTGAACCGGCGTAATTTCGGTAAACCGCTGGCGATACTGTTTATTGTCGCCTTCTTTTCCAGCCACCTGATGTATATCTGGGCGGATGCCAATTTTTACCGTCCCATCACCATGCAGCGGGCAAACCTGCCGTTATCCTATCCGATGACTGCACGCCGCTTTCTGGAAAAACATGGTTTACTTGACCCGCAGGAATATCAGCGCCGTCTGATACAGCAGGGTGACCCGGATGCCGTCTCGGTTGCTTATCCGTTAAGTGATATCAGTTTCCGGCAGAGCAGCACCCACCATAATCTGTTATTGATTACCGTCAATGCTATTAATGAAACGACGGTAGCCAGTGACTTCCCTGCACTGAATGAATTTGCCAGCCAGAATGTGCGTTTCACCAACCATTTCAGCTCCGGCACCACCGATGAAAACGGACTGTTTGGCCTATTTTACGGTATCTCCTCCAGCTATATGAATGGTATTCTGGCAACCCGCACGCCGTCAGCGTTGCTCAGTGCACTGAACAGCCGCGGTTATCAGTTTGGTCTGTTTTCTTCTGATGGTTTCAGCCAGTCACTCTATCGCCAGGCATTACTGGCAGATTACTCATTGCCGGCGGCCAGGCCACAGACAGACCAGCAGACCGTTTCACAATGGCAGGACTGGCTACAGAAACAACAGCATTCTGCCACCCCCTGGTTCTCCTGGGTGTCGCTGGATGGCATCAATGATGACGGCAATAGTGATAATGCACGTCAGAAAAATTACCTGAATTCGGCTAAAGCCACCGACCAGCAGATTGGAGAGATACTCTCCCAGCTGAAAAAAAGCGGGGAACTGGATAATACCGTAGTTATTATTACTGCACGCCACGGTATGTCCCTGACCGACAGTAACAATAACCAGGATCGTCAGTTGCTGCAGGTCCCCCTGGTGGTCCACTGGCCATCGACACCCGCACAGTCAGTCACTAATCTGACCGACCATCAGGACGTCATGACAACCCTGATGCAAAGATTACTGCATGTAACCACCTCGCCGGAAGACTATTCTCAGGGTGAGGATCTTTTCAGTCCACAGCAGCAGCATCAGTGGGTGACCGGCAGTGATGACAGTAACCGGCTGATTATTACCACCCCGGCATCAACGCTGGTACTGGATAATCAAGGTAATTACACCACTTATGACACAGCTGGCAACGAACTGAAAAATCAGCGCCCTGAACTGGGACTGTTATTACAGGTGCTGACAGAAGAAAAGCGCTTTATCGCAAACTGATTATTAATGAGTCAGTTAGCATAACCGGATATTGCAATCTGCAAAATTATCCGTACTATGTGGTGGCAACAGTATCGGCACGTAGCGCAGCCTGGTAGCGCACTGTCATGGGGTGTCAGGGGTCGGAGGTTCAAATCCTCTCGTGCCGACCAAATCATTATTCTGTTAGTACCGGTTACTGATGGAAACCCCGCAAAAACCCGTATTCTCACTGAGTTTACGGGTTTTTTGTTGTCTGTTTCCGTAGTAATATCCATGCCGTGTCTCAGCGGCCCGCGAGCCCTCCTTCCTGTATCAAAACAGTTACCGCCATTCTTATACGCAGCTCTGCTGTCCGTGTGTAACGTTCAGCATCTGGTGCGGATAATCACAGCTGCAAGCAAAGTCATCAGCAGAGAATCAGAGGCCGAAAACCACTTATTCCATTAACCAGTAAGTTAACGTTGCCGCAGATTCGGGAGGTAACCATGAATATGAAAAATAATGACACCTTAATAGATTTCAAAGGAAAGCCGGGCCGGTTACTGTATTTCTCTTTCCTGACGTATACCCTGCTGACCCTGGCAGGGATTATCGTGCTGGCCGCAGCAACCACAGCTCTGTCAGACATCGAAAGCTATTTTTATATTGATTTTATCACGGCGGTAATGATTGCCTGGTTTTTATCCAAATCTCTGCGGACCCAGCCTTATGAGAGATACGTAGCGTTATTCAGAACCGGGTTATTTATTATATTTAACTGCCTGCTGGTTATTTTGCTCACCGGCCTCGATATATTATCTGCCCGCTGTTCACTGGTCATTGTCTCTGTTGTGTTTATTCCGGCCATTTTGCTTATTATTACCTCATTTAACGAGTTTATTTCCTTCATAAACTTTAACTATAAATCCGCCGTTAACCTGTCTTTAACCGACGAACTGACCGGACTGCCAAACCGAAGAGCGTTAAACTTTACTCTCAGGGAATTGGAGAAAAAAGCAGCGACGGTATGTATCCTTGATATTGACCATTTTAAACGTATCAATGATTCCTTTGGCCATAAAATGGGTGACAAAGTGCTGATTTCTGTCGGTCTGGCGCTCAGTGAGTTCAGAGACGAAAACGTTTCTGTCGCCAGGTCGGGGGGGGAAGAGTTTTGCCTGATCATTAAAGATAACGTTGACGCTAATCAGGTTATCAGCAGGGTAAAAAAATCGCTGTCCATTGATTATAATAACGATATCAAAATCACTATCAGCGCCGGAGTGGCATCTAAAGGACGCAACGAAAACTTCACTTCTGCACTGATTTACGCGGATGAAGCCCTTTACCGTGCCAAACGAGAGGGTCGCGACTGTATCGTATTTGCGGACAACGGAACGATTCAAAGATAATCGCCGACAACGACGCAAAAAATGCGTTATATCGCAAAAAAATGCTGCGTCCCCGCGGGTTAACTGCTAAATTACTGGTTATATAACCAGTAATGAGTGCCGCCATCATGTTTGTAGAATTAGTGTACGATAAACGCAATGTCGCCGGTCTGGAAAATGCCAGAGAGATTATCCTGGAAGAACTTACCCGCCGTGTACAACGTATTTTCCCGGAAGCTGAGGTCAGAGTAAAACCGATGCAGACCAACGGACTGAACAGCGATGCCAGTAAGAGTGACCGGGAAAAACTTAACCGGATGCTGGAAGAGATGTTTGATGAGTCGGATATGTGGCTGGTAAACGAATACTGATATTTTTACTGGCGACAGCAATACACTCCGGACCGCTCAGCCTGAAAAGTCCGCTACAATATCGTCTGTTACGGCTGCCGGTAAAAAACCGGGGATTCCCCCCGGCATTTCAGAAGGCTGCCCGCTTATTTACGGTCAATGGAGTATCTGCCCGGGCCGGTCAGCGCCAGTGCCAGGAAACCACCGGCAATACTGATGTTTTTATAGAAGTTAATCATGGCACCATACTGCGCCATTCCTGTCATATGCCAGTACTGATGCCCCATCAGGCCTGTTGCAACAGTATAAACGGCCAGCACTATCGCCAGCGGGCGGGTGTAATAACCAGCAATAATCAGAACACCAAAAACCAGTTCAACGACCACCGCAACTACCGCTGCGACAGCAGGTAAAGGCGCACCCACTGATGCCATATAACCGATAGTCGCTTCAAAACCCGCCAGCTTTTCCCAGCCAAAAATGACAAACAACAGCATCAGTAAAATACGAGTCAGTAACAGAAGAGCATCACGATATTTTTCCAAAGACAGATATTGCATATTAATTACCTCAGGGTTAATTGCTTATACCGCGGCTCTCCGCTGCGGAAAGTATATTGATAAGTATTGAAATTATTACGTTTCTTACATGAAATAAAGAGAAGGCAGGCTCAGGATCGTTCCGTGTTCTCTGGTGCACTGATATTACATCAACCATATTGAACATCAACACAGCAGATTGATAATCACTGTCCCTCCTCAGGTGACAATAAGGGCTGGAAAAACTGCCGGGCCGGCTAACATGAACAGTACAATTCGTCAGTCAGCAAACAGGAATTAAATATATTACCTTCTAAAACAACACGTTAATAAATTCACTGATAAACTATCGGTGAAAATCAGGATAAATATCCCCCGGACAATAATCATCAGTATTTTTGAATAAGTTGAGCAGAGAATTATAAGAAGATAGATTGCCTGCCACAGGCTGCCTGTGCTTTCAGGCCGGGAGAATACCGTTCTGCTCACCGGAAGGGTGGCTGGCAGTAATATGCGGGCTGATAAATGCCAGTAATGCACGGATTACCGGGTTGTGCTGACGATGACCGGGATAGATGGCGTTCAGTGATAACCCCTGCGGGGTAAAATCGGCTAACACCGGAAGCAGTCTGCCTGCATTAATCGCGTCATTAACAATAAAGCGGGGTAATAATACCAGCCCTAACCCTGCTTCTGCAGACTCTCTGAGTACTTCCCCGTTATTACTTGATACCGGGCCGTTTATCGCAAAGAAACGGCTCTTCCCCTCAACCAGCAGGTTCCAGCCCGATGGCCCTGCGGTACCGTATCGCAAACAACGGTGACGGCTGAGATCGGCGGGAAGTAAGGGTATACCCGTCTGTTGCAGGTAGTCAGGACTGCCGCAGATAACCATCGGCAATATCCCCAGTTGACGGGCAATCATGCTGGAATCAGCCAGTGCGCCAATCCGTAATACCATATCGAAACCTTCGCCGATCAGATCGACAAACCGGTCATTAATTTCGATATGCAGACTGACTGACAAATGCTGATGCTGAAAACGGGTAAGCAAAGGGGCAATATGCCGCAACCCGTAGGTGTGTGGCAGACTGATCTTGAAATTTCCCACCAGCTGACTCTGGCGTAGCGATATCGCATCTTCAGCCTGACGGACTTCATCAAGAATACGGCTGGCATGTTGAAAAAATACCTGTCCGGCATCAGTCACTGATAAACTGCGGGTATTACGTACCAGTAGCTGCGCGGCCAGACCGGTTTCCAATGCACCGATCCGCCGGCTGACAAACTGTTTTGATAACATCAGCCGGTCTGCCGCTGCGGTGAAGCTGCCGGTATTTACAATGGCGACAAAAATACGCATATCATCAAGGGTCATGGTGTCGATCCGGAATATCGGTTTTCTGCCAGATTGTCCGGCTGCCTGCCCGGCAGTGTATCACCCTCCCCCGGGCTCTGTACTGACAGAAAAGATATTTCACACTTCAGCCCGGAAATATTGTTCCACCGGAATCAGGCTGACACTTATAGTAGGTTTTCCACGCCACTGACTGACAGGAAAAGAACAATGACTGACAGAATCAATAAGTTCGGACAACCCATCGGCCTGCCAGTGGATACCTGGCAACCCGCAAAGCTCCCTGAAGCAGTAACACTGACGGGCCACTATTGCCAGTTACAGCCGTTAGACAGCCAGCGCCATGAACAGGATCTCTGTCAGGCACTACAGTGTGAAACAGGCGGTGAATCTTTATGGACATATATGTTTTCAGGCCCCTTTACCTCGCGGCAGCACTTTCATGAATATATTCGCGCCGCTGCTAACAGCCGCGATCCATTCCATTTTGCTGTTATTGATAACGCTACCGGTAAAGCCACAGGCAGCTTGTCACTGATGAGAATCGATACGGCTAATGGCGTGGCAGAAGCCGGACATGTTATGTTTTCACCAAAACTGCAACGTACTCCGCTTTCTACAGAAGCACAGTATTTACTGATGCGCTACGCATTTGACACTCTGGGTTATCGTCGTTATGAATGGAAATGCGACAGCCTGAATACACCTTCACGCAATGCAGCACTCAGGCTGGGATTCCGTTTTGAAGGTATATTCCGTCAGGCGATGGTGTATAAAGGACGCAACCGCGATACTGCATGGTTTTCCGTAACCGACGAGGAATGGCCCGGATTGCGATCAGCATTTACACAATGGCTGAGTGCAGATAATTTCGACTCTGCGGGGCAACAGCGTTATCCGCTACGTTATTTTCGCTCCGGCACGCTATAATTCTGCTGCCGGCTGAATCCGCCGGCCTGATTTTATTCCCGGAGCCGGTTAAGCCGGATAACTATGCTGATGTCTGCTGAGTTCCCTTCTGCCGTTACCGAAAATTTAGTCCTGCCTGCCGGACAGTTTATCTGTCGCGCGGCTTTTTCTGCGTCATCTCCGGTTCTGGCCTGTGCTGCCTTTGATAGCGCAACCTTCAGTCCGCATCTGTACCAGCACTATAATATTCCCTGCCCGATGGCCATCAGCGGGGCTGCCCGTAAACGCCAGGCAGAATACCTGGCCAGCCGCTGGCTGGTCAGATCAATTGCCGCCAGCTACGGTATTAAAAATTTTATACTGACCAACAATCCTGATCGTTCGCCCCGCTGGCCCCCGGCCCTGACGGCATCCTTGTCACATACCAGCGGAATGGTATTTTTGCTGGCAGACCCGCAAAAGCGTCTGGCAGGAAACGATACGGAACAGTGGATGAACCGCCATACGACCAGCCAGATCAGGGATATCCTGATGGATAAAGAAGAAGGGAAGCTGCTGGCTTCAGTACAGTTACCCCCGGAGCAGGCAGTAACCCTGCTATTTTCTCTGAAAGAGAGTCTGTATAAGGCATTATGGCCGGAAGTCCGTCAGTATATCGACTTCCTGCAGGTAAGATTACTGACTATTGATGAAATGAACTCGACGGCCTGTTTACAGCTGAAACAGACTCTGTCACAGGACTATCCCCAGGGCCGCTGTTTTACTGTCAGCTATGCTATTACCCGGCAACGCGTATTCAGCTGGATCAGTCACTGATACACCATTACCCGGCACAACGAAACGTCATATTATAACGGTATTTTCCGGTCAGGGGATGTGAGCCTGGTTTCAGGGGTAAAATCCCGTGAAAACGCAGCCGGGAACGTCCCCCCCAGACCACGACATCCCCGTGTTCCAGCATAACTTTAGTCACCGGATCGCCGCGTTCAAAGCCTCCGAATTGAAATACCGCAGCCAGCCCGAGAGATACAGAGACAATCGGCTGACGCAGATCCTTTTCGTCTTTATCCTGATGTAACGATAACTTGCTGTCGACAGCATAACGGTTCATCAGACAGGAGTCTGGCCGAAAGCCGGTGAAACCGGCACTCAGGGCGGTAGTAATAGCGTATTTTCTTAAGTTATCAGGCATCAGCAACCCGCCATTAATCGGATGAGCATCTGCGGGCCGGCCATACAGGCCACAATGGGTCATCGCCACCGACATCCGAAAACCGCCGGGGGTAATCCGGTGCTGAAAGGGACGCTGGCTGGCAATCGCCATAATCTGGTCGAACAGCCAGTGATCATCATGCCTGGCATAACGCCGCAGGATGACAGCGTCTTCTGCCAGTGCCTCCTGCCACGGGGGGTCGCCCTCAAAAAGATCCAGCATGGTTTATTATTACTCCGCAGAGGTTACTTTGCTTCAGTAAGCAAAAATGATTTAAACAACGGTGAGGCCCAGCTTTCAAATTTATCTCCGTTACGGGTAATAAGAAAAACAGCCAGATGCTGTTTCAGGGCCAGTGCTTTTGCTTTTTCCGTCCCCAGAACCATCAGTCCTGTATCCCAGCCATCAGCTTCTCCGGCAGTGGTGGCTATCACAGTTGCTGATGCCAGTTTATGCTCAATCGGGCGGCCGGTAGCAGGATCGATAATATGAGAGATACGCTGACCATCCAGCTCATAATAGTTACGGTAATCACCCGAAGTACTGATACCATGCCCCTGTAAATCCACCACTGCCTGTGCTTCATTTTCCAGATCCGTTGGCTTCTGAATGGCTACTCGCCAGGGTTTACCTTCTGCCGTATGCCCCCGCGAGAGCAACGCCCCCCCGACAGAAACAAGGTAGTTAGTAATTCCCTGAGATTCCATTAAACGGGCAAGATGATCAGTGGCATATCCTTCGCCCATGGTTGACAAATCAACATATAAATCAGGAAGATCTTTTTGTAACGCCTGGCCATCCGCCGTCTGAATGACTTTGAGATGTCTGAGTCCCGTCCGGGCTTTGGCCTGATCAATCTGTTGTTGTGCAGGAGTATGCGCCGGCATTTTTTCCGGACCGAATCCCCATAAATTGACCAGCGGCCCGACCGTAATATCCATTGCTCCGCCGGTTTTGGCACCGATACGCAATGCCATGGTAACAATATCGGCCATCGCTTCGCTGACCGGCCAGGGCCGGGTGCCGGTGTATTGGTTAAAACGCGACAGTGCCGAGTCAGTTTTCCAGGTTGAAAGTTCCTGATCATCATTATCCAGCTGTTGCTGAATAACCTGCTGTAACTGACTGCGGCGTGAGGCAGGTACATCAGCGACAGTCACACGCCAGACCGTACCCATGGTTTTACCTTCCATCACCAGATTCTGACCGGAGGAAGACGTTGCATTATCACAACCACTCAGGGCGAGTACCATACTCAGTAGTACGGTGCCGCAGCAAAGAACTCTCATCAAATTTATTTCCGGAATTATAAGCCAGGTTCAGCCGGAAGTTCACCAGCCACCACAGGGCAAAGACGCACCAAAATGAGGCGCTATACTAACAAAATGACTGCCGGGCCCCGTGAATATCCGTGCTATCTGCTGGCATAAATTTTGCTGTCAATAGAGTGAATAACCGGTGAAGTAATAATGAGGTACTGCAGATGAAGAAATTTTCGGCGATCGGTCAGCAGCTAAAGCAGTTATGGGCACAATGGTTATTGTCCGCGGTTTTTACCCAGGCAGGCTCGGCTCTGGAAGGAAGCCATCGCCACTTATCCCGCCCATTAAACCGTGGCGGGAAAAGTGACAACAGGTACTGAGGATTCAGGCTACCCCGACAGGAAACAGGCAGCACATAACATTCGCTGCCTGTTTTTTATCAGAACTGATATACCAGACCAAGTGCAACAATATTATCAGTATTAATATTGGCCGCTTCAGTGAACTGGTTGTTTTTCAGCAGGTTGATCTGATAGTCAACATAGGTAGACATATTTTTGTTGAAGTAATATGTGGCGCCGACATCCACATAACGTTTCAGGTTCTGTGCACCGTATTTTTCCACACTGGTACCCCGTGAAGAAATAAATGCCAGAGACGGACGTAAACCGAAGTCAAACTGGTACTGGGCAACTAATTCCAGATTATCGGCTTTATCCGCATAACCGTAAGCGGTTGAATCGCTGCTGTTACCAAACCGGGTCGCATTATAAGAACGGGTATACATAGCCGCCAGATAAACATCGCCGTTGTCGAATTTCACACCGCCTGTATAGGCTTGTGCTTTATTACCTTTACCCAGAATGTGATTTTTATCAGCGCTGATATAGTTATTCTGTTCCGTGGTCCGGTTGGAAGAGAACATCGCCGCACCCAGAGATAAGTCCGGACTAAGATCATAGCTGGCACTCATACCCCAGCCATCACCGTTCTGACCTAAGACATCACGGCCATTGGCGGTTTCACTGGAACTGCCATTTTTTCCCTGGTACTGCACTGCAATCTTCAGGCCGTTAATCAGTCCCCAGAAGTCTGAATTACGGTAAGTCAGCAATCCGCTGGAACGCTGGAACATAAAGTTATCCGAACCGTAGGTATCGCCGCCAAATTCCGGCAGTACATCCGTCCAGCTGGCAATATCATACACAACACCGTAATTACGGCCATAATCCAGTGAACCGTCATTATCAAATTTCAGCCCGGCAAAACCATAACGGGTATAGTTGTCAGCACTGCCCTGGGACTCAGCATTATTCACGGCGACCTGATATTCCCATGCACCATATCCTGTCAGTTGATCTGAAATTTGCGTTTCGCCTTTAAAACCAAAACGCATATATGACTGATCACCGTCTGAGCCATTATCCTTTGAGAAGTAGTGTAAGCCGTCAACTTTGCCAGACAAGTCTAACTTGTTACCGTCTTTATTATAAATTTCGGCTGCACTGGCTGATCCTGCAGCCATGAGCAGTGCCGGTACCAATAGTGAAAGAACGCGAAGTTTCATGTTATTACCCTCGAGTGGGACCCGTAACGTCAGAGACTGACTCAGGAAAATTATATAAAAGTAAAGCAAGTGTTTTCTTAAGTCATGTTAATTCAGGATAAGAAATAATCTATCCGCAAAATGATACTAAACAGACGAAAATGCTTCAATTTATTTCTAAATAATTTCAGAATGTAAACCTTGCGGAACTTTTTCAAACCAGGCACCACTATTAATGAGCACTAAAGGTTAAATCAACAAAAAAATTATTCCGGTAAAGAATTAGGCACTAATTGTCAAAGAGTTAAATGTTCTTGTAAATGCTTTGATGTTAAAAATAACCGCACTGAATGATAAATAAAAACGGGGTGACGGGAATATAATGTCAATTGCTATCATCATTTATTTTATTATTACCTTCATTCACCCCGAATGATTATTGTCTTAACATTCCCTGCCGGACTTCGCGTCCGGTTTTTTTTGCCCAAAAAACAGTCTGATAATTACTCCCCCCCTGCCCTGACTGACATCTTATTTTGCGCCGGTCAAATAATTAATATCTTTTAATAATTATCCTGCGCGATAAATATCACTTAACGAAATTAAATAATGATTAATATTACTCATGATTAACGATGGTTTTTCAGCCTCACGGCTTCTGCCGACAGAATTTATCAGCGTCCTGATAACCGGCAGCTGACTTCAGGATGTTCAGTACTGATAGTTATAAGATGTTATCCGTGCTGGCGCTTGTCAGGAGCCGATTGCCGGTGCCCGTATCAGCGGTAAGTTATTTCGGGACGCAGCTTTACTTCCTCACCTATTGAGGATATTTTTAGCGCACAATAGCGTCTGCCATTACGGACCTGGATAAGTCAGTGGCCTGGTATCAGCCCGGCAAAACAGGTTACCCTGTGCGGTACTTCGCTGATATCCATCGTCACAGTCCATCTTTTGTGGGAGCGATTCCACATTACCTCAGGTTCAGAAACTTTTATGTCCGGAAAAAATAATTCGCCGCTGTCAGGTCATTTACTTAAATTTCTTATTTTTTTCAACGTGATAGTTATTGCTATTATCATCAGCGTTATCTATGACAGCCTGGGTACCCAACTGCATCACCAGCAGACTCTGGTAGAGAATTTTGCACGCTCAACACAACTGCGCATTGATAACTACCGGTTTGCCACCTGGCAAATATACGGTAATCAGACCTCCGCTGATGATGCTGCCGACGATGATAGTGCCACCCTGCAGGAAACCCGCTTGCGGGCTGATGTCTACGCCCCGGCGCAAGATCGCCATAAAACAGAAGCACTGATTTTTGGCTCTCATGACAGTAATACTCTCGCCAGCGCCCGCAGTGCGACCGATTTCCTGGACAGTTTCTGGGCATTAAAGAAAAATACCTGGTCAATGTATTACCTGAATGGCCAGGATAACAGCCTGACGATGATATCCACTCTGCCACTGAAAGATATGCTGAGCCGCTATAACGGTGAAAGCATTACCGGACTGGTTTCCGCACGCCGGGCAGAAATGCTGCAACAGGCAAATACCCTGGATGAGCGCGAAAGTTTTTCCGGCCTGCGGCATTTACCTAACAGTAATGACTACTACTTCACATTAAGAACCACCTTTAACCAGCCGGGCCACCTGGCCACGGTACTGGCATTTGACCTGCCGGTGGATGACTTACTGAACGGTGATTTGCGTCCGGAATGGTTAACTTTTCATAATACAGAGAACCTTAACGGTAATAATGATACCCGTAACTCAGACAGCCTGAATCTGGCGACCACCTCCGTTGATCTGGTCGCCCCGTTAAATGCTTCACCGATGACTATTACCTATCATCTGCCGGTGATGGTATTACTGCATCAGGCTCTGCAGGGATCTTTTTTAACTTTATCCCTGTCGCTGCTATTACTGATGCTCTCGGTAGCCGGCAGTTTCTGGCTGCGCCGTGTGCCTGCTCCGGCAGAAGAATCACCTGATCCGGAAACAGATTTACTGCGTCAGATGAATAAAGAAATGGTAGACAGTCTGCCGATAGGTTTCCTTATTTATGATTTCAATACCCGTCAGGAAGTGGTGAGTAATGAAAAGGCCGCTCAGCTGATCCCTCATCTCAACCTGCAGAAAATTATTACGCTGTCAGACGGTGATCGTGGCGTGTTGCAGGTAACTGTTAACAATGAAGTCTACGAAGTCAGACACCAGCAAAGTCAGTGTTCCCCTCAATACTGCTTCTTTATGATCCGTAACCAGGACAGGGAGATCCTGGTGAATAAAAAACTACAGCACGCCCAGAAAATTCTCGATCAAAACCACCAGATGCGGCATCAGTTACTGGAAAATATCGGTAACGCTTTTCGCCAGCCTCTGCACCGGTTACTGCAGCGTCTGACTTCCCTGCATGGCCAGCTGGATGAACCCGGCTGGCAGCAACTGATCGATTCAGGCGAACATCTGGTGCGGATGACCGGCAATATTATTCTGCTGACCCGGCTGGAAAACCGGCAGTGGTCAGCAGACCTGCAGCCTTTCTGTCTCCAGCAACTTATTGATGACATAGTGAGCACTTTACTGCCATCAATTAACCAGCGTGGTCTGGAAATCATTGTCAGTAATTTACGGCCTGCGGACGAAATTCGTCTCGGTGACCGTAACCTGTTACGTGAAATTCTGCTGACACTACTCTGGTACTCCTTCGGAACGACCCATTGGGGTAAAATATCTGTCAGGATCAGCGCAAGCCCGGAACATACTGATCGACTATTGATAAATATTGTAGATACTGGTCAGGGTCTGAATAAGACAGAATTAGCCAATGCCGATTTTCCGTTCAGCGGAGAAGTCAGTACGGTCAATGATGAAAAATCAAACAGTATGGATTTGTTTTTTTGTCGCCAGTTTTGCCAGACCCTGAACGGAAAGCTGGATATTATCTCTAAACCCGGTATCGGCAGCCATTTTAGTCTGTTGATGCCTCTGCCGGTTCAGCAACAGGGAATCGATCAGGAAGAAAAAATACTGGATGGAATAACAGTATTGGTGGATGTGGTGGTTGATGATATCTATAAAATTGTCAGTCGTCAGTTAGAGTTCTGGGGAGCAAAATGCCTGATAGCTGACGATCGGGTGCCGGGTCAGGACTATGATTTTCTGCTGACTGATGTGCCCGCCAGACTGAGCGGATGGGCACTGCTGATCACCGGCTCAGAGCAGGGTTATACTGCGATTAATGCGCAACAGTACCGGGTGAATTATAATCTGAACCAGGCATTTCTGGATGCGCTGTTATTACTGATTGAGAAACAACTGACTAAGGACGAGACGGAGGAAGCTCCTGAGAGCAACACGGGCGATATGCTAAAAGAACCCGAGTACTTTCAGATATTTAAGGACACAGTGCCCGATGATGTCGAAAAATTATATCTTGAAATTTCTGATAACGATTATGCTGCGCTTGCCCTGACTGCTCATCGTCTGAAAGGCGTTTTCGCGATGCTTGGCCTGCAGGATGGCAAAGTATACTGTGAACAGTTGGAGCGTTTGATTGAAGAGCGCGATGATTTAAACATTAAAAATACCACCAGTGATATCGAACACTACGTGAACTCACTGCTGCAGTAAGGTAGCTAAAAAAAATGGATAACTTAAACGTAATTATTGCCGATGATCATCCGATTGTTTTATTCGGGATCCGTAAATCTCTGGAACAGATAGACTGGATTAACGTCGTCGGTGAGTTCGAAGATTCAACCACACTCATCAATAACTTATCTAAGCTCGAAGCCAATGTCCTGATCACCGACCTGTCGATGCCGGGTGATAAATACGGCGATGGGATCACTCTGATTAAGTATATAAAACGTCATTATCCGGATTTGGCGATCATCGTGCTGACGATGAACAACAACCCGGCGATTCTCAGTTCGGTACTGGACCTGGATATCGAAGGCATTGTACTGAAACAAGGTGCTCCCACCGATTTACCTAAAGCTCTGGCCGCCCTGCAGAAAGGTAAGAAGTACACTCCGGAATCTGTTGCCCGGTTACTGGAAAAAATCAGTGCCGGTGGCTACGGAGACAAACGTCTGTCACCGAAAGAGAGTGAAGTACTGCGCTTGTTTGCTGAAGGTTTTTTAGTAACAGAAATCGCCCGCAAACTGAACCGTAGTATTAAAACCATCAGTAGCCAGAAAAAATCTGCCATGATGAAGCTGGGTGTGGATAACGATATTGCCCTGCTTAACTATCTGTCTTCTGTCAGCGCAACACCACCAAAAGACTGATTATCTGAGCAGCCTCGCGCCCTGTGGCAGAGGCTGCTGTTCTCTGTACTGAAAAATCCCGTCAGTTACGCCTGCGATGGGCGGGACTTTCTGACCTGCTCTGTATAACTGCGCAAGCTCACTTTCAGTTCCTGTAATGTGACAGGTTTTGATAAACAGTCATCCATTCCCGCCGCCAGACAACGTTGTTTCTCATCAGCCAGTGCATTAGCTGTGACGCCGATCACCGGCCGCTGATAGCCCGATTCACGCAGGGTCTGTGTCAGCGTATAGCCATCCATATTCGGCATATTGACATCACTGAGCACAATGTCCGCATCAATGCGTTTCATCACGTTCAGGGCATCCACCCCATCCTGAGCCGTTTTTACCTGGTATCCCAGGGTGTGCAACTGGCCGGACAACAGCATCCGGTTAATCGGATGATCGTCCACCACCAGGATAAGAATATCTTCATTGGCACTATTATCACCATTATCCGGGGTCTGCTCTGTCAGTAATTTCACTTCACTGACCGGCCGGTAAATGCGGCGCAACAGTTCCGGCAACTCATGGGGCATCGAAGTGGTGATCAGCCATACTCCTGGCCTGATTTCACTCGGGAAATCCGTGTGCTCACTGCTGAAACAGATACGTGCTTTACAGGCAATATCGGCAGTATCGTCACAGTCGGTCAGCCAGATATCCTCCGGGGTTAACTGCTGTTCTGTGGTCAGCAGCGTCACCGATAATGCCAGTAACTGGCGTCGCAGATAATCGGCAAAACAACGGTTTTTCAGGGAGAGATATATCCGCCTGCCTTTGAGATCACTGGCTGCCGGTGTCCATAGTCCCTGATATACCGGCAGACGCACCGTAAACTGGCTGCCCATACCCGGTTCTGATTCCACATCAATATCGCCATCCATCATATTGATCAGTTTTTCACAAATAGCCAGCCCCAGTCCGGTCCCCTGGAAATTACGTTGTACTCCGGTCCCCACCTGAAAGAACGGGTCAAACAAACGCAGTACATCGCGGGCGGGTATCCCTACCCCCGTATCACGTACCCTGAATGCCAGGTACCCCTGTTGCTGATAAACATGAAGTACGATAACCCCGGTATGGGTAAACTTAATCGCATTACTGAGCAGATTAGAGACAACCTGCTGCAGGCGCATGGCATCGCCAAACAGGGCGGTCGGAATATCATGTTCGATCAGGCAATACAGGGTCAGGCGTTTTTTTACCACCAGGGACAGGTAGTTAGAGATAATATGTCCCATCATCTCATGGGGGGAGAATGTCCCTGGTTCAATTTTTAACTGTTCAGATTCAATCTTGGAAAAATCAAGAATATCGTTAATGATCTTCAATAAAAGATCTGATGAGTTCGTCATCGCACTGACCAGTGCGTCTGAATTTTTCGGCAGTTCGCGGGTTTTCAGTAAATCCAGATTACCGATAATACCGTACAGAGGCGTACGCAGTTCATGGCTGACGGTAGCAAGGAACATAGATTTTGACTGGCTGGCCTGTTCCGCTGAGTCGGCCATTTCCTGCAGAGACTGCTCCATTTTTATCCTGGCACTGACATCCACCAGTACGCAGATAGCGACATCTTCATTACGGTAACGGCTATGGACAAAACTGATTTGCAGGTTAGTGTTAGAGCCGGTCAGCACATCCACAAAATTCACCTGCTGTCCGCCTATAATTTCTGTCAGCCGCAGTTTATCTTCGGCCGTCAGCAGCGTCAGATAGTCATGTGCCAGTTCGTTACTCAGAATATTACTGCCATCACTGGTCCGCAGGATACAGATGCCGACCGGTGCAGAGGCTACAATCTTCCGGTTAAACTGCTCATGTTCCTCCAGACGCAGTGCATTATCTTCTGCTGGCAGTAACATCCGCCGTTCAAAGATGATCGTCAGTGCAATAAGAATTAATGCGCTGAAAATGTTCAGCAGAATGGCATTGATGATCATCAGTTTCATCTGATTAAACAGCAAACCGGTCGGCAGAGAATAGATAATACTGAAAGGGCTCGGTGACAGTGACTGCTTCAGTATTAACTGGCTATAGCCATTAATATAGCCAAACCACTCCCGGCTGTCGGGCAGCGATTCGAAACTATGGCTGCTGATACTGCTGTCCGTGGATAACACCAGCTGATCATCATCATTAACAATCGACGTAGCCACCGGGGTACTGCCCGGGGTAACCAGCTCATCCAGCCGTAAGTTTTGTTCAAAGCTCAGCAAAGCGACCTGCTGATTGCCCGTATACACCGGCATCATCATATAAAATGCCCCGACGCCCGGCTGATTCCCCGCCGTGATCCAGTAGACAGGGTTACGTTGTTCTGCCGCAGAGCTGTTATTAAATCTCAGCACATTTTCCTGCAGGGAATTCATGCCGGAGTCACTGCTGACTTCGCTGGTTGTAAAGGAAAACGTCGCCAGACAATTACTGCCATTATGCAGCAGAAAAATCCGGCTCATTTCATAAGATGAGACATACTGGCTTTCCCAGTAATGCAAAAAACCGCCCAGCGTGGATAACGTAGTCCGCCAGCCTGTATCGACGCTGCTGCAATCATCGTCACTGAACAACGGTGAAAACTGAGGCGAGTAATTTTTGCTGCTGCTCAGGGTAAAAGAGTTATCATCGGGGCTATTATTTAACTGCCCTTCGGTAATGTATTTCAGTTCCCGCATCGCTTCATTGGAATGGGCGATATACCAGCCGGCCAGACTGTAGTTGCCGGAAAGCTGTTCCCTGATATCCGATTCCTTTTCATGTAACACATTCAGCAGGTAAAACGCGCTCAGTAACCCACCCAGCAGCCAGAGCAAGAGTGCCAGTATGCGAAACAGATAACGAGAAACCCGTAGCGTGGTACGAAAAGAGACAAGATATTTCACTGGAAACTCACTGCAGTAAGTCGGAACGAACAAAACGATGAATGGGGTAACCGGCTCATCAGTACAAAGTGACAGCAACCGCTGACGGGCTTAAGACTATCACATACATTTTAATTTTACAGAGATGCCACCCCGAAAGCACCGGCAGACAGACATAAAAAAGAGGCACCACAGGGATGCCTCTTTTGCTATCTGCTGAACGCAGGGAAATTATTCGTCGTCAGACTCTGTATCATCATCTGTTTCAGGTTCCTGAAGCAGATCATCATCGCCTTCGGCCACCGAACCATCAATTGTATCCAGCTCTTCTTCAGCAACCGGTTCAGCAACACGCTGCAAACCGACAACATTTTCATCGTCAGCCGTACGGATCAGGATTACGCCCTGGGTGTTACGACCCACAACACTGACTTCGGAGACACGGGTTCTCACCAGGGTGCCGGCATCGGTGATCATCATAATCTGGTCACTGTCATCAACCTGTACCGCACCGATCACCGGACCATTACGCTCCGTCACTTTGATGGAGATCACCCCCTGGGTGGCACGGGATTTGGTCGGGTACTGCTGGTTAGCGGTACGTTTACCATAACCATTACGGGTAACCGTCAGAATAGCCCCGTCTTCACGAGGAATAATCAGTGAAACCACCCGATCATTTTCTGCCAGTTTGATTCCGCGGACCCCGGAAGCAGTACGCCCCATCGCCCGCACGGCCTGTTCGGAGAAACGGACCACTTTACCGGCAGCAGAGAACAGCATTGCTTCATCATTACCGTCGGTCAAAGCCACACCGATAAGCTCATCGTCATCACGCAGATTAACCGCAATGATCCCGGCACTGCGCGGGCGGCTGAATTCGGTCAGTGCCGTTTTCTTCACTGTCCCGCTGGCGGTTGCCATAAAGATATTCAGGCCTTCAGCATACTCACGTACCGGCAGGATCGCGGTAATACGCTCGTTGGCTTCCAGTGGCAGCAGGTTAACAATCGGACGTCCGCGGGCGCCACGGCTGGCTTCCGGTAACTGATACACTTTCATCCAGTACAGACGGCCACGGCTGGAGAAGCACAGGATGGTATCATGGGTATTCGCCACCAGCAGGCGATCGATAAAGTCTTCTTCTTTGATCCTGGCAGCGGATTTACCTTTACCACCACGTCGTTGTGCTTCGTAGTCTGTCAGGGGCTGATATTTTACATATCCCTGGTGCGACAGAGTAACGACCACATCTTCCTGGCTGATCAAATCTTCGATGTTAATATCAGCCGAATTGGCAGTGATTTCCGTGCGGCGTGCGTCACCAAACTGCTCACGGACCGCAACCAGTTCTTCACGGATCACATCCATCAGACGATTAGCATCTTCCAGGATAAAGATCAGCCCGGCAATTTCACTCAGTAACTGCTTGTACTCATCCAGCAGTTTTTCATGTTCCATACCGGTCAGTTTTTGCAGACGCAGGTCGAGGATCGCCTGAGCCTGTTGTTCTGTCAGGTAATACTCACCGTCACGGATACCATACTCCGGTTCCAGCCATTCCGGACGCGCTGCATCATCGCCGGCTTTTTCCAGCATAACGGCAACGTTACCCAGCGCCCAGCCCTGAGCAACCAGTGCAGCCTTCGCTTCTGCCGGAGAAGGTGCGCGGCGGATCATCTCGATCACCGGATCAATGTTCGCCAGAGCAATCGCCAGCCCTTCAAGAATATGAGCACGGTCACGCGCTTTACGCAGTTCATAAATGGTACGACGGGTAACCACTTCACGGCGGTGACGGACAAACGCTTCCAGAATATCTTTCAGTGGCATAATTTTTGGCTGGCCCTGATGCAGTGCCACCATATTAATACCGAAAGACGTCTGTAACTGGGTCAGAGAATAGAGGTTATTAAGCACCACTTCACCGACCGCATCACGTTTCACTTCAATGACAATACGCATACCGTCTTTATCAGACTCGTCACGCAACGCACTGATGCCCTCAATACGCTTCTCTTTGACCAGCTCCGCGATTTTTTCGATCAGCCGGGCTTTGTTCACCTGATAAGGTATTTCGTGGACGATAATTGTTTCACGCCCGGTTTTAGGGTCTGTTTCCACTTCACCACGGCCGCGAATATAAATTTTCCCGCGTCCGGTACGGTATGCTTCTTCGATGCCACGACGACCATTAATGATCGCTGCCGTCGGGAAGTCCGGTCCGGGGATGTGCTCCATCAGACCTTCAACGGTAATATCGCCATCGTCGATTAATGCCAGACAACCGTTAATCACTTCATTCAGGTTGTGCGGAGGTATATTGGTCGCCATGCCGACGGCAATACCTGACGAACCATTGACCAGCAGGTTAGGGATCTTTGTCGGCATGACTTCAGGAATTTGTTCTGTGCCATCATAGTTAGGCACAAAATCAACCGTTTCTTTGTCCAGGTCTGCCAGCAATTCATGGGCGATTTTTGCCATACGGATTTCCGTATAACGCATCGCCGCGGCGGAGTCACCGTCAATAGAACCAAAGTTACCCTGCCCGTCTACCAGCATATAACGTAATGAAAACGGCTGTGCCATACGGACAATCGTTTCATAGACTGCGGAGTCACCGTGCGGGTGATATTTACCGATCACATCCCCGACAACACGGGCAGATTTTTTGTAGGCTTTGTTCCAGTCATTACCTAACTCGCTCATGGCAAACAATACACGACGGTGTACTGGTTTCAGGCCATCACGCACATCAGGTAACGCACGGCCAACGATGACCGACATGGCATAATCGAGATAAGAATTTTTTAATTCTTCCTCGATATTAACCGGTGTGATTTCTCTTGCTAAGTCGCTCATGGAGCCGATATCCCTCTAGATATTGCCGACTATTCAGGCGGCGAATCATATCACAGTACCACCCTGCGGTGCACGTCAGCATCAGATTAGTTATGCAGATCCACAGACTAAGGGTGCCGCTGGCCGATTAAGTGTTTATACTCGGTAAAATTTTTTCAGGAGTCGTAATCCATGAATATGCCTGCACAGGAAAATCAGTCAAACCAGAACGTTGACCATCAGGAGATTGCCAAATTTGAAGCAGTCGCCTCCCGCTGGTGGGATTTGGAAGGCGAATTCAAACCTCTGCACCGTATTAACCCGTTGCGTCTCGGTTATATCAGCCAGAACAGCCACGGGTTATTTGGCAAAAAAGTCCTGGATGTCGGTTGTGGCGGCGGGATCCTTGCCGAGAGTATGGCCCGCGAAGGGGCTGAGGTGACCGGTCTGGATATGGGAGCAGAACCTTTACAAGTTGCCCGGCTGCATGCCCTGGAAAGTGGCGTCAGCGTCGATTATGTGCAGCGTACGGTCGAAGAACATGCCAGCGAATTTGCAGGACAATACGATGTTGTTACCTGTATGGAAATGCTGGAACATGTGCCAGACCCGCGTTCGGTGGTCCATGCCTGCGCCAGACTGGTGAAACCCGGCGGGCAGGTATTTTTCTCGACCATCAACCGCAACCCTAAAGCCTGGCTGATGGCGGTATTCGGTGCAGAGTATCTGTTACGTATGGTACCGCGCGGCACCCACGATATTAAAAAGTTTATCCGTCCTGCGGAGCTGCTGAACTGGGTAGATGAAACTCCGTTACGCGAAGAAGGCATGATCGGCCTGCACTATAATCCGCTGACCAGCCATTTCCGCCTCGGTCATGGTGTCGACGTCAACTATATGGTACATACCAGCTGCCCGGAAAAATCCTGACTCCGGCATTTTATGCTTAAAAAACTTCCGGCAGAAGAACAAAACCAATCTGCCGGAAAATAAAGCAGTCTCTGTCTCCTGAACCGTTTCGTTTGTCAGTGTAAATGCCTTCCCCGGTTCTCCCTGAATGAAAAATCGGCTACCGATCATAAAAAGAATTTTTTTCTTCCAAATGTTGACATCAGATGGTGCCTTTAATCATGCGGGCTACGAAAAAAAACAAAAATTACAAGTCAAATTACGCCCTATTTTTGCACTTGTTAACTCCGCGGAAGTCACTAAAATACAGCCTATCTTGTTATATATTTTATCGACACCCCCTACATGTAGTGGTTATCCACAGTTTTATTCACAATGAGAATACTGTGCATAACTACACGAAATATATAACTCACTGATACTAATGCATAGATAGGTAAACGCGACATGAACCAAAGTCTGCTCGTTACGAAACGCGATGGAAGCCAGGAACGAATCAATCTCGATAAAATACACCGGGTACTCGACTGGGCAGCGGAAGGTCTTCACAATGTCTCGGTCTCACAGGTAGAGCTGCGCTCGCACATTCAGTTTTATGACGGCATCAGAACCTCCGATATTCATGAAACCATTATCAAAGCAGCCGCGGACCTGATTTCCCGCGAAGCGCCTGATTACCAATACCTGGCAGCCCGACTGGCTATTTTCCACCTGCGTAAAAAAGCGTACGGACAGTTTGAACCACCGGCACTGTTTGACCATGTCACGTCAATGGTTGAACGCGGTAAGTACGATCCACACCTGCTGGAAGACTACACCGCAGAAGAGTTTGCTCAGATGGACAGCTTTATCGACCACTGGCGCGACATGACCTTCTCTTATGCTGCGGTCAAACAGCTGGAAGGTAAATACCTGGTTCAGAACCGTGTCAGCGGTGATATTTACGAGAGTGCACAGTTCCTGTACATCCTGGTTGCGGCTTGCCTGTTCTCTGCCTATCCGCGTGACACCCGTCTCGACTACATCAGACGTTTTTATGACGCGGTATCGACCTTTAAGATCTCGTTACCTACGCCGATCATGGCCGGTGTGCGTACCCCGACCCGCCAGTTCAGCTCCTGTGTATTAATTGAATGCGGCGACAGTCTTGATTCCATTAATGCTACTTCCAGTGCGATTGTGAAATATGTCTCACAGCGCGCCGGTATTGGTATTAACGCTGGCCGTATCCGTGCGCTGGGCAGCCCGATCCGTGGCGGCGAAGCCTTCCATACGGGATGTATTCCTTTTTACAAGCATTTCCAGACTGCGGTTAAGTCCTGTTCTCAGGGTGGCGTTCGCGGCGGCGCAGCGACCCTGTTTTATCCATTATGGCACCTGGAAGTCGAAAGCCTGCTGGTGTTAAAAAATAACCGCGGTGTCGAAGGTAACCGCGTCCGTCATATGGATTATGGCGTACAGCTCAACAAGCTGATGTACCAGCGTTTACTGAAAGGGGAAGATATCACCCTGTTCAGCCCGTCTGATGTGCCGGGTCTGTACGATGCCTTCTTTGCCGACCAGAATGAATTCGAACGTCTGTACGTAAAATACGAGCAGGACAGCACCATCCGTAAACAGCGGATTAAAGCGGTAGAACTGTTCTCCCTGATGATGCAGGAACGTGCGTCTACCGGCCGTATTTATATTCAGAACGTTGATCACTGTAATACCCATAGCCCGTTTGATCCGGCCATTGCTCCGGTCCGTCAGTCGAACCTGTGCCTGGAAATTGCGCTGCCAACCCGGCCGCTGAATGACGTAAATGACGAAAATGGCGAGATTGCCCTTTGTACGCTGTCTGCCTTCAACCTGGGTGCCATTAACAGCCTGGATGAACTCGAAGAACTGGCAATCCTGGCAGTACGTGCGCTGGATGCCCTGCTGGACTACCAGGACTACCCGATCCCCGCAGCACAACGCGGGGCCATGGGACGCCGTACCCTGGGGATAGGTGTGATCAACTTTGCTTACTACCTGGCGAAACACGGTAAACGTTATTCCGATGGCAGTGCAAATAACCTGACGCATAAAACCTTTGAAGCGATTCAGTACTACCTGCTGAAAGCCTCAAATGAACTGGCTAAAGAACAGGGTGCGTGCCCGTGGTTTAATGAAACCACCTATGCCGCCGGAGTACTGCCGATCGACACTTATAAGGCTGACCTGAATGCGATCTGTGATGAGCCTCTGCATCTGGACTGGGAGTCCCTGCGCGAGTCGATCAAAACTCACGGTCTGCGTAACTCAACCCTGTCCGCGCTGATGCCGTCAGAAACCTCTTCGCAGATTTCTAACGCCACGAATGGTATTGAACCTCCGCGCGGTCATGTCAGTATTAAAGCGTCGAAAGACGGTATTCTGCGCCAGGTCGTACCGGACTATGAAACCCTGAAAGACAACTATGAACTGCTGTGGGAAATGCCATCTAATGACGGATATCTGCAGCTGGTCGGTGTGATGCAGAAATTTGTCGATCAGTCGATTTCTGCCAATACCAACTACGACCCTTCCCGTTTCGCTAACGGCAAGGTGCCGATGAAGCAGTTACTGAAAGATCTGCTGACCGCCTATAAATTTGGTGTAAAAACGCTTTACTACCAGAACACCCGTGACGGTGCCGAAGATGCTCAGGATGACCTGGCCCCGGCGGACGACGGCTGTGAAGGCGGCGCCTGCAAGATTTAACCCTTTCCGTCAGGAGCCGCCGCGGCGGCCCCTGACTTTAGCTTTTTAACCGCTGAAACGTCAGCCAGTATTTATCGGATGTTTCCTGATGGCCTACACTACATTCTCGCAAAACAAAAACGATCAGTTAAAAGAACCGATGTTCTTCGGACAGTCCGTCAACGTTGCCCGTTACGACCAGCAAAAATATGATATTTTTGAAAAGCTGATCGAAAAACAGCTCTCTTTTTTCTGGCGTCCGGAAGAAGTTGATGTTGCCCGTGACAGAATTGACTATCAGTCACTGCCTGAACACGAAAAACATATCTTTATCAGCAACCTGAAATATCAGACTCTGCTGGACTCTATCCAGGGCCGCAGTCCTAACGTTGCGTTGCTGCCGTTAGTCTCCATCCCTGAACTGGAAACCTGGATTGAAACCTGGGCATTTTCCGAAACGATCCACTCACGTTCTTACACCCATATTATCCGTAACATTGTCACAGACCCGGCACTGGTGTTTGATGATATCGTGACTAATGAACAAATCCTTAAGCGTGCTGAAGATATTACCGGCTATTATGACGATTTAATCGAAATGAGCAGCTACTGGCACTTACTGGGGGAAGGTACTCACCAGGTCGCCGGTAAAGAGGTCGTTGTCAGCCTGCGTAACCTGAAGAAACAGCTTTATCTGTGTCTGATGAGCGTAAATGCGCTCGAAGCTATCCGTTTTTATGTCAGTTTCGCCTGCTCTTTTGCTTTCGCCGAACGGGAACTGATGGAAGGTAATGCTAAAATTATCCGCCTGATTGCCCGCGATGAAGCCCTGCACCTGACAGGTACCCAGCATATGCTGAACCTGATGCGCAGCGGGGAAGATGACCCGGAAATGAAAGAGATCGCCGCGGAATGTCAGCAACAGTGTTATGAGCTGTTCAAAAAAGCCGCTATTCAGGAAAAAGAATGGGCAGAATATCTGTTCCGTGACGGTTCAATGATTGGTCTGAACAAAGATATCCTGTGCCAGTATATTGAATATATTACCAATATCCGTATGCAGGCTGTCGGGCTGGATCTGCCATTCCAGACCCGCTCCAACCCGATCCCATGGATTAACTCCTGGCTGGTATCAGATAACGTTCAGGTCGCTCCGCAGGAAGTGGAAGTCAGTTCTTATTTAGTCGGCCAAATCGACTCAGAAGTCGGTGCTGATGATTTTAACGACTTCCAGCTGTAACCATGCCGGATAAACCAGAGGTCATTACGCTCAGCCGTTCGGGGCGGCAGCTCGAATGTGCTGAGAATACCTACCCTGATTTGCTCACTGCCCTTGAGGCCCATCAGCTTCCGGTCGAGTATCAGTGTCGCGAAGGTTACTGTGGTTCCTGCAGGGTCAGACTGCGTAAGGGCCAGGTGTGCTACCGCAGTAAACCTCTGGCATTTGTCGGACAGGGTGAAATACTGCCCTGCTGCTGCCGTCCGGTCGGTGATATAGAGCTGGATCTGTAACCCGCGACGCTCCACAGCCAGTGACGCAGGCAAAGCTGCGAAGAAAATAGTCAGCAAAGACTCAGAGGCCCGCCGCACACGGCAGGCCTCTTTCAGCACAATCGCCCGCCGGCCTGCCCGGAAAATATCGTCACCGGTTCAGTACCTCAGTCACTTCCAGCCAGCTATAGCTTCCATGACTGTTTTTCCCCTGTAACCAGCGCAACAGCATATGCATGGCAACGGTACTGATCAGCTCCTGCCGGGCGACCTGCGAATGACGCAGGGTAGTAAATGTCAGGGCCTGCGCCCGTATTTCCTGTGGTGTCACCAGGCAGATGCCTAATGACTGGTCACTGAGTTCACTCACCCCGAGTGCCAGCGGCACCTGTTGAGACTCAGCCAGCAGTTGCAGCCGGTCTGCCAGCTGTCCTAAGCTTTCCCGGCCTGGCCGCGGAAGATCGCCGCCGCTGAGGGGAACATCCGCCGCCGCCAGCGACCAGTGCAGTAATCCGGCCGTAAAAACCTCACTTACAGCCAGCCGCAGATCACGACCCATAAGCTCACGGGCCAGTAATGCCGGCAACCCTTCAGTTCCTTCAAACAGCGTCCAGTCAGCCAGTTTCTGCCGGATAAGCTGCCAGCAGCTCTCCATCTGCTGACGTTCACTGGCGGGCCCCGTCAGCTTAATTTCGACAATCGGCATCGCGGCACGGTAGCCCAGGCTGACGCCCTCGGGCAACGGCAGGTGGTCAAACTCTTCGGCCAGTTCACTCTCTCCGCGACCGAACGTTGTCAGCCGCAGACAAACCGGGGCGGCAGGCAGGCTGTACTGCGCCGCCAGACGCGGCAGAATCTGCTCATTCACCATCACCTTAAACTCAGCAGGAACCCCCGGAGTAAAAAAAATACGACATTTATTCAGTGTTACTGCAAAACCACAGGCGGTACCGACCCGGTTATCAATAACCTCTGCATAACGGGGAATTTCTGCCTGTTTACGGTTAGACGCCGCCATCGGCCTGCCCCGTTGACGAAAAAAGGCTTCTATCTGTTGCAGCCACTGCTGATTCAGTTCAAGTTCAACCCCGCAGGCCATGGCTGCCGCCAGCGCACTTAAATCATCACTGGTCGGTCCCAGCCCGCCATTAACAATCAGAATATCCGCATACTGACTGCGCTGTTGCAATTCTTCCACCAGCGGCCCCAGTTGATCACCGACGGTCGAACGGTGGGTCATCACCAGTCCGTGCGTAAATAACCGGTCAGCCAGCCAGGCGGCATTGGTATCAATAATCTGTCCGTACAGTACTTCATCACCGGTCGACAACATTTCAATATTCAACGTGCAACTCCTGCGCATACAGCGGAAACAGGCCCGGACAGCCAGACACACTGACCGGAAAAGTAAACATAAATTCAGTCAGTTATTAAAGTCCTCTCCGCACGCTATTACAAGAACGATATTCAGTGACTGCCTTTCCGCCGATAAAATAACTGCCGCAACCCTGCGGAAAATGCATCGTTTCTCTGATTATTCTGATAAATTTCTGATTAATGAATTTTACCCGTGGCGATCTGTCGTAGTGAATGAACAACGTTTACTGGCATAATCTGCTGTGACAGGGTTACCGCAGCCACCATACACCTGAACAACCAAGGATAACGTTTTCGGTATGAATCGCAGAATGTTTATGAAAGGCTCGCTGGCGGTTTCCGCCCTCGGGACAATGACAGGGTTATCTTCACTGCTGGCAAATTCAGCCTGGGCTGCCGACGGTATCGCCGACGGAAATGCCAGAAAATTCGATTTCGCAAAACTTAAGCAGCAGGCCGCCGCACTGGCAAAACAGCCCTGGGCCGGGGCGCCGGGGCCGCTGCCTGAAACACTGGCGAACCTGACGCCACAGGACTATAACGCCATTCAGTATGATGCTAATCATTCACTGTGGAACAACATCCCTGACCGTCAGCTGGATGTGCAGTTTTTCCACACCGGTATGGGGTTTAAGCGACGGATCAGAATGTTCTCGGTTGATCCTGATAACCGTGAGGCACGGGAAGTCCATTTCCGGCCTGAATTGTTCAACTACAACGATGCCCATGTCGATGTAAAACAGCTGGCAGGTAAAACAGATCTCGGTTTTGCCGGATTCCGTGTCTTCAAAAAACCGGAACTGGCCCGCCGTGATATCGTTGCATTCCTCGGTGCCAGCTATTTCCGTGCGGTAGATGATACCTATCAGTACGGGTTGTCGGCCCGTGGTGTGGCGATTAATACTTTTACCAGCCATGAAGAGTTCCCGGATTTCACCGCATTCTGGTTCGAAACACCGAAGCCGGAAGATACCCGTTTTGTGGTATACGCCCTGCTGGATGGTGCCAGCATCACTGGTGCGTTTAAATTCACTATCGACTGTGAAGAAAAACGGGTGGTCATGACGGTCGAAAACAGTTTGTATACCCGTAAAGCGATAGAGCAATTAGGTATTGCGCCGATGACCAGCATGTTCAGTTGCGGCACTAATGACCGCCGGATGTGCAACACCTATCATCCGCAAATCCATGATTCGGATCGCCTCTCTATGTGGACCGGTAACGGTGAATGGATTGCGCGGCCGCTGAATAATCCTCAGCGCCTGACATTTAACAGTTTTACCGATGAAAACCCACGTGGCTTCGGACTGTTGCAGCTGGATCATGATTTTAACGATTATCAGGATGTTATTGGCTGGTATGACAAACGTCCGAGTCTGTGGGTTGAGCCCATCGGTAAATGGGGAAAAGGCGCCATCAATCTGATGGAAATCCCCACGACCGGGGAAACGCTGGATAATATCGTCTGCTTCTGGAGGCCGGAGGCCGCGGTCGATGCAGGCAGCGAACTCAGCTTTGAGTATAAATTATACTGGAGCGGACTGCCGCCGGTCGAAAGCTCACTGGCCCGGGTCGGGGCCACCCGCACCGGTATCGGCGGATTTCCTGAAGGCTGGGCCCCCGGGGAACATTTTCCTGAGTCCTGGTGTCGCCGTTTCGCTATCGACTTTGTCGGCGGTGACCTGAAAACTGCCGCCCCTAAAGGTATTGAGCCGGTAATCACTGTTTCTTCCGGTACCTTTAAACAGGTTGAGATCCTGTATGTAGAGCCGCTGAACGCCTACCGGATCCTGTTTGACTGGTATCCGGACAGTGATTCGACCGATCCGGTCAATATGCGTCTGTTCCTCAGAAGTCAGGGACAGACCCTCAGTGAAACCTGGATGTATCAGTATGTGCCGCCGGCACCAGACCAGCGTAAATATGTAGATGACCGGCAGATGACAGCCGGATAACCTCAGGGCGGCGGAGCTCTGCTTCGCCGCTACAGAGTATCTCCCGCCTGAAGCAGCATACCGATATGGTCAATCCCGTCTTCCTGATAAACCTCAGTGCAGGCGGCAAAACCCTGTGCCCTGTAAAACGACTGCAGATGGGCCTGGGCCGATAACCGGATTGTCCGTCGGGGATAATACTTCTGACAACTTTCCAGTACTTTCTCTAGTAAATGGTGGCCCAGCTTTCGTCCGCGGGCATACGGCGCCACAATCACCCGGCCGATGCTCAGCGGTTGCCGGTTGTCTGCCGGTACCAGCACCCGGGCACAGGCTGCCAGCTTATCGCCGTCAAATCCCAGTAAGTGGCGGTTATCTCCCTGCACATCTTCCCCGTCAATATCCTGATAGGGGCAGCATTGTTCGACAATAAACACCTGATTACGCAGCGCCAGTAGCTGATAAAGCGTCGCGACTGTCAGTTCACTGTGGTGCAGATCTTTCCAGATAATTTCAGACATAACGTTTCCCATCATCCCGCGCTGCCGGTCTTCACCGGCAGTTCTGATTAACAGTAAAAAAAGACCATGCGATGCATGGCCTTTGTGGTTATTCCCTGCGGCTAAACAAGTCACTCACATCAGCGGTTGTGCCAGTTTTACCAGCGAAATCAGCGGCTGCGGGAAAATACCCAGTAACATCACCAGTATCCCGGACACCAGAATCACTACCCCGCCGGCAGTATAGCCCCAGCCATCAGTAGTATCCCGGTGATGTAACCCCGGAGCGCTCAGGAACAGACTGACAGTAACCCGCAGGTAGTAATACAGCCCGATAGCACTCCCCGCAACAACGGCTCCCGCCAGCCACCATAACTGGCCGTGTATCGCCGATGCCAGCACATAGAATTTACCAATAAAGCCAAGGGTCGACGGGATCCCTGCCAGAGACAGCATCATTACTGCCATCACGGCAGACAATGCCGGCCGGTGCCAGAATAACCCGCGATAAGAATACAGAGAGTCCGTATCTGTCTCCTGACCGGCTGCTGACATCAGGCTGACGACCCCGAAAGCGCCAAGGCTGCTGAACAGATACCCTGCCAGATAAACGCCGGTGGTTTCCAGAGATAATTGCTGTGATCCTGCGGCAATTAAGGCCACCAGCAAATATCCCAGATGTGCAATCGAAGAATACCCCAGCAGGCGTTTAATATTGCTCTGAGCAATAGCCATCAGGTTACCGAACAGAATAGACGCAAAGGCAATGAATCCCAGTGCAGTCCGCATACCTTCACTATGGGTTAATGGCGTTTCAAGGAACAAACGCATTATCACCGCAAAGATAGCAATTTTACTGCCGGTCGCCAGGAACGCAGAGACCGGAGCAGGGGCGCCCTGATAAACATCCGGCGTCCAGAGATGGAAAGGCACCAGTGACAGTTTGAAACCAATACCGATAACGATCATCCCGAATCCGGTCAGCATCAGAGGTGAATTCAGACCAGCCGCCAGCAGGTGACTTCCCAGCCCGGAAAAAGTTAAATCACCACTGCCGGCATACACCAGCGCAATACCGAATAGCAGAAAGGACGAAGCCGCTGCCGACAGAATCGTATATTTCAGTGCCGCTTCCAGTGACCGTTTATGACGGAAGGCATACCCCACCAGCCCGAACAACGGCAGGGAGAGCAACTCCACTCCGATAAACATTGACGCCAGATGATCTGCACTGGCCAGTACTATCCCGCCCAGAACCGCGATGCTCAGCAGCAGATAGAACTCATCGCTATTATCCCGGAAAGATTTCAGCCATGGAAACGCAAAGGTACAGGTGGCTAAGCCCGCCATCAGTACCAATGCGCTGTAGAACACCGAATAACCGTCCACCCGTAACAGGGAGGTCACGTCCGTTGCTCCGTTATGGCCAACAAACCACAGAGATAACAACGCAAGGTTAAGACCAATGACTGTCAGTGTGGCGTTCACAACCGGGTTGCGTCGCCATGCAATGGACAGCATCACCACCACCACAGTTAATCCGGTGATTAACAGGGGGAGAAGCGCAATCAATTGTTCAGTAGTTATTGTCATGGCTAATCATGGCCTTGTTATTAAAGTTGAAGCGGTAAACCAGTGTTGAATATTACTCATGGCCGCACTTGAGGTATCGAGAATCGGTTGCGGATAAACCCCCAGCAGCACCAGCAATACCACCAGTACCAGAATCATCAGAAACTCACGGGCAGACATGCCCCGCAGCGGCGTCAGAGATTTGGGTGCACCGTAGTATGCCCGCTGCATCATGATTAATGAGTATACGGAAGCGAATACCAGACCAAAGGTGGCGATAATAATCACCACCGGCACTACCCGGAAACTGCCAGTCAGGATCATAAATTCACCGACAAAGTTACCGGTGCCCGGCATCCCGAGGTTAGCCGCCGCAAAAAACAACGACAGCCCCGGTAACCATTTAATTCTTGACCACAGTCCCCCCATCAGACGCATATCACGGGTATGTAACCGTTCATACAACTGACCACACAGAATAAACAGGGCTGCAGAAGATAACCCGTGAGCGATCATTTGTACCACGGCGCCCTGGAAAGCCAGCATACTGCCCGTATAAATCGCTATCAGCACAAACCCCATATGAGAAACAGAGCTGTAAGCAATCAGACGCTTAATATCCGTCTGGGCAAATGCCATCCAGGCACCGTAGAAAATCCCCAGTAAACCCAGCCCCATCGCGATGGGGGCAAATTCGGCTGATGCCTGAGGAAACAGCGGCAGACTGAAACGTAATAAGCCATAAGCGGCTGTTT
This sequence comes from Tatumella sp. JGM94, assembly GCF_018257595.1. Classification (NCBI taxonomy): domain Bacteria; kingdom Pseudomonadati; phylum Pseudomonadota; class Gammaproteobacteria; order Enterobacterales; family Erwiniaceae; genus Tatumella; species Tatumella sp. JGM94. The sequence goes on along the minus strand of NZ_JAERJN010000002.1, from coordinate 170,970 downwards.
TCAGCAGAATACCCGCCAAATCGACTGAGCCTGCTGTCGGGGCCTGGCTATGGGCATCCGGTAACCAGCCATGCAGCGGTACCACCGGCATTTTTACCGCAAATGCGATAAAGAAACCCAGCATCAGCAAATATTGCACAGGGTAAGACATCGGTGTGTTCAGTAGTTGTTCATAGCTGAACGTCAGCACTCCGGTTGCATCGAAATGTACGAACACTAAGCCAAGGATGGCAATCAGCATCACTAAACCCGACGCCTGGGTATAAATGAAAAATTTTGTGGCGGCTGAGATACGCGTTTTACCATCTGAGGCTTTATGTCCCCACAAAGCAATCAGGAAATACATCGGTACCAGCATCAGTTCCCAGAAGAAGAAGAACAGGAACATATCCATCGACAGGAAGACACCGACCACACCGCCCAGGATCCACATCAGATTCAGGTAAAAGAAACCCTGATATTTCTGAATTTCATTCCAGGAACAGAGCACTGCCATTGTCCCGAGTAACCCGGTCAGCACCACCATCAGCAGCGATAATCCGTCAATCGCCAGATGGAAACTGATACCCAGTGCCGGGATCCAGGGCACCGAAAATTCAGACTGCCACTGCGGGATACCCGCAGCCTGAGTTAATGAATACCCCCCCTGCGACCAGAGCAGCAGGGAAAGTGCCAGTGTTAACCCCATTGTTAACAGTGCTATCCAGCGTGGTGCTTTAACACCAAAACGTTCAGCCAGCCAGCAAAGGAAGCCGCCAACGAAGGGGATTATAATTAGCCAAGGTAGTAACACGGCGTTTGGTTCCCTTTTAGTGATCCGCGGGTGTCTGCGACCCGCGAAAATTTATCAAGCATGGAAGGAATGACATAATGTCCCTGCCAGCTCACCTCAAACCACCAGCATTAACGCCAGCACCACAACTGCACCGATGCCCATTGAAGCGACATACCAGCGCAGATAACCATTTTCGCTCACTACCAGACCTTTACTGGCCAGCCGCGAACCGCCTGCCAGCAAGCCAATCAGCGTATTTAACGGGTCCGATTTCAGTAACCAGGCAATGGCGCGATAAGGTCTGACAAATAACAGGTCATATAACCAGTCGAAACCCCAGGCAGCGAACCACCAGCGAGAGAGAATGCGTCCCGGTGCACTGGCTGCCACCGCTGACACCAGCCGGCGTTTACCCAGCCACAACAACCCGGCAATCACAAGACCGGCAACGGCAACAATCCCCGACGCGATTTCCAGGGCCATTTTCCCGCCATCAGCACCGTTACCCTGCGGCAGAACGTTAGCCAGCGGTGGTGTGATTAATGCGCCGACAAAAGTCGAAAGCACCAGTAATACCAGCAGCGGTAAACTGTGAGTGATCCCTTTTCCTGCATGAGCCTTAATTTTCTCTTCACCGTGGAACACAATAAAGATCATCCGGAAGGTGTACAGGGAGGTAAGGAAAGCCCCGGCCAGACCGGCTGCCAGTAAAGCATTGTGGCCGCTGCTCATTGCACCGTAGAGAATTTCATCTTTACTGTAGAAACCTGCGGTGATCACCGGTAACGCAGACAACGCGGCACCGCCTACCAGGAAACAGGCATAGACCAGCGGCAGGCTCTTACGTAATCCCCCCATCTTGAAAATGTTCTGTTCATGATGACAGGCAAGGATCACCGAACCGGAGGACAGGAACAACAGAGCCTTAAAGAACGCATGGGTCATCAGATGGAAAATGGCAGCATCCCAGGCCTGGACCCCCAGCGCCACGAACATATAACCAATCTGGCTCATGGTCGAATAGGCCAGTACCCGTTTGATATCGGTTTGTACCAGTGCCGCAAAGCCTGCCAGCACCAGGGTTATTGCACCGATAATCCCCACCAGATGTAAAACGTCCGGTGTCAGCAGGAACAGGCCATGGGTGCGGGCAATCAGATAGACTCCGGCGGTGACCATAGTCGCCGCATGGATCAGTGCAGATACCGGCGTCGGTCCGGCCATTGCATCAGCCAGCCAGGTTTGTAACGGTAACTGGGCCGATTTCCCGACAGCCCCCCCCAGCAACATCAGGGTGGCGAATTGCAGCATATGATTATCCGCCGCAAAGTGCGCAGGTGCCAGTTCGACCATTTCACGGAAATTCAGCGTACCCAGCTCGTTGTAAAGAATAAACAATGCAATGGCGAGAAACACATCCCCGATACGGGTAATGATAAATGCTTTCATCGCGGCTTTGCCGTTATCCGGATTGGTATAATAGAAACCAATTAACAGATAAGAGCACAGCCCTACTCCTTCCCAGCCGAGGTACATCAGCATCAGGTTATCGGCAAGTACCAGCACCACCATACTGGCGATAAACAGGTTGGTATAAGCAAAAAACCGTGAATACCCTTCTTCACCGCGCATATACCATGAGGCAAACATATGGATCAGGAAACCCACACCGGTCACCACCGACAACATAGTCAGGGACAGGCCATCCAGCGTCAGGTTCACCTGAATATTAAATTGCCCGACCTGCATCCAGGTCCAGAGGGCCTGCTGATAGACAGCCTCGCCCCGGGCGAAGAAATCCATTCCGGCATACAGCGTAACCAGCGCAGCCAGCCCCACCGAGCCAATTCCCACGGTGGCGGAGACATTCTCCGACCAACGGCCACGGGAAAATGCCAGTAACAGAAAGCCGATCAGCGGCAATAAAATAGTTAAATAGAGAAGGTTCATCCGCGCATCTCGCTCACTGAATCAATATTCAGAGTCTGACGACGACGATGCAATTGCAGAAGTAAAGCCAGCCCGATACTGGCTTCTGCAGCCGCCAGACTGATCGCCAGAATATACATAACCTGACCATCCGCCTGCCCCCAGTAACTGCCGGCAACCACTAGTGCCAGTGCGGCCGCATTAATCATAATTTCCAGACCAATCAGCATAAACAGTAAATTACGGCGCAGCATCAGTGAGGTCAGCCCCATCACAAACAGAATTGCCGCAAGAATAAGTCCGTGTTGCAGAGGGATCATATCTGTTCCTCCTTGTTACCTTTGATTGTGTCGTCGGGCCGGTTACTGAGCACCTCACCCCGTCTGTCTTCACGGCCAATATGGTAAGCCACCACAACCCCCGCCAGCAGCAGCATCGACGCCAGTTCCACCGCCAGCACATAGGGGCCAAACAGGCTGATCCCTACGGCTTTAGCACCCATCACCGTACCGTCGATCCCCTGATCGTTAATGCCGGAAATGGCATGAACCAGAGCAATCAGTAACAGTAATGAGATAGTCCCGGGTCCGAACCATAAACCCGGCTTCAGCCATTCACGTTCCTGTTGCTGCTGAACTTTGCCGAGATTCAGCATCATCACCACAAACACAAACAGCACCATAATTGCACCGGCATAGACGATAATTTCCAGTGCGCCGGCAAAATAGGCGCCGAGGGAGAAAAACACGCCTGCCACTGCCAGCAACGAAACAATCAGATACAGCAGGGCATGTACCGGGCTGGTGTGAGTAATCACCCTGAAGGTGGTTAACACCGCAATTGCCCCACAAAAATAAAATGCGAACTCCATTGCCGACTCCTTAGGGTAATAAGCCTTTAACGTCGATAGGTTTGGCTTCGTTTTCGGCAGAACCTTTATCCTTACCGTCGATAGCCATACCGGCCATACGGTAAAAATTATATTCCGGATATTTGCCGGGGCCTGAAATCAGCAGATCACCTTTTTCATACACCAAGTCCTGACGTTTAAATTCACCCAGTTCAAAATCAGGTGTCAGCTGAATCGCAGTAGTCGGGCAGGCTTCTTCACATAATCCGCAGAAAATACAACGCGAAAAATTGATGCGAAAAAACTCCGGATACCAGCGTCCGTCACTCATTTCCGCTTTTTGTAAAGAGATACACCCGACCGGACAGGCTACAGCACAGAGGTTACAGGCCACACAACGTTCCTGGCCGTCAGGGTCGCGGGTCAGCACAATCCGCCCGCGATAGCGCGGCGGCAGATAGACCGGCTCTTCCGGATACATCTGGGTTTCGCGCTTAGCAAAGGCGTGCATTCCGATCATCCAGATACTGCGCACCTGTGTCGCAAATCCCACCACAATATCTTTTAATGTCATGGTGTAGCTCCTTATTGCGCGTTGTACAGAATCACTGCTGCGGTAGCCAGCAGGTTCAACAGCGTCAACGGCAAACATACTTTCCAGCCGAACGACATCACCTGGTCATAACGCGGACGCGGCAGCGCAGCGCGGATCAGAATAAACATCATCATAAAAAATGCCGTTTTGAGGGCAAACCAGATAAATGGCGGTAACCAGGGACCTAACCAGCCGCCAAAGAACAGTGTGACAATCAGTGCCGATACTGTGGTAATAGCCACATATTCACCGACAAAGAACAGACCGAATTTCATCCCCGCATATTCAATGTGATAACCATCCGCCAGCTCCTGCTCAGCCTCTGGCTGGTCAAACGGATGACGGTGACAGACCGCAACGCCGGCAATACAGAAGGTCAAAAAGCCAAAGAATTGCGGAATGATATTCCACAGATGAGTCTGACTGACGATAATATCGGTCATATTGAACGAGCCCGCCTGTGCGACGACCCCCATCAGGGACAGCCCGAGGAAGACTTCATAACTGAGCGTCTGGGCCGAAGCACGCATCGCCCCCAGCAGTGAGTATTTGTTATTACTCGACCAGCCAGCAAACAACACCGCATACACCGCCAGCCCTGCCATCATCAGGAAAAACAACAATCCGATATTCAGATCGCTGACCATCCAGTCCGGAGAGACCGGGACAATGGCAAACGCCAGCAGTAAGGCGACAAAGGCAATGACCGGTGCAAGGGTAAAAATAGCCCGATCAGTAAAAGGCGGAACCCAGTCCTCTTTAAAGAACATTTTGATCATATCTGCAGCCAGCTGCAGTGAGCCCCCCCAGCCGACACGGTTTGGCCCGTAACGGTTCTGGAATAACCCCAGCAGGCGGCGTTCGGCAAAACTCATCAAGGCGCCACAGGCCACAACCACCAGCAGGATAACTATTGCCTTCACTATTTGGATCAGTACCGCGATGACTTCAGGAGTAAACCAACTCATTGTGCTGCCTCCTGCAGTTTTTCAATAGTGGCACCGGACAGGAACAGAGGAACCCCCGGCATTCCCAGCGGCAAGCCTGCCTGACCGGCAGGTAACGTCGCTGAAAAACGGACCGGCAGGCGGAGGGTTTCACCGGCGCATTGCAGTTCCAGCCATGTGCCGCGGGTGATACCCAGCTTTTCCGCCTCCCCCTGATTCAGAACCACACAGGCTTCAGTCATACGTTCACGGAACACCGCCGAGCGCTGTGACAGCTCTTCACTGCCAAATAAGCGATACAGAGGGGCTACCTGCCATTGACCACGGATCACCGGGGCTGGCAGCGGCGGCATAAACCACTCCAGTTGTCCGGCAGAAGGTTCGATTAACCGGACCCCGGGGTCGCCATGACGTAAATGCCCGCCGACCTCATCCTGGAATTTATTCCACGCCTGAGGTGAATTCCAGCCGGGTGCCCAGGCGAACGGCACCTGAGAACGCGGTGCGGAAGGCTGGTTATTCCCTTCCATGGAGAAGGCGAACATCGTATCAATATCCTGCGGCTGCCGCGGTTCATGCACACTGATATTGGCGCGCATGGCCGTACGCCCGCTATAACGATGAGGTGAGCGGGCCAGTTTCTGCCCGCGGATACGAAAGGCTGCGTCCGGAGCGGCATCTTTAATCGCCGCCAGCTGAGGCTGTGCAGCAATCACTGAGTCAATAACATGATCCAGCTGTGACCAGTCAATTTTCCGGCTTTCCAGCGCCACATGCAGCGAATGCAGCCAGCGCCAGCTTTCGGTAATTTGTACCGAATTATCGTAGAATGCAGGGTCAAATACCTGGAAGAAACGTTGTGCACGCCCTTCCTGGCTGACAACGGTCCCGTCAGCTTCGGCAAAAGTTGCCGCAGGCAGTACGAAACTGGCTTTATCCAGGGTTCTGGTCTGCTGGTGATCCGCCACTATGACCTGCTGGCAACGTGCCAGCGCCGCATCCACCAGTGATGCCGGAGCATGGCGATAGAGGTCATTCTCAAGGACTACAACCGTATCAGCGTCCCCCTGGTGCAGCCTATCCAGTACCGGCTCAAGCGGCTGACCACCGAGCATCGCCAGCCCGAGGCTGTTAGCCTGAGGCAACAGGAGAGTGATACCCACATCTGATCCGCGGTTTTTCAGTGCTCTGGCCACATTGGCCGCGGCATCGATTATTGCCTGGCTGCCGGAGTGAGTGCCGGAAATAATCAGCGGTTTCTTCGCACCACTCAGTGCCTGCACAATCACATCCAGTTTGCCCTCCAGAGAGGCGTCCATCTCTCCGGCCGCCGGTGCCGAGCTGTCGATGGCATGGGCAATCGCAAAGCCAAGCCGGGCCTGATCTTCCACCGCTGCCCGATAGCTCCAGGCAGCAATATCATCCAGCCGGGTTTCCTCGGTATGGGTTAAAAATAGCGGATGTTTCGCATGCTGGCCGATATTGAGGATCGCCGCAATCTGCCAGTCAGCCACTTTCTGGGCCGCTGCCATTTCACGCGCTTTTCCTTTCAGGGCCTGACGTACGGATAAGGCTACCCGCGCCCCTACCTGGGTCAGGTCTTCTCCCAGTACCAGTACGGCATCATAAGATTCGATATCCCGTAAGGACGGCGTGTTGATACCGCCATCACGCAGCACCTGCAGAACCCGCATCACATTATTATGTTCACTGCTGGCCATTCCGGTCGAAAAGTTTTCTGCTCCGACCAGTTGCTGTAACGCAAAGTTACTTTCTATACTGGCGCGTCCGGAGCCGATACCAATGACCTTTTTCCCCTGACGTATTATATCGGCAGCCGCATTAATCACCTGTTCTGAACTCAGGGTAACCCAGTCACTGCCGTGCCGCTGGCGAGGATGACGGGGACGGTCATCACGGTTTACATACCCGTAGCCAAACCGGCCACGGTCACACAGGAAATAGTGGTTAACACTGCCGTTAAAACGGTTTTCGATACGTCGCAATTCACCATAACGCTCACCGGGGCTGATATTACAGCCGACGCTGCACTGCTGACAGATGCTGGGAGCGAACTGCATATCCCATTTACGGTTGTAGCGTTCGGAATGAGTTTTGTCGGTAAACACGCCGGTCGGGCAGACTTCTGTCAGGTTACCTGAAAATTCGCTTTCGAGGGTGCCATCCTGCGGCCGGCCAAAGTAGACATTGTCGTGGGCACCATAGACCCCGAGGTCGGTACCACCCGCATAATCTTTGTAATAACGGACGCAACGATAGCAGGCAATACAGCGGTTCATCTCATGAGAGATAAAAGGCCCGAGATCCTGGTTACGATGGGTGCGTTTGGTGAAACGATAACGCCGGAAACTGTGTCCGGTCATCACCGTCATGTCCTGCAGATGACAATTCCCCCCTTCTTCACAGACAGGACAATCATGGGGATGATTGGTCATCAGCCATTCAACCACACTTTCACGAAACTCTTTCGCTTCGGCATCTTCCACCGAAATAAAAGTGCCGTCAGAGGCCGGGGTCATACAGGACATCACCAGACGTCCACGGGTATCTTCGGCATTCTGGTATTGCTTTACCGCACACTGACGGCAGGCACCTACACTGCCCAGCGCCGGATGCCAGCAAAAATAAGGAATATCCAGCCCGAGAGAAAGACAAGCCTGTAACAGATTGTCAGCCCCGTTTACTTCATATTCTTTACCGTCTACATGAATAGTAGCCATAGTGAACATGCTTCCGTAAGGCTCGTGCCGGCACGAGCGTTAAACATAATACTTATAATTTATCGTGGTGAATCAGGCGCCAGGCTCCCCTGACCGCGGGGAGGCTACCTGACTTACCATCGTGATTTCAGCAGGTTAGGCTGAATACCCTTCACAGGACGGATATTGCCGAATACCTGGGGTGCAATACCCGCTTCAAACTCATCACGGAAATATTTAATCGCACTCTGCAATGGCTCTACGGCACCAGGCGCATGGGCGCAGAACGTTTTGCCCGGGCCTAGCTGGCGACAGAGTTGTTGCAGCGTTTCAATATCCCCCGGCTGCCCTTTTCCCTGTTCCAGAGCGCGAAGAATTTTGACACTCCACGGCAGGCCATCACGGCACGGGGTACACCAGCCACAGGACTCGCGGGCAAAAAACTCTTCAAGATTACGGACCAGGGAAACCATATTAATTTCATGATCAACCGCCATCGCCAGCGCGGTCCCCAAACGGCTGCCGGCTTTACCAATACTGGCAAACTCCATCGGTAAATCGAGATGCGCATCAGTCAGAAAGTCGGTGCCTGCACCGCCGGGTTGCCAGGCTTTAAACTGCAGCCCGTCACGCATTCCTCCGGCATAGTCCTCAAGAATTTCACGGGCAGTAATCCCGAAAGGCAGTTCCCAGACACCGGGGTTTTTCACCCGTCCGGAAAACCCCATCATTTTGGTCCCGGCATCATCACTGCCGGAAATCCCTTTGTACCAGTCCACCCCGTTGGCAATAATGGCCGGCACATTTGACAGGGTTTCAACATTATTCACACAGGTCGGTTTACCCCACACACCAGCGGATGCCGGGAACGGTGGTTTGGAGCGCGGGTTAGCCCGGCGGCCTTCCAGTGAGTTAATCAGAGCGGTTTCTTCACCACAGATATAGCGCCCGGCGCCCGTATGAACGATCAATTCAAAGTTAAAACCGGTCCCAAGGATATTTTTTCCCAGCAGGCCCGCCGCGGTCGCTTCATCTATTGCCCGTCGCAGGTGCGCGGCCGCTTCAATATACTCACCGCGCAGGAAGATATAGCCGCGGTAGGCTTTCAGAGCAAATGCCCCAATCAGCATCCCTTCCACCAGCTGGTGTGGCATCTGTTCCATTAGCAGGCGGTCTTTATAGGTGCCGGGCTCCATCTCATCCGCATTGCATAACAGATAACGGATATTCATGGATTCATCTTTAGGCATCAGGCTCCATTTCAGGCCGGTGGAGAAACCAGCCCCGCCACGGCCTTTCAGCCCGGAGTCCTTGATTTGTGCCACAATGTCATCCGGCGACAAACTCTGAAGTGCTTTTACAGCACCGGCATAGCCATTTTTACTGCGGTACTCTTCCAGCCACACGGGTTGCTTATCATCCCGCATCCGCCAGGTCAGAGGATGGGTTTCCGCAGTACGAATGATTGTTTTAACGGTCATTGATACTGCTCCAGTAAAGTGGCAATTGCTTCCGGTGTCAGATGGACATGCGTCTGCTCGTTGACCATCATGACCGGCCCCTTATCACAGTTTCCCAGACAACAGGTAGGTAACAGCGTGAAGCGCCCGTCGGCGGTGGTCTGTCCCGGTTTAATATTCAGGGTGTGTTCCAGTGCCGTCTGTATCCCCTGGTAGCCGGTAATATGACAGACCACGCTGTCACAGTAGCGGATAACATACCGGCCGACCGGCTGGCGATAAATCTGGCTGTAAAAGGTGGCGACCCCTTCGACATCACTGGCCGGAATACCGAGCACACCGGCAATCGCATCAATCGCCCCGTCGGGAACCCAGCCGCGATGTTTCTGGACAATTTTCAGAGCTTCTATCGACGCGGCGCGGGCATCTTCGTAATGATGCTTTTCGTGTTCAATGGCCTGATGTTCTTCTGCGCTCAGCACAAAAGTTTCTGCAGGGTCTATCGTTTTAACGGCTATTTGCTGGTTATTCATCATTAGCGGTCCACGTCAGACATAACAAAATCAATACTGCCAAGATAGACAATCAGATCTGATACCAGGCTGCCACGGATCACCGAAGGGATCTGCTGTAAATGCGGAAAGCTCGGCGTTCTGACCCTGGTCCGGTAACTCATGGTGCTGCCATCACTTGTCAGGTAATAACTGTTGATACCTTTGGTCGCTTCAATCATCTGGAACGATTCATTAGCAGGCATCACAGGACCCCAGGAAACCTGCAGGAAGTGGGTAATCAGCGTTTCGATATGCTGCAATGTGCGCTCTTTCGGCGGTGGTGTTGTCAGAGGATGATCCGCTTTAAACGGACCCGCCGGCATATTTTTCAGACATTGTTCAAGAATACGCAGTGACTGCCACATCTCTTCCATCTTCAGCATCACGCGGCTGTAAGCATCGCTGACGCCCCCGCCGACCGGAATGTCAAACTCAAAGTTTTCATAACCGGAATACGGGCGCCATTTACGGACATCAAAATCCAGCCCGGTGGCACGTAATGCGGCCCCGGTAGTTCCCCAGGCCAGGGCTTCCTGCTGGTTATAGGCGGCGACTCCCCGCGAGCGGCCAACCAGCACACTATTACGCAATGCGGCTTTGTCATATTCTTTGAGCCGTTTTGGCATCCAGTCGAGAAAGTCACGCAGTAACCGTTCCCAGCCGTTAGGAAGATCATGAGCAACGCCACCAATACGGAACCAGGCAGGATGCATCCGGAATCCGGTGATCGCTTCCACCACATCATAAATTTTTTGCCGGTCAGTGAAGGCAAAGAATACCGGGGTCATCGCCCCCACATCCTGAATAAACGTCGAGATATAAAGCAGATGGCTGTTGATACGGAACAGCTCAGAAAGCATCACACGGATCACATTGACCCGATCGGGAACAGTGATCCCCGCCAGCTTTTCGACAGCCAGTACATAAGGCATTTCATTAACACAGCCGCCGAGATACTCAATCCGGTCCGTGTAGGGAATATAGCTATGCCATGACTGGCGCTCTGCCATTTTTTCAGCACCACGATGGTGGTAACCAATGTCCGGCACACAATCGACAATTTCTTCACCATCCAGCTGCAGAATGATCCGGAAGGCACCATGGGCTGACGGATGGTTAGGGCCGAGGTTGAGGAACATAAAATCTTCACTGGCCGTACCGCGCTTCATGCCCCAGGCATCGGGATTAAATGTCAGAGCCTCCATTTCCAAATCTTCTTTCGCTTTGGTCAGGGAAAAAGGATCAAACTCCGTGGCACGGGCCGGATAGTCTTTACGTAACGGATGACCACTCCAGGTATCAGGCATCATGATACGGGTCAGGTGCGGGTGTCCGCGGAACGTAATGCCAAACATTTCCCAGGTTTCCCGTTCATACCAGTTGGCATTGGGAAAAATTGTGGTCAGAGTCGGCAAATACAGATCGCTTTCCGCTAACGCTACCTTGATCACAATATCGCGGTTACGATCAATCGATAACAGATGATAGAAAACAGAAAAGTCAGCAGCAGGCAGCCCCTGACGGTGGGTACGCAGCCGTTCATCTGTTCCATGCAAATCGTAAAGCATGACATAGGGTTTAGGCAGTGCGCGTAAGAAGGTGATTACTTCCGGTAACTGTTCACGCGGAACCCAGACCACCGGATGCCCGGTACGGGTTGGCTGAACAGTAAAGGCCTCAGGGCCAAAACGATTACGCAGTTCACCGATAACAGGATCATCAAGATGATCTCTGGTTTGCCAGGCGGGCAGAACGGAGTCTTGCGTGTTCAAATCAGTCATACGATATTCACCATTCCGGCCTGTATTCAGGCACTTATAAGATGACATCAGGATGGCGGCCGGCGGGATGATGGTTCAGATGACGCCGGGATACACTCATCCCTGAATAACCGGCTTAGATTTCATCCGGGGTGCGTAAAGTTGTCACAGCAATACGTTCGCCACGTTTTCGTTCACGCTCTGAAGGCATATTGGCCCGGTAGACCCCCTGATCCCCGACCACCCAGGAGAGTGGCCGGCGTTCTTTACCGATCGATTCCTGCAACAACAACAGGGCCTGCATATAGGCTTCAGGACGAGGCGGGCAGCCGGGGATGTACACATCCACCGGCAGGAACTTATCAACGCCCTGCACAACAGAATAGATATCGTACATACCGCCAGAGTTGGCACAGGCTCCCATTGAGATAACCCATTTTGGCTCGAGCATCTGGTCATAGAGACGCTGTATTACCGGGGCCATTTTGGTAAACGGTGTCCCGGCAATCACCATAAAATCAGCCTGACGGGGAGAGGCACGCATCACTTCGGCGCCAAAACGTGCTACATCATGGACAGCAGTAAAAGAAGTGGTCATTTCAACATAGCAGCAGGAAAGACCGAAATTATAAGGCCATAGAGAGTTTTTTCTGCCCCAGTTAACCATGTCATGCAGCGCATGCTCCAGCTTGCCCATATACACACTGCGGTGTACATGCTGTTCCAGCGGATCGCTCACAATCTCCTGTTTTTGCAGGGGATAACGATCATTATTCCCGCTGCCTTCAGGGTCTATGCGGGTCAGCGTATAGTCCATTCTAATGCCTCACTGTTACTGCTTTTGAGAAGGGATATCACTACGTCCGGAATCTGTGGTGACGCGACGACGGGCAGGTGCCCAGTCCAGCGCACCGATACGTGCCAGATACACCAGACCCGCCAGTAATACCAAAATAAAGATCGCCGCTTCGGCAAAGCCTATCCAGCCGCTTTCGCGCACAGAAACTGACCATGCGTAAAGAAACAGCGCTTCAACATCGAAAATGACGAAGAACATCGCCACCAGGTAGAATTTTGCAGACAAGCGCAGCTGGGTATTACCGACCGCGTCGATACCCGACTCGAAAGGTGTATTTTTGTATCTTGCTTTTGCCCTGCCCCCGAGTAACCAGCCCCCGGTTAACATGAAAGCACAGAGCCCGAAAGCAATAATGACAAATACAACGAAAGCCCAATGATGTGCGATTACTTCAGTGGTTGTTGACATACTCATGCTTACTCATCAAACGTAGATCCGGAAGCCAGCTGACGCTTAACGCCCGTCACCACAATCATTCAAAGGAAGGGTTAACCTTATAAAAATCTGCTGCACCTATGGTACCCACAGTATAATTATGGTTTATCTACCCTCTACAGTAACCTTTTGTCAACACTGACAATTATAATTAAAGACTAATTCACAAAACACACATATTATTAACAAACAGTGCGACTTCGTCCAGCTAAATCGCTTCAGTCATGGTTGCTCATAGGGCGAACTGTTTAATTTAGCAACGATGTCCTTATAGTCTGGCAGGTCTTTTTCAATTTACCCCGGAAAGGATGAATTATTTTTTGATCGAGAGCAGAATTCAGAGAAGGATGAATAAAAAACAGCCAGATTGCGGGTTTTTATTCAAGTTTTTGCGGGTGACGGCAATAAAAAACCCGCCACAGAGATGACGGGTTTTAATAATCAGTAACGCTAACGGCTGTTCCGCTAGTGATCTTCACTATTTCCCGGGATGACATCCGTCAGATCTTCATCCTCTTCTGGCAGAGTCTCGTTATCTTCAGATAACGGATGTGACGGATCAGCCAGCGGCTGTAATACGGTAAAGACCGACCGCAACAGTTCGTTATCATTATCTTGCTGACGACACACCAGATACTGGGTATCCGGCAGAGCAGGCAGTCCTTCCGCATTGCCCAGCACTCTGACTTCCGGGCCGATCATTTCGGCCGGACGTGCTGTTGCTCCCAGGCCTGATTTTACCGCGACTTTCACCGCAGACAGAGAGGTCGCCACGTAGGAAATACGCCATGGCGTTCCATTACGATTAAGATTTTCGATGGCCATTTCACGATAAGGGTTAGACTCATCCTGTAAAACCAACGGCAAGGCTTCACCGTGCCGGAAAGCATAATCTGCGGCACAAAACCACAATGTCGGAGAAGTACGCAGTACCTGGCTGATAACGCCATCACCGGCTGAAGTGCTCAGCACGATATCAACCTCTTTTCTCTCCAGCAGCTCAAACACAGTGGCCGACGGGGTAATACGGATATCAATCGTCAGTTTCGGATATAACGTGGTAATACGGTTAAGCACATAAGGAAGCAAGGTCTCGGCCGTGTCCTCAGTCACACCGATAGTCAATACTCCCTGCACATTGCTGTACATCAGCGATGCACAGGCTTCATCGTTAAAACGTAAAATTTTACGGGCATAGCCAAGTAACTGAATACCGTGCTCTGTCAGTAATTTATTACGCCCGTGTCGTGCAAACAGTTCTTTTCCGACCAGTTGCTCAAGCCGCTGCATTTGCTGGCTGACAGCTGACTGAGTACGGCACACAGCCGCGGCGGCGGCGGCAAACGTATTCAGATCCGCTACTGCGACAAATGTTCTTAGCAGGTCGAGATCCAGATTCATAATTGGAGGATTAGTATTTGTCATATTTTTTAGTCACTTATAAGATTTTTATTACTTACTGCCCTGGTATTACTTCAAAACCTGCCTGCCGGCAGGATACAAATCGGGGTGAGTATTTCCAAAAAAGGGTCCATCGGCAATAAGCGCAGACAGAAAAGCGGCCCTGTTTCAGAAAGTTCTCATTAACACAATTATTTCTATGTTGCGTGAAAGAAGACATTTTCTCCGGAAATGTTTCACGCTTCTGCTGAATATTTATCCTGACCAGAAAATGGCAGGTCGTAAAATTTATTGCAGATTTTAATCGCATTAAATTTATTAATAATACTTAATCATTTTTAACCGGGAATTGGAATTTTTTTTATATAAAAGTACATAATTTTTGACCTGCTTCATATTCAGAGAGCGGTATTTACCACTGACATCATCCCGGCGAGAAAGATAACCGAAAATAGTTGAGCAAAAAACCCTATCCTGCTGTTTTTTATATGTAATATAACATCATCAATATAAATAAAATCAGGACAATCATTAAAATTTAACAGAATTATCTTAATTAACTATTGATTTGAAATGCTGTTTGCTAATTTTCTTATCTATACAATAAAAATGGAACCGATTACATAAATAAACAATTAATCTGTCCTTACTAATAATTTACAGTTTTATCTTTACCTTCGGTTAACTGTTCATCTTTTACACGGTAAATTTCAATCAGATAGCCTGAAAGCAACAACCAGAATAAAATTCTATGTTTATAGAGATTACTGGTTAATTAATCTGGTTTTATTATATTTTACATTATATGATAATATTAAAATTACTGATGAGCTGAACAAATCCCCAAAAGATGCCTTTACCCTTCTTTTAGCACCATCAGAAGAGTACATTTATAGTGTTGACTCACAGGGCAGACACATGGACTCTGCCATCCAAGGCGATTGTAATGACTTATAAAATTGAAAAATCTGCGAAGCTTGAGAACGTTTGTTACGACATACGCGGTCCGGTACTGAAAGAGGCTAAACGCCTTGAGGAAGAAGGTAATAAAGTACTCAAACTCAACATCGGCAATCCGGCACCGTTCGGGTTTGAAGCGCCGGATGAAATTCTGGTGGATGTGATTAAACATCTGCCGACCTCCCAGGGATACTGTGATTCAAAAGGACTCTACTCCGCCCGCAAAGCCATTATGCAGCACTATCAGAAACGGGGTATGCGTGATGTCACTGTTGAAGATATCTATATCGGTAACGGTGTTTCAGAGCTGATCGTGCAATCTATGCAGGCGTTACTGAACACCGGTGACGAAATGCTGGTACCGGCACCTGACTACCCGCTATGGACAGCGTCGGTCTCCTTATCCAGCGGTAAAGCGGTACATTATCTCTGTGACGAATCTGCTGGCTGGTTCCCTGACCTGGACGACATTCGGGCCAGGATCACTCCGCGGACCCGCGGGATTGTTATTATTAACCCGAATAACCCGACAGGTGCGGTGTACAGCAAAGAACTATTGCTGGAAATTGTGGCTATCGCCCGTGAACATAACCTGATTATCTTTGCCGACGAGATTTACGATAAAATTCTTTATGATGAAGCCCGGCACCAGTCTATTGCCGCTCTGGCTCCGGACTTACTGACTGTCACCTTTAACGGATTGTCCAAAACTTACCGTGTGGCCGGTTTCAGACAAGGCTGGATGGTGCTGAATGGCCCGAAAAAACATGCCAAAGGCTATATCGAAGGCCTTGAAATGCTGGCCTCTATGCGTCTGTGTGCCAACGTACCGGCGCAACATGCGATCCAGACCGCATTAGGGGGTTATCAGAGTATCAGCGAGTTTATTACTCCCGGCGGGCGTCTTTACCAGCAACGGGACCGTGCCTGGGAACTGATTAACGAAATTCCCGGTGTCAGCTGTGTAAAACCACAGGGCGCATTATATATGTTCCCGCGTATCGACCCGAAAAAATTCAATCTGCACGATGACCAGAAAATGGTACTGGATTTTCTGTTACAGGAAAAAGTCCTGCTGGTTCAGGGCAGCGCGTTTAACTGGCCATGGCCTGACCATGTCAGGATTGTCACACTGCCACGTGTTGATGACCTCGAAATGGCTATCGGTAAATTCGGCCGGTTCCTGGAACACTACCACCAGTAATCAGCGGCATCCGACCTGCCCGGATCAGCAGATTCCGGGCATTTTTATTATCCTGAATTCCGTATTTCACCCGCTCCGGTTTCCCGCCTGTCATTATCCGCTGCTATTATTGATGCCACTCACGACGAGAACGGCAGGTAAGGAGTTTGTGTATGAAGTTACAAAGTACGTTTATGGCATGGATCACCCGCATGCCACTGATCAAACGCTGGGCATTAATGCATTGTTTTCAGGAAGAGAATGTCGCTGAGCATAGTCATCAGGTAGCTGTGATTGCCCATTTACTGACTGTCATCGGTAATACCCGTTATGGAAATACTCTCAATCCTGATCGTGCTGCAGTCATCGCCTTATATCATGAAGTCTCCGAAACCAAGCTTCAGGATATCAACTCCAAGACCAAGTACCATAACCCCCGTTTCACGGAGGCATTTAAACAGCTGGAAACTCTGGCCGAGCAGGAGTGTATTGAGACCTTACCCGAAGACTTGCGGGCAAGTTTCTCGGGGCTGATCATTCAGAATGATGTCGATCCGCAATACAAAGCTATCGTCAAAGCGGCAGATATTTTATCCGCTTATATCAAAGCATTAAACGAGTTACGCTTTCATAACGATGAGTTTCAGCATGTCAAAGAAGGACTGGAAGAACGTATCGGCCAACTACGCCATGAGATGCCGGAAGTGAACGATTTTATGGCAGTATTCTGTGCCAGCTGTACCACTACCCTCGATAAAATCTCGGAGCACTATCGCTAGCCGATACCCCGGATATCATTTTGTCCCGCAGGGTTATTGCCTGCGGGCAGAGAGGAACAGGGTATCAGTCAGAGTTCATCAAGAAAGGTTTTATCCAGCTGGTTAAAAGCCCGCTTAAGCACATCCGCCAGAGACTGGTACGTCGGAGAACCTTCCGGCATAGCCGTTGCCTGGCCCGCATGGGCCAGTTTTTCCCGTAACGAATGATACCACTGTAATAATGACGGCGGCAGAGGCTTAACCGAGCGTTTGCCCATCCACCATAATCCCTGCAACGGCAGACTGCAGGCAAATAGCGCGCTGGCTACCGCAGGACCTAATTGTGCATGTAACGCAATTTGCCAGCACAGGGTGAATATCGCCAGCGGTGGCATAAACCGGATACCAAACCGTATCGCCTTACCGATGCGGTGTTCAGGGAATACCGGCCTCAGACGCTTATCATCAGGCCAGGTTTTCATATAGTGCTGACCGCGTTGTAATATACCAAACCAGCTTACATTGCCTGAATTACTCATCACGGAACCTCAACTATATCAATAAAACATCAAAAAAATTTTAAAACAGTCACTAATCAGGTGAAATTTAACATCGCTTTAAATACCATAGGCTTTTTTACAGCAGATCATCCCCGGTGCCGCTCGCAAAAAATCATCGCTGCACATTCAAAAAAAAATGCAGAAATTACAGTTTTTTTTGAGTATGGACAATATTTTGCTCCGGCCGGGTATTTATTCTAACCCCGTCAGCATTCATGGGTTACATTAACGTCTGATGGCGCTGTTCATCGCCACTTTAAACAAATAGGTGCTTCCATGTCGAGTAAGTTAGTCCTGGTCCTCAACTGCGGCAGTTCTTCCCTGAAGTTTGCTATCATAAACCCTGAAAACGGTGATGAATATCTTTCCGGACTGGCAGAATGCTTTAATTTGCCGGAAGCACGGATAAAATGGACTCAGGAAAGCGGTAAACAGGAAGCATCTCTTGGCGCTTATGCAGCCCACAGTCAGGCACTTGATTTTATCGTCAGTAATATCCTTCGCCAGCAACCGCTGCTGTCAGAACAGATTGTTGCTATCGGGCACCGGGTAGTACATGGTGGTGAGCGCCTGACCCAGTCAGTGATTATTGATCAACACGTGATTGCAGAAATCCGTAATGCGTCCGGCTTTGCGCCATTGCATAATCCGGCACATCTGATTGGCATCGAAGAAGCATTAAAAAACTTCCCGCATCTGTCGGACAAAAATGTCGCGGTATTTGATACAGCATTCCACCAGACTATGCCCGAAGAAGCTTATCTTTATGCCCTGCCTTACCCGTTATATACCCAACATGGGATACGTCGCTATGGTGCCCATGGCACCAGTCACTATTATGTATCACGTGAAGCCGCAAAGATCCTGGAAATCCCGGCAGAGTCGCTGAATGTTATTACCTGCCACCTGGGGAACGGGGCTTCAGTGGCGGCAATCCGTAATGGTGAATGCGTTGATACGTCCATGGGGTTAACGCCGCTGGAAGGACTGGTCATGGGAACCCGTAGTGGTGATCTTGACCCGGCAATTATCTTCTTCCTGCATGATAATCTGGGGATGACAACCGACCAGATTAACCACATGCTGACCAAAGAATCCGGGCTGCTGGGGCTGACGGAAGCCACTAATGATTTCCGTTATGTGGAAGAAAATTACCTGACGGAAGACAATGCGCGCCGGGCAATGGATGTGTTCTGTCATCGTCTGGCAAAATATATCGCCTCCTACACTTCATTAATGGATGGCCGGTTAGATGCCGTCGTCTTTACCGGAGGAATTGGTGAAAATGCCGCCAGAGTGCGTGAACTGACCCTGAAAAGACTGGCATTACTGAATCTGGATGTTGATCATGACAGCAACCTTGCTGCCCGTTTCGGACAATCCGGATTTATCAATAAACCCGGCACCCGGCCGGTGCTGGTGATCCCGACAAATGAAGAACTGGTGATTGCCCGGGATGCCGCAAGGCTCACCGCCTGAATTTATTATCTCACCGTCAGCTCAGGCTGACGGTGTTGTTTTTAAGACCCGACAAAATGAAGAGAGGTCGATAGTGTCCCGCACAATTATGCTTATCCCCACCGGCACCAGTGTCGGTCTGACCAGTGTCAGCCTTGGCGTACTTCGCGCTATGGAACGTAAAGGGATGCGCCTCAGCATCTTTAAACCTATCGCACAGCCCCGTTCAAATAGCGATGCGGAAGACCATACCACCGCAATTATCCGCCATAATTCAACCATCCCTGCCGCCGAACCGTTCCGCATGTCTTACGTGGAAAACCTGCTGGGCTCAAACCAGCAGGATGTGCTGATGGAAGAGATTATCGCCCGCTATCATGAGAACGCCGGTGATGCAGAGGTGGTACTGGTGGAAGGGCTGGTTCCGACCCGCAAGCACGAATTTGCCAATGCACTGAATTACGAAATTGCCCGTACTCTGAATGCTGAGATTATTTTCGTCATGTCACCCGGTAACGATTCAGCTGCGCAATTTAAAGAACGGATTGAGATCGTTCAGGGCAGTTTCGGCGGAAAAAAAAATAAAAATATTTCAGGCATCATTATCAATAAGCTGAATGCACCGATCGATGATCAGGGCCGGACACGTCCTGATCTGTCAGAAATTTTCGAAGATTCAACCGAAGCCGGCGTTGCCAGCCTGGAAGGCGAACAGTTTCGTGAAATCAGTCCGTTGCCGGTCTTAGGCTGTATTCCCTGGAGTTTTGACCTGATAGCGACCCGGGCTATCGATATGTGCCGTCATCTGAATGCGCGGATCGTCAATCAGGGTGACATCCGCACCCGGCGGATAAAATCAGTGACCTTCTGTGCCCGCAGTCTTCCGCATATGCTGGAACTGTTCCGGCCGGGATCTCTGCTGGTCACCTCAGCTGACCGGCCGGACGTACTGGTATCAGCATGTCTGGCTGCGATGAACGGTGTGGAAATTGGTGCCATTCTGCTGACCGGGGGATATGATATTGACCTGCCGATCCTCGATCTCTGTTCGCGGGCGATGCAAACCGGTCTGCCTGTGTTTACGGTCAACACCAACACCTGGCAGACATCGCTCAACCTGCAAAGTTTTAACCTGGAAGTGCCGGTGGATGATACCCAGCGTATCGAAAAAATACAGGAATATGTGGCCAGCCATATCAGCAGTCACTGGGTTGATTCACTGGGCGAAACATCGGTACGAAACCGCCTGCTCTCACCTCCTGCCTTCCGTTATCAGTTAACTGAACTGGCTCGTCAGGCGGCTAAACGTATTGTGCTGCCTGAGGGGGATGAGCCCAGAACGGTGAAGGCTGCTGCCATCTGTGCTGCCAGGGGTATCGCGACCTGTGTGCTGCTCGGTAATCCGGATGAAATACACCGTGTCGCCGCAGCCCAGGGCGTCAGCCTCGGTCAGGGTATCGAAGTGATCGATCCGCTACAGGTACGGGAAAAATATGTGCCGAGGCTGGTTGAGTTGCGCAGGAATAAAGGGATGACCGAAATTGTCGCCCGCGAGCAACTGGAAGATAATGTGGTCCTCGGAACCCTGATGCTGGAACAGAACGAAGTCGACGGGCTGGTTTCGGGGGCTGTTCATACCACCGCTAACACTATCCGTCCGCCATTACAGCTGATTAAAACAGCGCCTAACAGTTCACTGGTATCATCGGTGTTCTTTATGTTGCTACCGGAACAGGTACTGGTTTACGGTGACTGTGCGATTAACCCGGACCCGACGGCAGAGCAACTGGCAGAAATTGCGATTCAGTCAGCAGACTCAGCCCGTGCCTTTGGTATTGATCCGAAAGTCGCCATGATCTCTTACTCCACCGGAAATTCCGGGGCCGGCAGTGATGTGGAAAAAGTCAGGGAAGCTACTCGTCTGGCCAGAGAAAAACGGCCTGATTTAATTATCGACGGTCCTTTGCAATATGATGCCGCCATTATGGAAGATGTGGCGAAGTCCAAAGCCCCGGATTCCGTGGTCGCAGGCCGGGCAACGGTGTTTGTCTTCCCGGACCTGAATACAGGTAACACCACCTATAAAGCAGTACAGCGCTCTGCAAATCTGATCTCTATCGGGCCGATGTTACAAGGCATGCGTAAACCGGTGAATGACCTGTCACGCGGAGCACTGGTCGACGATATTGTCTACACCATTGCGTTAACCGCGATTCAGTCAAAACAGGCTGAAAATAATCACTAATCTCCGGATACAGACAGGCGGGCATTGATGCCCGCCTGTCTGTTATTTATGCCGGCTAAATACCATAAAGATTATGGCTGCAGCTCGTTAGAAGCGCGACGGCCTTCGTTATTACGGCTCATCCATAAAGATAACGCCTTCAGAGAATCATCGGTGAATTCGTCACAACGAACGGTAATTTCTTCAGGTGTCATCCAGAAAATTTCAGCCACTTCTGTTTCCTGCATGGCAAAAGGCCCGCGGCAAACACAACTGAATAATGATCCCCAGACACGGCAATGCTCATCTTCAAAGTAGAATTTACCGTGTTCGGCAAAAGGAACCGCCGCAATTCCTAGTTCTTCTTCAGCCTCGCGGCGCGCTGATGCCAGCACATCTTCTCCGGACTGAACGACACCACCGGCAGTCGCATCCAGCTTACCTGGCATAAAGTCTTTAATTTCGGTCCGGCGCTGAACCAGTATCCGCCCCATTCCGTCATGCACCACGATATAGGTTGCCCGGTGACGGAGACACTCGGCACGCATTTGCACGCGACTGGTTGTTGTGACAACGTTATCGTCTTCACTCACGATATCAACCTGCTCAATACCGTTTTCAGAAATTTGCTCCACCATCCGTAACCCTTTTATCCAGCTGATACTCACTGTACTAATATTATCAGACAATTATTACAATGAACCAAAAGTCAGTATGAAATATTACTCTGTCACGGCACGCTGGCTGATTTTTCCGCAACCTCACCGGAAAAAACGCACGTTCAGCCCCCTTTGCCGGTTGCCAGATACCCCGCCTCAGCCCGCAGGCCAGGCGGGACAGGATTATTTTAATGCACCGGAAAGGAATTGTTGCAGGCGCGGGCTTTTCGGCTGACTGAATACTGTCTGCGGATCACCCTGCTCTTCGATTTTCCCCTGATGCAGGAAAATAACATGATTTGAAACGTGACGGGCAAACTCCATTTCGTGGGTAACGACCACCATGGTTTTTCCCTCTTCTGCCAGCTGCTGCATAATACGCAGTACCTCACCCACCAGCTCCGGGTCCAGTGCTGATGTGGGTTCATCAAACAGTAACACTTCCGGTTCCATCGCCAGGGCTCTGGCAATCGATACCCGCTGTTGCTGTCCTCCCGACAGATGTACCGGGTATTTGGCTCGGGCCCGTTCATCAATACCCACTTTATCCAGGTATTTAATCGCCCGTGCACGGGCCTCCTGCTTACTGACCCCCAGTACCTGCACCGGGGCTTCCATCACATTATCCAGCACCGTCATATGGCTCCACAGATTAAAGTGCTGAAACACCATCGTCAGCCGGGTACGTAATTTGCGCAGCTGTTCTTTATCAGCCACTTTCAGTTGCCCGTCGTTATCCCGTACCAGATGGATATTTTCATTATTCAGGGAAATAGAGCCTTCACTGGGTTTTTCAAGAAAATTGATACAACGTAAAAAGGTACTCTTACCGGAACCGGAAGATCCGATAATACTAATCACATCACCAGCCGCAGCCTGTAATGAAACACCTTTGAGAACCTCATGCTCGCCATAACGTTTGTGGAGTTCTGTCACACTTAATTTTATATCAGCCATAATTTTACTCTGCGAAATCAGGAGGTAACGTGGGGCAGCCAGCGACGCTCAGCCATACGGAACAACGTAATCAGACAATAAGAAATAATCAGATAAATAACGGCAGCAATACCAAACGCAGTAAATGGCTGATAAGTAGCCGCATTAATATCTCTGGCTATTTTCAATACATCCGGTACGGTCGCGGTAAATGCCAGTGAGGTGGAGTGCAGCATCAGTATCACCTCATTGCTATAAGCTGGCAGCGCGATACGCAAAGCGGCAGGCAAGATGATACAGCGGTACATTTTAAAACGAGAGAACCCATAAGCCCTCGCTGCTTCAATCTCACCATAGGGCACCGAACGGATAGCCCCTGCAAATACCTCTGTCGTATAGGCACAGGTATTCAGCGTAAACGCCAGGATGGCACAATTCATGCCGCTACGGAAAAAAGCATTCAGCAGTTCGTTACCTTTCACTATTTCCAGGGTATACATCCCGGAATAAAATACCAGTAACTGAACATATAACGGCGTCCCGCGGAAAATATAGGTAAACAGCCAGACAGGGGTACTGATAAACCGGTTAGAAGAGACTCTGGCAATCGCCAGAAAAATGGCCATCACGCCACCAATAACCACAGAAATGATCAATAACCACAGCGTGATAGCAACCCCGGTAAAGCGATAGCCATCAGTCCATAACAATGACTTCCAATAGTCGTGAAGAATATCAATCATAATTCAGCCTTTTTCACCCCAACTGAATAACGGCGTTCCAGCAACCACAGCACCCCGTTAGACACCGTAGTAAAGAACAAATAAATTACCCCGGCAACGATGGCAAAATAGAACGGCTGCCAGGTACTCTTACCGGCCAGTTGCGTAGCTTTGATCACATCTTCCAGGCCGAGCAATGACACTAACGCAGTAGCTTTCAGGATCACCTGCCAGTTATTGCCAATAGCAGGTAACGCAAATCGCATCATCAGCGGAAAGGTGACTCGGCGGAAAATCTGAGCCCCTGACATACCATAGGCCGTCGCCGCTTCAATTTGTCCTTTAGGTACCGAGAGGAACGCTCCGCGAAATGTTTCGGTAAAATAAGCACCGTAGATAAAACCAATGGTAATGATCCCGGCAACCATCGGGTCAATATCAATTTGATCCCAGCCCAGTGCGTCAGTCAGCTGATTGAGGACAATCTGTAAACCATAATAAATCAACAGCATCAGAACCAGGTCAGGAATACCGCGGATAATAGTGGTATACAGGCCGAAAATAGTCGATAAAAGGCGGCTTTTAGATAACTTCGCCGCGGCACCTGTCAGGCCCAGAATCACCGCCAGAACCACAGAGCTGATTGCCAGTTCAATTGTTACCAGCGCACCTTTCATAATGACGTCGGTATATCCATAGAGCATCAAAAAATTCCTGCAACAAAAGAAACAACAACTGCCCGCACACTAAAGCGGGCAGCTCGCGACGCACTAATCGCCGTAAATATTAAAGTCGAAATACTGTTTCGCCAGTTTTTGGTAAGTACCATCCTGCCGCATTGACTCGAAGGCTTTATCTATTGCGGTTTTCAGCTCATTATCACCTTTGCGCAGCCCCATTCCGGTACCGACACCAAAAATCTTATCATCTTTAACTGCCGGGCCAGAGAAGGCATAGGCTTTACCCACCGGACTTTTCAGGAAGCCTTCTTCGGCCTGTACTTCATCCTGGAAAGCCGCATCGATACGCCCGGCATTCAAATCCTGATACACCTGATCCTGTCCGGCATAAGAGACCACATTCACGCCTTTCGGACGCCAGTATTGGTTAGCATAAGTCTCCTGGGTCGTCCCCTGTTCAACACCGATGGATTTACCTTTCAGTGAAGCGATTGTTGGCTGTAAGACTGACCCTTTCTTCGCCACCAGCCGGGAGTTAGCCGCATACAGTTTCTCCGAGAACGCGATCTCACGTTCACGTTTTTCGGTAATCGACAATGAAGAGATAATTGCGTCTATTTTCTCCGCCTTCAGTGACGGAATCAGCCCGTCAAAATCACTTTCCACATAAGTACATTTGGTATGAATACGGGCACAAATTTCATTGGTTAAATCGATATCAAACCCCACCAGCTGGCCGTTGGCATTTTTTGATTCAAAGGGCGGATAGGTCGGATCAGTTCCGATACGAAGCGTTTTCGGGACTGCTGCAAAAACACTGCCGGCACTGGAGAATGCCAGCATCAGAGAAAGAGCTAATACTCGCTTTTTCATGGACTGCCCTCAGGTTAATTTTTATAGTGTTGAGTAATAAATGTTGTGTGCTCACTGATTCTTTAGCACATTTCATGCCAGGCAGTTATCTTCCCGCCAGCCCCTTCGTCCGGCACCGGATGTTATGTATGGCGCAGCCTACCCCCCCGGCGTCGCACTGCCGGATGGCTTGCTATTTACACTCAGGCACCCTAATGGTGCAAAAAAGGCACTCTGATAGTGCCCCGGTATGTAATTGCTCTGTTTTGGTGCCCTGAGGGATCAGCTTTTGCCCTGCCAGCGGGCAAATAAATCTTTCGGTAATTCAATATCAAACTGATCAATAACACGGTTCACTGTCTGATCAACGATATCCATGACGTTCTGCGGGCGGTGATAAAATGCGGGGACCGGAGGCATAATAATGGCCCCCATTTCTGCGGCAGTGGTCATCATTCTTAAATGACCAAGGTGTAAAGGCGTTTCCCGTACCCCAAGCACCAGCCGACGCCGCTCTTTGAGTACCACATCGGCAGCGCGGATCAGTAAGTTATCACTGTAGCTGTGCACAATGCCGGACAGGGTTTTCATTGAGCAGGGTAATAAGGCCATTCCATCCGTTTTGTAGGAGCCGGAGGAAATACTGGCACCAATATCACGAATATCATGAACAACATCCGCCAGTTGCTGCACATCACGTACAGAGAAGTCACTTTCCAAAGCAAGTGTCTGACGCGCTGACTGACTCATGACCAGGTGAGTTTCAACCTGCGGTACCTCTTTCAGTACCTGTAAAAGACGAATACCGTAAATAACGCCGCTGGCACCTGACACCCCGACAATGAGTCTTTTCATAACCTGCTCCGGATAACACATTAAAGTGTGCATAATAACGTGTCACAGGCCATTGAGGCGAATAGATTTCCTGTAACACAACAGGGCGGAAATCCGCCCTGTTGTGTTTCCTGAGAATATCAAAGGGCTTACCCTTCGTTATGTAATTCCAGGTTTTCGACTTCCGTTTGTCTGGCAACAGCCTGCGCATCGTCATTACGCAAAGCCTGTAAATAATCCAGATATCCCTGATCCACGTCTTTGGTGACATAAATACCGTCAAACACAGAACAATCGAACTCGCTGATGTCCGGGTTTTCTTCGCGCACGGCAGCGATAAGGTCGCTCAGATCCTGGAAAATCAGGGCATCGGCTTTAATTAGCTGGCAAATTTCGTCAACTTCACGACCATGAGCAATCAACTCGGTGACGCTCGGCATATCAATACCATACACATTAGGGAAACGTACTTCCGGGGCCGCAGAGGCAAGATACACTTTCTTTGCCCCGGCTTCACGGGCCATCTCAATAATCTGCTCTGAGGTGGTACCACGTACAATCGAGTCATCCACCAGTAATACGTTTTTATCCCGGAATTCAGCACGGTTTGCGTTCAGTTTACGTCGTACAGCACTGCGACGCATTTGCTGGCCCGGCATAATAAAGGTACGCCCGACATAGCGGTTTTTCACAAATCCCTGCCGGTAAGGTTTATCCAGAATACGGGCAATCTCCAGAGCCACATCCGTCGATGTTTCCGGAATAGGGATAACCACATCAATATCCAGATCTTCCCACTCACGGGCAATTTTTTCACCCAGTTTAGTGCCCATCCGTACCCTCGCGCTGTAGACCGAAATCTTATCGAGGAATGAATCCGGGCGGGCGAAATAGACATACTCAAACAGACAGGGATGCGTTTTAGGGTTTTCGGCACACTGTCGGGTCGACAGTTCGCCTTTCTCGGTGATATAAACCGCTTCGCCCGGTGCCACATCACGGATAAATTCAAAACCTAATGTATCCAGTGCCACACTCTCAGAGGCGACCATATATTCTGTGCGCTGATCAGGTAATACCCGTTTACCCAGAACCAGAGGACGAATACCGTTAGGATCACGGAAAGCAACCATGCCATGGCCGATGATCATGGAGACGACGGCATAAGCACCACGTACCTGTTTATGCAGTGACTCTACCGCTGCAAAAATATTGTCTGCCGATAACGGATAGTCCTGGAAACGGTCCAGTTCCTGGGCAAAGACATTCAGTAAGACTTCAGAGTCTGAGGTGGTATTCACATGGCGGCGCCCGTGTTCAAACAACCGGGAACGCAATTCATGGGCGTTAGTCAGATTTCCGTTATGGGCCAGGGTGATGCCATAAGGAGAGTTTACGTAAAAAGGCTGGGCTTCCGAGGCACTAGAGCTTCCTGCTGTCGGGTAACGAACATGGCCAATCCCCATATTCCCCTGTAGGCGCTGCATATGACGTGCTTCAAACACATCGCTCACCAGTCCGTTTGCTTTTCGCAGGCGAAAGCAATTCATTGCATCAATGGTACAGATACCGGCAGCATCCTGACCGCGGTGCTGTAATACAGTTAATGCATCATAGATAGACTGGTTGACCGGCAGAAATCCGGTGATACCGACAATACCGCACATGTTGTCATTTCCTCATTAAGCCACATCCCCCCGCTGTTATGGCCGGGGTAAAAAACTCGACGTGCTCTGTAAATAGTCAAAAAACCATCTGATGATGTAGCTAAACTGCGGAACCAGCTGCGATTGTGTCCAGTCAGTACTTTTGGAAAAACCCGTGAATGTATCGAGGAAAAAAAGAATTGCCGATACAATCAGCACCCCTCTTAACGCGCCAAAACAGACACCCAGTACCCTGTCCGTGCCGGACAATCCGGTCTTTTCGACCAGAGATCCAATCACGTAATTCACTATAGCTCCGACAATCAGCGTCGCGATAAATAACGCGGCAATTGCTACACCATTACGAACCATGGGCTCTTCAAACCCGGTAAACCAGACCGCAAGATAGGAAAAATAATGGCTGGCAACAAAAAAAGCACATCCCCAGGTGACTAAAGATAAGGCTTCACGCACAAATCCTCTGATCAGGCTAACTAACGCTGAAAATCCGACTATCCCGATAATGACGTAATCAATCCAGTTCATGAGCTCTTCCGCTGCAACATTTATCCTTTCTGCAATCGGTTCGGGGCGCATTTTAACAGAAAAAGAAAACGTTTGCGTAGCGTTTTCCCCCGACGGCAGAGAAAAAGGGCAATGAAAATTTCGTTTCATTGCCCTGACAATAACAACTAACTAACCATATGTTTTATATGGAGATATACAAAAAACTGCCCAATTTACTGATCAGATACTGTCTGTCAGCGGGCAGAATAAGGCCTGACAACACCACTCAGACCGGTTTTGCTCTTCAGCGCTGCCAGCTGCGACTGCAGACGGCTTTTCGAACTGTCCGGCCCGACCAGAATACGGTTTAACTGGCCCTGTACCGGGGTCGCCGGCAGAGAGTAAGCGCGGAATCCGGCACTGCGCAGTTCGCTGACTATTTCACTGGTTCTGGCAGCATTTTTTAAGGCGCCCAACTGAATAACATACGCCTGTCCTGCCGGCGTTTCTGCTGTATTACTGGTTCCGCTAACCGGTGCGGGTGCGGAAGACTGATCATTCAATGCCTGAAGTGCACGCTGGCGTTCCTGTTCAGCCCGCAGCTGCCGTGCTTTTTCTGCGGCATCACTGGCCTGACGCTGTGCCCTGGCCTGAGCCTTAGCTTCACTGGCTTCACGCTCTGCCTGCTGACGCACTAAACGATCCTGCTTCTGGCGTGCGGCCTCCTGCTGTTGCAGGGCAGCACTGGCAGCCTGCGAGCTTTGTATCTGAGCCGGGGCGGCAGGTACCGGAGCTGTAACCTGAGGCTGTGCTGCCACTGGCTGAGTGCCGGTTCCGCTGGCAGCAGTATTGCCGGACACCGGTGCCGGGGCCGGCTGTCCACTCAGAGGCTGAGTGACCGGAGGCACCAGATCATTGTCCTGCTGATCACCGGGCTTAGGCACTAGCGGAATTGAAGCAAATTCCTCTTTATAGTGCTTTTTCTTACCATCCAGCAGGCCCGGCAGGACTATCACTCCGACAGCCACCAGAATAATGGTGCCGACTAAACGATTCTGAAATTTACTCGCCACGTCCTCCCTCCCCTGAGACAGATATCACCTGTGCTACGGTGTGGAAAGAACCACAAACCAGAATAATATCTTCAGCCGCTGCCCGATCGCGGGCGGCATACCAGGCTTCCGCCACCGAAGAGAAGCTGGCTGCCTGAGGCAAATGCGAGACTAACTCTTCAGCACTGGCTCCACGCGGCCCTTCAAGAGGCGCACAATACCAGTAATCGACTTGCGGCGTCAGTTGTGCCAGTGTTCCGGCAATATCTTTATCATGCAGCATCCCGGCCACCGCATGCACCTTACCGGTAGCTCCTAAGGCGGCTAACCGCGATGCCAGGTACGCTGCCGCATGGGGATTGTGGGCGACATCCAGGATCACTCGCGGTGACTCGCTGATTGTCTGAAAACGTCCGGTTAACTCTGCGCTGGCGAGGTGCTCACGGATACAGGCTTCACTGACCTGTAACCCGGAAACCCGCAACGCCGCCAGCGCGGTAGCCGCATTCGGCAGAGGAACCCGCGGCAGCGGTAACTGGCGCAGCTCTCCCTGAATATCACGAAAATCCCAGCTGCCCTGCTGTTCGGTATAAGACCACTGCCAGTCACGTTGCAGTAAGATAGCTCCTTTATCCGCCGCGACGGTACCAATAGTGGCGGGCATATCCGGTTCACCCACCACTGCCGGTTTGCCGGTGCGGAAAATGCCGGCTTTTTCACGGCCGATACTCTCACGATCCGCGCCCAGCCAGTCCGTATGGTCGAGGGCAATACTGGTGACAACCGCCACATCGGCATCAACAATATTTGTCGCATCCATTCTGCCACCTAACCCGACTTCAAGGATCACCACATCCAGATCAGCCTGCCGGAACAGATACAGGGCCGACAACGTGCTGTACTCAAAATAGGTCAGGGAGGTGTCCCCTCTGCCCTGCTCGATCGCCGCAAAGCTTGCCGTATGCTCAGCCTCACTGAGTTCCTGAGACTGAATACGCACCCGTTCTGTATAACGGACCAGATGAGGAGAACTGTATACGCCAACCCGATATCCCGCCGCAATCAGCAAGGTTTCGAGGGTACGGCAGGTCGTGCCTTTGCCATTAGTGCCTGCCACAGTAAACACAAAAGGGGCAGGTTTTAGCAGGTTAAGCTGAGAGGCAACCAGACGCACACGCTCAAGACCTAAGTCAATCGCCTGGCTGTGCAGGTTTTCCAGATAAGTCAGCCACGTAGCAAGAGGAGACGTGGCCTGAGGTCGGTGAAGATTTTCCATGTGTCCCGTTGATGTTGTTGCGGTACATAAATAAAAGACGCTGTAAAAGCGTCTTTATCATTACTGTCAGGCCTCGTTATGGTCCGGTGTGGTCTCAACGTCAGATTCAACACCATCATGCAAAGGAGCTGGCAGGTTCATCATTTTCGCCAGCAGACTGGCCAGTTTGTAGCGCATTTCCGGCCGGCGGATGATCATATCGATCGCCCCTTTCTCGATCAGAAACTCACTGCGCTGGAAGCCCGGCGGCAGTTTTTCACGTACTGTTTGCTCAATAACCCGCGGACCGGCAAAACCAATCAGGGCTTTTGGCTCGGCAACGTTCAGATCACCCAGCATAGCAAAGCTGGCTGACACACCACCCATGGTCGGATCTGTCAGTACCGAAATATACGGCAGTCCGCGCTCACGCATTTTTGCCAGTGCAGCACTGGTTTTAGCCATCTGCATCAGTGACATTAATGCTTCCTGCATACGCGCGCCGCCACTGGCCGAGAAACAGATCAGCGGACAGTTATCTTCCAGCGCCTGTTCTGCAGCACGGATAAAACGGGCACCGACCACTGACCCCATTGACCCCCCCATAAAGGAGAATTCAAACGCGACAGCCACCACCGGGATACCGTGCAGTTCACCTTTCATCACCACCAGCGCGTCTTTCTCACCGGTACTTTTCTGTGCTGCCAGCAAACGGTCTTTGTATTTTTTCGAGTCACGGAACTTCAGAATATCTTTCGGTTCCAGCTCGCTGCCCAGTTCAACCATCGTGCCCTGGTCCATAAATGACGTCAGGCGGTCACGGGCATGCATCCGCATATGGTGATCACATTTCGGACAGACTTCGAGATTTCTTTCTAACTCCGCGCGATAGAGCACCTGGCCGCAGCTATCACATTTCGTCCAAACCCCTTCAGGAATACTCGCTTTACGCGCAGGGGTGACATTACTTTTATTAAGAATGCGTTCAATCCAGCTCATTGATGACCTTTCTGTTTGAACCTGGGTTATCCAGTTGTTTTATTTCTGCTGAATTTTTATCCAACAGCCGGTAAATGACGCCCATTAAACCACAACCTGTCCACGCTGTGGATAAAAATCTGGTTTAACGGTCAGGGGCCTGCGGGAAAAACTACGTTTTCCGGGTGGCCTGTCTGCGATGCCGCCAGACCTCGATAATGCCGGGCAATATCGAAATCACAATAATAGCAACAATCAGCAAATTGAGATTTTTCTGTACCACAGGTAAATCGCCAAACAGATACCCGGCATAGCTAAACAGCAATACCCAGGCAACTCCGCCGGCAATATTAAACAGCCCGAACTGACGGTAAGACATTTTACCCATTCCGGCGATAAACGGCGCAAAAGTACGAATTATCGGGATAAAACGGGCAAACACAATGGTTTTCCCGCCATGTTTTTCATAAAACTGATGGGTTTTTTCCAGATAACTGCGACGAAATATTTTTGAGTCCGGACGACTGAACAGTTTTTCACCGAATAAGCGTCCAATAGTATAATTGACTGCGTCACCGGCAATGGCGGCAATGACAATACAGAGTACCAGCAGATGAATATTCAGATCATTTCCCGGCAGCGCAGCCAGGGCACCGCCGACAAACAACAGGGAATCCCCCGGTAAAAAAGGCGTTACCACCAGCCCGGTTTCGCAAAAAACGATCAGGAACAGAATCGCGTAAATCCATACCCCGTAATCGGCAACCAGCCGCGCGAGGTGCACATCAATGTGCAGGATAAAATCAATAATGAAATGGACGTACTCCATGAATTTCTATCCTTTATTCTGTGAAAAAAAATCACTGACCAAAAATAACGGGCCCGGCTCCGGCTCCGGCAAACCAAAAACGGCCGGATAGTCGACAGCGACCAGATACAGCCCTTCAGCACGGGCCGTCGCTGATGCCAGCTTGCGATCTTTCGCAGCCAGCAGTTCCCCTATCCAGGACTCCGGCTGGTTACCGCATCCCACGTCCATAAGACTGCCGACAATATTACGTACCATATGGTGAACAAAAGCATTGGCTTTAATATCAACGATGACAAACGCCCCTTGCCGCCAGACATGGATATGACTGATATTCCGCCACGGCGTTTTAGACTGGCAATGTACAGCCCGGAAAGAGGTAAAATCGTTTTCCCCCAGCAGACTCTGGGCGGCCCGATGCATTGCGGCTTCATCCAGCGGGTGATAGAAATGGGTGATCCCCTGCCCTAAAATCGCCGGACGCAACCGCTGGTTGTAAATAATGTAACGGTAACGCCGGGCTGTCGCACTGAACCGCGCATGAAAATCGTCAGAGACCTCAGTGACCCAGCGGACCGCGATATCTTTTGGCAAGTTAGCATTCACACCCAGCGTCCAGGCACTGTCGGCCCGCTGCACCGTCGTTTCAAAGTGCACCACCTGACCTGTCCCATGCACTCCGGCATCCGTCCGGCCAGCACAAAACACACTGACTTCATGGTTCGCGACCTGCGACAGGGCTTTTTCCAGACAGCCCTGCACACTGCGCACTTCCGGCTGACGCTGCCAGCCGTAATAACGGCTGCCATCATATTCAATTCCCAGTGCCAGCTTGCGCGTCTTTACATCAGACATGTTTACAGATACTCCTGCACCAGCTGCTCGGCGACTTTAACCGCCATCAGTGCCCCGCCAAAGCGGATATTATCAGCCACTGACCAGAATTGCAGTTGCTCAGGAATACCATAGTCACTGTGTAACGAACCGATACACAATTGCCCGCTGCCAGTCGCATCACTGACCGGTGTCGGGAATTCACCTTCATCGCTCAGCAGAATATCACCCGACATCGCCAGGTCATTACGTGCTTCCCCGGCAGAATAAGGGCGCAGACACTCCAGTTGTACGCTCTGGGCATTACCGTAGAAGACCGGTGCCTGTACAGAACTGACGGAAACCGGCAGCCCTTCGTCCTGCAGAATTTTACGCACCTGATCCACCATCCGGCGGTTGGCCGCCACACTGCCCTGCTCATCAGGCAGTAAAGGCAACAGGTTAAATGCCAGCTGCCGGCCGAAATGATACTCTTCAACCGGCATACCGTTCAGCAAACGGGCACTTTCTCCGGCTAACCCGTCCACTGCGGCTTTTCCATGGCTGGAGACCGACATCAGATTCGTCACCTGCAAACGTCCCAGCCCGGCATTATCTGCCAGCGGTTTCACTGCACACAGCAGCTGACTGACCAGACTGTCGGCGA
This sequence comes from Tatumella sp. JGM94, assembly GCF_018257595.1. Classification (NCBI taxonomy): domain Bacteria; kingdom Pseudomonadati; phylum Pseudomonadota; class Gammaproteobacteria; order Enterobacterales; family Erwiniaceae; genus Tatumella; species Tatumella sp. JGM94. Next base: position 137,133 of record NZ_JAERJN010000002.1, on the reverse strand, counting down.
CACTGACAATATTGCGGTTACGGTAATCGGCTAACACTTGTGGGTTAACATCAGCGATAACCAGAGGCACGTCCGGCGACAACGCAAATAAAGGACTACTGTCAATCACCAGGCAACCGGCATTGGCCGCCTGCTCTGCGTAGCGGGCTGACGCTTCGGTCCCTGCCACAAAAAAGGCCAGCTGCGCCTGCGACCAGTCAAAGTCTTCAGCATTCAGTACCTGATGATTTTTACCCTCGACACGTACCGTTTCACCGGCACTGCTTTCACTGGCCAGTAAAAATAAATCACCAACCGGGAACTGACGCTCCGTCAATAACTCCAGTACAGCACTTCCCACTGCGCCAGTTGCCCCTAAAAGGGCGATATTCCAGCCGTCAGACATGTTGGTTTACTCCAGAAAAACAAAAAATAAAGCGGTGAGAGACACCGCCTGAACAGGATATGGTGATTGCCGACAGACTCAGCAATCACCGCTAAATTTTGCATCAAAACCCAGTTGCCGCAGTTTATCTGCTGTTGCCGCGTTATCACAATCAACCTGCAGCGAAGACCACTCACGTCGCTCCTGATATTGCTTACGCAGACGATCAAACTCACCCGGTTGTGACGCGACGGCACGTAACAGGGCATCATCGCGGCGCACATCATACACCAGATGTGCCAGACGTTTTAGCATTGCCTGATCACATTCCCCGTGCAGGGTAATCTGGCGGATATCCGGCACCGGCAGTAACTCGCTTAAAGCCACCTGACAAGGCTGCCCGACAAACGCCGACCAGGCTTCAAACACCTGGGTGGTGCCGCGGGCCTTACCCTCGAGGGTATAACCGGCGATATGCGCGGTAGCGATAGCCGTTTTTTCCAGTAACGGTAATGACAGTTCCGGTTCCGGCTCCCAGACATCCAGTACCACAGACAAATCACTGCGCTTTTCCAGCACCGCCAGTAATGCCTGGTTATCAACCACCGGACCGCGGCAGGCATTAATCAGGATGGCGCCGGGGACAAGTTTCTCCAGCAATGACTGGTCAGCAAGATGTAACGTCTTATAAGGGCCGTCTTTAAATAATGGCGTATGAAAGGTAATAATATCGGCTTTACGGACCAGAGTCTCCAGCGGATGGAATTCACCCTCATCCCCGCGGTCGGCCCGCGGTGGATCGCAAATCAGGGTTTTAATCCCTGCGGCTGCCAGCCGTTTCTGTAACCGGCCTCCGACATTACCGGCACCGACAATCCCGACGGTACGATCGGTCAGCAGAAAACCGTCGCGTTCAGCCAGTGCCAGTAACGCCGAAAACACATATTCCACGACGGCTATCGCATTGCAGCCCGGTGCAGCCGAAAACGCGATGCCGTCCGCCTGTAACTCGTCACTATTGACATGATCCTGACCGGCGGTGGCAGTACCGACAAAACGGACACGGCTGCCTGCCAGAAGCTGACGATTCACCCTGGTGACTGACCTGACCATCAGCCCGTCGGCACTGGCTAATTCCCCGGATGACAAGGTCCGCCCCGGTGCTGCCACAACCTCAGCCAGACGGCTGAATAACTCACGTGCATACGGCATATTTTCATCGACAACAATTTTCACTGGATTTGTCCTGTTGAACCGGAAATATCATAATATTCTGTCATAAAGCGGGGTAGAAAACATCCGGCGATTGCCGGCTGAATAGCTTGCCTTTGCCCCGTTTGTGCTTCATCTTATCAGCCGTTTATTATTGGTTCCTGAACCGCTAAAACCACAGAGAATACGCTGATATGATATGGAAGAACGGGCGATGAACTTTTTGTTTCCTCTGGGGGCTGTCCTGATTTGGGCGGTGAACTCGATTGTCAGTAAACTGTCGGTCGGGGTGATCACACCGGAAGCCATCTCTTTTTACCGCTGGATGCTCGCTCTGTTGGTGCTGACGCCTTTTGTATTACCGGGGGTGATCCGTCACCGCACAGCCCTGTCCCGGGAGTGGCTGAAACTACTGATACTTGGCGCATTGGGTATGGTGCTATACCAGAGCCTGGCCTATTATGCCGCCCGGACCGTCAGTGCATTATTTATCGGTATCCTGATCGCCAGCATTCCGCTACTGACGGTTATTTTTAGCCTGTTTATTCTGCGCCTGACACCGACACTCGGAATTGTACTCGGTGCTGTTATCTCTTTTGCCGGACTGGCATGGCTTATCAGTGACGGTCATCCGCAACAATTACTGTCACAGGGACTTGGCAGTGGTGAGCTGATGATGATAGTAGCAGCAGCGGCCTATGCCTTATACGGTGTGCTCACTAAACGCTGGTCAATGGATCTGCCGCGGTGGCAAAGCCTGTATATCCAAATCCTGTTTGCCGTTTTAATGTTGTTGCCCGGATTTTTAATCACCCCGTCAGTGGCCCTGACCGCTAAAAATATCCCGCTGGTACTCTATGCGGCAATTGCGGCTTCCATTATTGCGCCTTATTTATGGATCCAGGGGGTGATGCGGCTCGGAGCCAATACCGCCAGTATCTTTCTCAATCTTGCCCCGGTATTTACCGCAGTGATCGCAATCACCTGTCTGCATGAGAAAATGCATAGCTGGCACTGGATTGGCGGATCACTGACACTGGCTGGCGTCATTCTGGCGCAACGGTTGCGCATTCCTGTTGGCCGGCGTACAGGAAATAAGCCCCGCTAGGGATTATATGCACCGGCGCTGAACAATTCTTTCTGTATAGCTCTTTGGATTTTACAGGGAGGTTGTTATCATACCCGCCGTTACTCCGGCTTACCCCGGGCTGAATTCTCTCTACTAGCTGGAATGTTTGTCATGCAACCACTCCGCGGCCCTTCTGAGGTCACCGGTGACAGAACACCCTCTGCTCATCCAAAAGATACACATCCTGCAGTGTCGTCTGTTGCCCTGACCAGCGCGCAACGCACCACACTGGAACGAATTATTGTCAAAATTATGGCAATCAGCTCTCTGAAATCTGCGGAGCTATGGGCAGGGATCCGTCATCAGTCCGGGGTTAAGAGTGATAATGAGCTGTTATCCAGCCATTTCCCTGCTGCTGAAAAATGGCTGACTGATCGTCTGCTTCAGGAGCAAAATGCCCGTTCCGCACGAATTTTACTGCAGCAACTGACTGATCTGCTGCCGGTCGGTAATAACCGGCAGGCCGTCAGTAGCTTTATTCGCCAGAATTTCGGCCAGACCGTGCTCAGCTCCCTGACTCAGCAACAACTGCAGCAGGTACTGACTATGCTGAAAAACGGACAAATGGATATTCCGTCGCCACAGCAAATCCGTACCACGGATCGGACACTGTTGCCTGCCGAACATCAGAGTTTACAGCAGCAGGTTCTTAAACTGACAATTTCCGGCGGAGAGTCACCGTCCAGCGTATGGCAGAGTTTATTCAGCCTGCTATCGTTAAAAAATGGTGATCCGATCCCGTCGCGCTTCTACCCGCTGCTGACACAGTACCTGCAGGCGAAAATAACACTGCATACCCGGACACAGCCGGTGACGCTGGCGGAATTATTAAAATCGCTGAAACACCCGGCCTCTGACAGCGAAACCCGGCAACTGATCGGCTATTGTGAACAACAATTTCCGTCAGTTCAGGGGCAGCAACTGACCGACATTCAGGCACAGGATTTACTGCATAAACTGTTTCGTTTACGTGCAGAACAACTTATCCGTGCAAACAGAAAACAAATGGCTGTGCCTCCTCAGCCACTCACTACTCAGCTTCCGCCAGCAGCTGTCGTGCCGGGTAACACCGGTTTATCGCGGCTATGGCTGCTGGTGATTCCGTTGTTGATAATCATCGTGGTACTGTGGCTATTTTAACGGTCACAGTTATGGTGAAACAACGCAGCATTTCCGGTTAATTTTACCGCCGGTATCAGCGATTATAACCGGCGATAAAGCGCAGAGAGGGAATCTGGTCCTGCAATCGGCCGAAACCCGGGCGGCCTGTCAGCTACTGCGCCGTTTACCTGACTGAATAAGCAGCCTGAGAGTGATCACCAGCCCGCCAAACGCAGCACAGGCCCCGGCCAGATAAACCGAGCCATAACCAAAACCACTCGCCAGCAGGCCGGCAACCGGCCCGCTGACGCCGTAAGCAATATCCTGAAAAGCCGAGAAACAGCCTAACGCGGTTCCCCGGACTTTTGCTTCGACACTGCGTACCACCTCAACGCCCATCGCCGGAAAGACCAGTGAACATCCGCAGCCGGTCAGTGCCGCACCGGCAAATGCCATCCATTCCTGAGTGCCGGTGCACAATAACAGCAACCCCGCGGTTTCCACGCCCAGTGAAATCATTGCCACACGGATCCCGCCCATTTTGTCCGGCAATCCGCCAAAGAAAATACGCACCACAACATAAAAAAGCCCGAATGCAGTCAGGGTATAACCGGCATTTCCCCAATGCCGGTCAGCAAAATACAGTGATGTGAATGCGCCAATCACCGCAAAACCCACTCCCTGCAATGCCAGTACTGTGCCCGGGGTCAGGATCTGCCGGACAACGCTGAATAATGGCGGCCGCTTACCGGAGCTGACAGCGACCGGACGGATCCGAAAACAACAGGCCAGTGCCAGTAGCGGACACAGGGTTGCCACCGCGCTCACTCCGACAAAGCCATAATGGTTGTTGATCAACAAACCAAGTGGTGCACCCGCCGCCAGAGCCCCGTAGATAGCCATACCATTCCACGACATCACAATACCGGATCGTTTTGCGCCTATCAGTCCCAGTCCCCAGGTCAGATTGCCGGTAAACAACAGACTTTCGCCGAATCCGAGCAATAACCGGCCAAGAATTAACAGACCAAATTGTACCGCCAGCGATCCGCGGAAGAGTGCTGATCCAAGACAGGCAACACCGACAAAAATAATGACCATCATCCCCTGTAAGGTGGTCAGTCTGGCCCCCTTCTGGTCAGCCCGTTTACCGGCAAAGCCGCGTGTCATCAGGGTGGCAAAAAACTGAATACCGACAGCCAGACCGACCATCACATCGTTCATTCCCAGTTGCTGATGAACATATAGCGGGATCACCGGCAGCGCCAGGCCTGCTGTCAGGTAGGTAAGAAACACCGAAAAAGAAGTCACAGCCACCGGCAGAGATGATGCACTCTCTTGCTGAGGATCCTGCGGGGAAGTATCAGCCATAAACGAGAACGTCCTTATAAGGCTTGCAGGGGTGACGTCTTCAACAGAAAGTCCGCCGGAAGCCCCTGCAAAAGTAATAAGCAAACTAATAATAACCAGGATTTTGACAGAACTGTACCGGTTGTCAATTTATCGCCGTAACCCCGTCGTCTTTGCCCAATCTGCCTCCCTGTCCGATAAAGGTCAGTTCATAGAAGTGGATCGCATTCGCTTCCATTTCTGCCAGCAATATCCACTGATCCCGGGGCAGGTATTCATCGCGAACACGTAAACCGGGCCCCGTATGCCGGTTAAGATAATCAATAACTTCCTGAACCCGCCCATACTCAGTCTGAAATAGCTGAAACAGACTATATAAATCACCGTGTTGCTGGTCAAAAATCGCGCGGGTCAGCTGATACTGCCCGGCTTCTATTCCATTAATCACTATTTTTTTCTTCTTCCGTAAATTACGGATCACCGACTCCTGTACCGAAAGACGGGGATCAAAAATCGCAGCATTGGTCACAACCATCTGATAGCCGGTGGCTGTCTTTGTTAATATATAATCACCGTCCTGCGCAAGGATAATGCCGTGCATTCTTCTTATAAAACCAAGCACATAAAATACCGGCCGTTTCAGGCAACCGGTATAAAAAACCGCTATCCCCCGGGTATCAATACGTGACGGTAAGGTTTCTTTCAGAATTTCGGTATTTAACGCCAGCGAGACTCCACAAACACTGGCCGGCAATTGTTGCAGAAAATTAAAGATAATTGCTGCACGAAAAAAACTACCGTTGATATGACGAGTGTCCCCGGTCAGTGTGTTCCAGCGCATCAGAATAAGTGGTGCAAACAGCAACTCTTCCTGTAGCAACCGTGTCAGTTGCCGGACAAGCTCTCCGATATCCGTTGTATGCTGCTGCAGAGACCTGTTCCCCGCCCCGCTGTTTTGGCCGTTATCATTCTCAATATCACAACCAATAAACTCAATAAACGTCGACAGTGGCATTGCCCGCAGGTAAGAATACTCTGTCAGCCTGCCGTCACGAAAAAAACACATTCCGCCGGTTTTTACCCCATGACACAGGGACTTAATCGCCGAAAACAGGTCACAGAAAAACGGATTCCCTTCTGCCTGAAGCGTCTCATCTTCTGCCGGCACCGCAACGAAATGCCAGCGTGAAACGTATGTCCGGCCATATAACCGCAGACAATGCTGTAAGAAACCCATCATCTGGTGGATAAAAAGTTCTGACAGCGGCTCTGTTGCCGGCTGACGGAGCCTGATAAACAAAGGGATATTCAGCCGGTAAAGAAATGAAATCGCCGCATCGTGATCCGCATAGGCTGAATAGGTGTTTACCGGCTCGTCAGTGTGAAACCCGGGCCCTGTCGCTGTCACTGAAATCCCTGGTGACAGATCAACAAAATCGATAATACCTGCCTGTGATAGCAGACTAATTTGCTGTTGTACTTGCGTTTTTAACAGTTCGCTAAACTCACCGACGGTGATAATAATTGCTCTTTTCGCGGGCGTCAGTATCGCCGGCTGGCGGCTAATATCGACAGACGACTCTTCAATACCGGAAAACGCCTCATGATGCCCCTCACCCTGTGTCTGATTCAGCATATGGCTTAACAATGAAAGTACTCTTGCACTGCTGACCGGCTGGCAAAATTTATTTACTACACCAATACTCTCACGTATCTGCGGGGATGATCTGCTGCTATCGATCTGATAAGCGTTATCACGACGGAACTGGGACGGTGTTTTCTGATAATTTTTTCTGAACAAAGAAACAAACTGCCTGCTGTCAGAAAAACCATGATCCCGGGCAATCTGATAATTAGGTTTGTTACTGTTAAGCAGATCGATGATCGCCGATTCAAAACGCCGGTTATGTAAATAATCCCGGTAACTGACCCCTACTTCCTGTTTAAACAGCCGCGACAGATAACTTAATGACATCCCCTGTTTTTCTGCAATACGCTGTAAAGAGACGGGTGATGTATAATTATTATTTATATATTTTACGATTTCCTCGACCCTCCTGCTACGTCCTGATGTTTTTTTCACGCCGCCTTCTTTTCTCACCCTGAAATAAGCGATTAAAACCATCATGATCTTTGACAGGATACTGTTCGATTCCAAAAGAAAAATTTCATCATTACCTTTCAGAGGACAGATAAATAATCTGAATATTAAATCCCTCAGGTTATCTATATACCCCTCACGGTAACGCCCGTCTTCTCCGGGTAATACTACATAATTTTCAGAATAATATTTACGATAATAGCGAGATATAAAATGTCCGGATATTTCCAGAAGCAGAACAACATTATCCTGGTCACTGATAATACTGTAATCCTGTGACTGGTTAATCGTCATGATATCATTTTCGTCCAGCACAACCTGCCGGTTATCACTGATTACCCGTACACTTCCACTGATAACATAAATAAAGGTAATACCGTTATACCCATAATTCTTACAATAACTTATAAAATAAGCCTGTAATCCATAATCAGGCGGTGGTTTTGCCAGCATATACAATCCCCCGAAGTAAAATAACTCATAGGGATTATTTTACCTGTTTACAAATAAGGGGATGATAATAGTCAAATAAACCCCCTTTTTAGTGCAAATACTTCTCTGTTTCTGTCCGGCATATCGTTCTAGTATTTATATACCCGTTATCTGCAAGAGGTCTTTATGAAAAATATTATTGATAGTATTACCAAAAGCGCTGATGAGTTTATCGCGATTCGCCGTCAGCTGCATCAGCATCCGGAAATCGGTTTTGAAGAACAGAGCACCAGTGATTTCATCGCGCAGTACCTGGAAAAACTGGGGTACAGCATTCACCGTGGCATGGCCACCACCGGTGTGGTTGCCACGTTACAACAAGGCGACGGGCCACAGCGCCTCGGTATCCGTGCTGATATAGATGCATTACCGATTCATGAAAAAAGCGGTAAAACCTGGAGCAGCCATAACGAAGGGAAGTTCCACGGCTGCGGTCATGACGGACATACGGCAATACTGCTATGTGCCGCTAAATACCTGGCAGAAACCCGTCATTTTAATGGTACGTTGCATCTTATTTTTCAGCCTGCAGAAGAGTTACTGTACGGCGGAAAAGTGATGCTTGATGACGGGCTTTTCGAAAAATTCCCCTGTGACAGTATTTTTGCCCTGCACAATATGCCGGGCATGAAAACCGGTGAGTTTTATTTTCGCCAGGGGGCACTGATGGCCTCATCAGATACCCTGCATATAGAAATTAACGGCATCGGTGCCCATGGTGCGATGCCGGAGAAAGGTGTGGATGCTACCCTGATCGCCTGCCAGATAGGCTGTGCGTTACAAAGTATTGTCTCCCGTAATATCGCGCCGGCTGAAGCCGCAGTGATCACCGTCGGCTGCATCCAGTCCGGAGACGCACCCAATGTGGTGAATGACTATGCACTGATGAAATTAACCGTCCGTGCCCTTAATCCCGTGGTGCGTGAACAACTGCTCCGGCGGATTAATGAACTGGTCACCGCCCAGGCACAGAGTTTTTCCGCTACCGCAAAAATTACGCACGTCAATGGCAGTCCGGTACTGGTAAATGATGCTCAGCAAACAGCATTTGCGGCGCAGGTCGCTACCGACCTCTTCGGCGCGCAGAAAGTCCATACCGGCACTCCCCCGCTGATGGGCAGTGAAGATTTCGCCTTTATGCTGGAGGCAAATCCGTGCGGCAGCTATTTTCTGATTGGTAATGGCGACCAGCCGGGATTCTGTAATGTTCATAACCCGGGATACGATTTTAACGATGATTTAATTATTCCGGCAGCCTCATGCTGGGCAGCGCTGGTTGAATCCCGGTTAAAATAACCACCGGATAAACCTGATATTGCCCGTCACCGGAAAATAAACATAGCCAAAGAAGGAAGTATTGATTCAGGAACTATTTATTAAAAAGGGAATTTATATGTCAAGTGATGAGAGTAAACGAGTCTCCACGGCAAATGATCCTGTATTGCCAGACCCGGTGCAACCGCCCGGCGACAGGTTTATTATAGGTATTGTCTTCGGAGTACTGACTTTCTGGCTATTCGCGCAGTCGATGTTTAATATCGCACCGGATATCCAAAAAGATATTAATATCAGTAATGAGTCCCTGAATCTGGCAATCAGCGCTACGGCGCTTTTTTCCGGCTGTTTTATTGTGGTTGCCGGGGGACTGGCTGATAAATTTGGCCTGATGCGGTTTACCTATCTTGGCTTTATCCTGAGTATTATCGGTTCTTTGCTGCTGATTATTGCCGACGGCAGTGCCATGCTGATCACCGGACGTATTATTCAGGGGCTTTCCGGGGCCTGTATTATGCCTGCCACCCTGGCGTTACTAAAAGTCTACTACCGCGGTGCACAGCGTCAGCGGGCTCTCAGTTTCTGGTCTATCGGATCCTGGGGCGGTTCAGGATTCTGTTCTCTGATGGGCGGCGCAATTGCTACCTGGTTTGGATGGCAATGGATATTTATTATTTCCATTATATTTTCCATCGCCGGGATGCTGCTGATGCGCGGTGTACCGGAGAAAAAAGCCCCGCGCACTACCGGTGAAACCCGTTTTGATAATCTGGGTGTGTTACTGTTTGTTATCTTCCTGCTCTGTCTGAACCTGGTTATCACCAAAGGCGCGGCATGGGGCTGGAGTGACATCATTACCCTGGGATTACTGGTGTTATGTGTCATTGGCGGGATTTTATTCTACCTCACTGAATCTGTGAAAAAATCGGCGGCATTTATCGACTTTTCACTGTTCAGAAATGCCCCTTACAGTGGCGCAACTTTCTCTAATTTTATGCTGAATGCCGTTGCCGGGACATTACTGGTTACCAATACCTATGTTCAGGAAGGACGCGGGTTCAGCCCCTTCCAGACGGGAATGCTGTCTATCGGTTACCTGATTGCTGTACTGGTGATGATCCGTGTCGGAGAAAAAATACTGCAATGGATTGGGGCAAAAAAACCGATGATTTTCGGTGCACTGATGACCGGTGCGGGTGTGGCGCTGATGTCTCTGACATTTCTGACTGACGGGGTATATATCAGTTCTGTGATGGCCGGATTTGTGCTATTTGGTTTAGGTCTGGGGTTTTATGCCACTCCGTCAACAGATACCGCCATATCTAATGCCCCGTCGGATAAAATAGGCACGGCTTCCGGCGTGTATAAAATGGCAAGTTCTCTCGGTGGTGCATTCGGGGTTGCTATTTCAGCCTCTATATATTCAGCCATGAAAGCATCGGGCATTTCGGTAGATATTTCTGCAATGACCGCCCTGCTGGTTAATGTCGGTTTCTGTATCCTGTCGGTACTGGCCGTCTGGGGTATGGTGCCTGCCAGTGCCGGTAAAACCGAACATTCACAGTAGTACAAATACCTGCCCGCACTGTCAGCGAAAAGGTATAAAAAAACCCGGCAATACACACTGCCGGGTTTTTCTTCGCCGTGACGATTATGCCTGATATTTACGCATCGTCAGTGTGGCGTTAGTACCACCGAAACCAAAGCTGTTAGACATAACTGTCGTCAGTTTTTTATCAGTAGCTTTGGTCACGATATTCAGACCATTTGCCGCTTCGTCCGGATCTTCAATATTGATACTTGGTGCAATAAACTCATGCTCCAGCATCAGCAGACTGTAAATCGCTTCCTGAACACCGGCAGCACCTAAGGAGTGACCAGTCATGGCTTTGGTTGCCGAAAGCGCCGGTGAGTTATCACCAAACACTTCACGGATAGCACCCAGTTCTTTTAAATCACCGACCGGCGTTGAAGTACCGTGGGTATTCAGATAATCAACCGGCGTGTCAACACCCTGCAATGCCATCTTCATACAACGTACTGCACCTTCACCAGACGGTGCAACCATGTCAGCACCATCAGATGTCGCACCATAACCCACGATTTCTGCATAAATGTGAGCACCACGGGCCAGTGCATGTTCCAGCTCTTCGACCACCACCATGCCACCGCCACCGGCAATAACGAAACCATCACGGTTTGCATCATAAGTACGTGATGCTTTTTCCGGGGTATCGTTGTATTTGGTTGACAGTGCGCCCATCGCATCAAACTCACAGGCCATTTCCCAGCTCAGTTCTTCACCGCCGCCGGCAAATACCACGTCCTGTTTACCTAACTGAATCTGTTCCACCGCATTACCGATGCAGTGCGCAGAGGTTGCACAGGCAGAACTGATTGAGTAGTTAACACCGTGAATTTTGAATGGTGTTGCCAGGCAGGCAGAAACCCCGGAAGCCATTGCTTTGGTCACAACATAAGGGCCAACGGCTTTCAGGCCACGCGGGCTGCGCATTGCATCAGCACCAAAGACCTGAAAACGCGGAGAACCACCGCCGGAACCGGCAATCAGACCGACACGCGGGTTATTCTGGTACTGCTCAACGCTCAGGCCGGAATCTTTAACCGCCTGTTCCATTGACAGGTAAGCATAAATAGAGGCGTCGCTCATAAAACGCACAACTTTGCGATCAATAAGGCCGGTGGTATCAAGTTTTACGTTACCCCAGACATGGCTGCGCATGCCCGCTTCTTTCATTTCCTCTGAAAAGGTGATACCCGAACGACCTTCCCGCAGGGACGCCAGAACTTCCTGCTGATTATTACCAATGCTGGAAACAATCCCCAGGCCAGTGATCACTGCACGTTTCATTCAAAATTCCTCTTTCACATCTCTTCGGTTTACGGTGCACTTTAGCGTACACTTGTAAGCCGAACAAGTCCGATCAGCAAATTCCCGTGTAAATTTGCGTCACCGTAATGATATCGATAAAATTAGTCTATTGCCTGACCAATGAGCCTTACGCCGTGAAACCCTGCCGAATAGAACATGCCACCCTCCGCTGGAACGAACAGGGTACACCTGTTTCTGATTTTTTTGATGACGTCTATTTTTCTAACGATAATGGTCTCAACGAAACCCGTTACGTTTTTCTCGGCGGGAACCAGCTTCCGCAACGTTTTTCCAGCCATCAGTCCGGACTTTTTATTGCCGCAGAGACCGGATTTGGTACCGGGCTCAACTTTCTCACCCTTTGGCAGGCATTCGATCAGGCGGTACGGGAAAACCCGGACGGAAAACTCCGGCGTCTGCACTTTATCAGCTGTGAAAAATTTCTGCTGACACGCGACGATATTATTGCCGCCCACCGGCACTGGCCGGAACTGGCCGGGTATGCACAACAGTTACAACAACAATGGCCGGATGCCGTCGCAGGCTGCCAGCGGATGATATTTAACCAGGGGCAGATAACGCTTGATCTGTGGCTCGGGGATATTAATCAGTTGATTGATAGTTTCGACGACAGCCTTAACCATCAGGTTGATGCCTGGTTTCTGGACGGTTTTGCGCCGTCAAAAAACCCTGACATGTGGAACGAGCGTCTGTTCAGTGCCATGGTCCGGTTGTCACGTGCCGGAGGCACCTTTGCAACCTTTACTGCCGCAGGGTTTGTTCGCCGTGGACTTCAGCAGGCAGGGTTCAGTGTCGAAAGACGTAAAGGTTTCGCCCATAAACGGGAAATGCTGTGTGGTTATTTGCCACAGACAGAGGCTCTGCCCTGCCGCCGTCCGTGGTTCCGGCGGCCGGCGGCCCGTGGAAAAGATATCGCCATTACCGGCGGGGGGATCGCCAGCGCCTGCCTGGCGCTGGCATTACTGCGCCGGGGATACCAGGTCAGTTTATATTGTGCCGATAGCGCCCCCGCCGGTAACGCCTCAGGTAACCGTCAGGGCGCACTTTATCCGTTACTGAACAGCCATGACCCGGCACTGGCAACCTTTTTCCCTGCCGCCTTCGGCTTTGCACGGCGCTTTTATGACAGCCTGCCGTGTGAATTTGAACATCAATGGAGCGGAGTATTACAACTGGGCTGGGACGATAAAAGCCGGCATAAAATCCGGCAAATGCTGGACATGGCCCTGCCGGAGACCCTGGCAACCGGCGTCGATGCGTCACAGGCCAGCGATCTGGCGGGGCTACCGCTGGCCTGCGGCGGCATTTGTTACCCGCAGGGTGGCTGGCTGAACCCTGGCCAATTAACCCGCGATATGTTCCGCCTTGCGCAACAGCAAGGCTTGCGCTGTTACTGGCAGCATGAACTGCAGCAGGCAGAGCCACAGAACGATGGCTGGCAGCTTCATTTTCGTCAACAGCCTGCTCGCCATCATAGTGTACTGGTGATGGCGAACGGACACCGGATAAATCAGTTAACTCAGTCAGCCAGATTACCGGTTTACTCGGTATCAGGCCAGGTCAGCCATATACCGGCAGCTCCGCAGTTATCAGCGCTGAAAACCGTCCTTTGCTATGACGGCTATCTGACCCCTCTCAGCGCAGAGCATCAGACCCATTGTATTGGTGCCAGTTACCACCGTGCTGAAGACACTGCCAGCTATCGGGAAACAGACCAGCAGCAAAACCGTCAGCGGCTGATCAATTGCCTGCCGGAAAGCGACTGGACCAGAGAGGTCGATGTATCTCAGCAGCAGGCTCGTAACGGAGTTCGTTGCGCTATTCGCGACCATTTACCAATGGTCGGTGCAATGCCCGATTATCAGGCCACTCTCAGCCAGTATGCAGACTTAGATACCCGCTGCGGGCAACCGGAAACGGTGACTCCGGCACCGGTCTGGCCACAGTTATACCTGCTGGCGGCGCTGGGTTCCCGCGGGTTATGCAGCGCACCGTTAGCTGCAGAAGTACTGGCAGCACAGATCAGTGGCGAACCTCAGCCTGTGGATCAGGATACCCTCGATGCTTTACAACCGAACCGTTTCTGGATAAGAAAATTACTGAAGGGACGGCCCGTAACCTGAAAGATCGCGGGCCGCGACGGCTTACTGTTTTGCAGCGGCCTTAAGGTACAGGCGTTGCCATAAGTCCAGCACCAGCACCTGATCCGGCGGCGACAACTCCTGCTGACGGATCGCCGCCTGCAGGCTCTGTTCAACCTGCTGTTTCAGTGCCTGCGGGCTGTCTTCGCCCCGCAGTTCCAGTTCCGCAACCGACTGGGTCAGATGCCCGCGTAAATAGCCCCCGGCAAACAACTGATCATCGGAAGCGCTTTCCACCATCTCATCTATCATTGCCAGGATCTGCGCTTCAATTTCAAGCATCAATCGGGACCTCTCATTAAATTTAAGTTATCAGGATAACTCTTCCGGCCACGGAAACTGCTGCAGGCTCAATGGCGGGGTCGAATAAAAATGGTTGAGCGCCTGTATAAAACGCTGCGGACGTTGCGGAATCCCCTGTTCAAGATAACCGGCAACCCGCTGATGCACCTTACGCTGAAAAGCCACCCTGTCCGGCTCACAATCACCGTCAAGGTTGTCACAGCTGACATTAAACGGAAAACCGGCTGCGACGGAAAACATCCATTCCAGTGCCTGCGGGGTCACTTCTACGGCTTCAAATTGCTGCTGAGTCTGCTGATCCCGCCCGTCCGGACAATACCAGTAGCCAAAATCTACCTGCTGGCGGCGTGCCTCTCCGGCAACACACCAGTGAGAAATCTCATGCATGGCGCTGGCATAAAAACCGTGGGCAAAAATAACACGGTGGAAGTCACTGTGTTGATCAGCCGGTAAATACACCGGCTCATCATCACCTTTGATCAGCCGGGTATTAAAATCTTTATAAAAACACTGGTCAAAAATGACCATCAGATCCTGATAATTATGTGTTGTCATCGGGTTGCTCTTATTCAGTTAACATCTCTGCCAGGCCGCAGGATCCTGCGGCTGAACTCCCTGTACGGCAAGGCATTCAGTGCCCTAATGCCCGCAAAATAGTCTGCCCGTGACTGTCCCACAATAATTTCAGGCTCATCACTACCGACACTGTCACCACCATTGGCCGGATCAGCTGATGGCCGCGGGTCAGTACCAGCCTGGCGCCGAGCCGCGCACCGCAAAATGCCCCCAGCAGCATAACGGCCCCCAGGCCCCATACCACCTGACCACCAAACATAAAAAACAGCAGCCCGGCCAGATTAGACGTAAAATTCAGGACTTTGGCATGTGCGGTGGCCTTCGCCAGATTAAAACCACACAGGGTAACAAATGCCAGTGCATAAAATGATCCGGCCCCGGGACCAAAGAATCCGTCATAGAAGCCAACACATCCCCCGCCAACGAATGCATAGGGTAATCCGGAGAGTCGTGACGCGCGGTCGGTTTCGCCCAGTTTCGGCATCAACAGAAACCAGAGACCGATACCTATTAACAAGACTGGCAGGATTTGGCGCAGCACATCAGCGCGCAGATGCTGAATGAGAATTGCCCCCAGCATGGCCCCGATAAATGTCATCGCAATATTTAACCGCTGTTCAGCCAGCCGCACCGCACCGCGACGCACAAAATACAGGCTGGCGGAAAAAGACCCGCCTACCGACTGTAATTTATTGGTTGCCAGCGCATGTGCCGGAGAGAGCCCGGCGGCAAGTAATGCAGGCACGGTGAGTAATCCGCCACCACCGGCAATGGAATCAATAAACGCGGCAGCAACTGCCACCAGAAATAATAATGCTACCATCCAGGGACTGACTAAAAACCACTCCATAGGGTTCCTTACAGTAAATGTTTATCGAGCAGTGCCTGACACCCGTCAGGCAGCGGCGGAGGCGTCCGTTTTAGCGGCGGACTACTGCCCGGTTTCGCTGGCAGGAACCAGCTGTGTAGTTCTGCTCCGCAGCCATCACCCGGCGGCGGTGGCGACTGATCCTGACATTCGGTACTGCCAGCCGGACAACTCAGCCGGACATGCATATGTGCGCGGTGTGCAAACCACGGACGGACTTTACGCAGCCAGCCACGGTCGCTGCCCGCCTGCAGACAAAGCTGTTGTTTAATTGCCGGATTGACAAAAATCCGCGACACCTGCGGATCTTCTGCCGCCAGCTTGATCATCTCTGGGACTGCAGGGGTCCAGTGGCGGGCAACAACCTGATTACCCTCTGCGGTGACCAGGTCAAGCGGTTGGGGGTGCAGCAGTTGCTGTGCACTCCAGCGCGATGCCGGCAGCTGTAACCAGATATCCACATCCAGCCCGGTCTGATGACTGGCATGTCCGCTACTGAAACGTCCTCCGGCGGCCATCCCCATATCACCGATCAGTACTTCCCCCAGCCGGTGTTGTGCCACCCGGCCAGAAAAACGCTGTATAAAACGGATAAGGTCCGGATGCCCAAAATAACGCCGCTGATCCTGACGCATCACCTGATAATGGTCTGCATTCAGGGGCAGACTCTGCGCTCCGATAATACAGCCATTAGCAAAACTGCCAATCGATTGTGGCGGGCCACTGACAGGATGCTGAATATTCTGCCAGGGAGTACCCGCAGCCAGCGCTCCGGCACTCAGTAATAACATCAGGACAGCCAGCGTATATTCTTTCATAGAATTACCAGCGGGGGACGGTAGTCACAACATCTGCACATTGGGCACGATGACGGAGCAGATGATCCATCAGGGTAATCGCCATCATCGCTTCGGCAATCGGTACCGCACGGATACCGACACAAGGATCATGACGCCCTTTGGTAATCATCTCCGTTTCTTCACCATCACGGGTAATGGTTTTTCCGGGCACCGTGATACTGGACGTCGGTTTCAGCGCCAGGGTCGCCCGAATGGTTTGCCCGCTGCTGATCCCGCCCAGAATACCGCCTGCATGATTACTCTGAAAACCATCACTGCGAATTTCATCACGATGCTGGCTGCCACGCTGGGTGACAACGTCAAAACCATCACCGATTTCGACACCTTTCACCGCATTAATACTCATCAGTGCATGGGCCAGATCGGCATCCAGCCGATCAAAAACCGGCTCTCCCAGTCCCGGCGGGACACCCTCGGCAACCACAGACACTTTGGCTCCGATGGAATCACCTTCTTTTTTCAGGCCTCGCAGCAATTCATCCAGCGCCGCCAGTGAGCTCTCATCCGGGGAAAAGAACGGATTCTGTTCAACCTGCTGCCAGTCGCGTAACTCGCAGTGTACATCCCCCATCTGGGCCAGATAGCCGCGCACCACAATACCGTGGGTCATCTGCAGATATTTCTTGGCTATCGCCCCTGCGGCGACCCGCATTGCCGTTTCACGGGCAGAAGAACGCCCGCCGCCGCGGTAATCGCGCAGACCGTATTTTTGTTCGTAGGTATAGTCAGCGTGTCCCGGACGGAACAGATCTTTAATTGCACCATAATCCTGTGAACGCTGATCCGTATTTTCGATCAACAGTCCAATAGAAGTGCCGGTGGTCACACCTTCAAACACACCGGACAAAATACGAACCTGATCAGGTTCACGCCGCTGGGTGGTATAACGTGACGTCCCCGGACGGCGACGGTCCAGATCGTGCTGAATATCTGCTTCCGTTAACGGGATTCCGGGAGGCACACCATCGACAATACAGCCTAATGCAATCCCGTGAGACTCACCAAAGGTGGTGACTTTAAAAAGTTGTCCGATACTGTTTCCGGCCATGGTGGTTCCTTGTTGCTGAATCACAGACCGGCAGGCCGCCGGTCCGCCCTGAAATTAAAACTGATACTGTCTGAAATAAGGTTGTGCTTCAATCAGTTGCTGACGGTCCAGCATAAATACCCCGTCGCCGCCGTTATCAAATTCCAGCCAGGTAAAGGGGACTTCCGGATATTGTTCAATCATATGCACCATGCTGTTGCCGACTTCACAAATCAGTACACCGTCATCAGTCAGATAATCGGCTGCATTTGCCAGAATACGCTGAACTAATACCAGCCCGTCAATACCCGCCGCCAGGCCCAGTTCCGGCTCATGACGATATTCATCCGGCAAATCACCCATATCTTCCGCATCCACATACGGAGGATTAGTGACAATCAGATCATATTTAATCGCCGGTAAATCGCGGAATAAGTCAGAACGTAATGGCGTAACCTGCTGGAGTAAACCATGAGTCTCAATATTTTGCTCGGTAACTGCCAGCGCATCGGCTGAAATATCCACCGCGTCCACTTCTGCTTCCGGAAACTCATAAGCACAGGCAATCGCAATACAGCCACTGCCGGTACACATATCCAGAATACGCTCCGGCGCGCTGTTAACCAGCCCGGAAAAACGCTGATTAATCAGTTCACCGATCGGTGAACGTGGGACCAGCACCCGTTCATCCACATAAAACTCATGCCCGCAGAACCAGGCTTTATGTGTCAGATAAGCGACCGGGACACGTTCATTTACCCGGCGCACTACCCGCTCAACTATCTGTTTTTTCTCACTGGTCGTCAGACGGGCATAATGCATATCTTCCGGAATTTCCGGTGGCAGACAGAGTGTTGGCAATACCAGCTGAACAGCTTCGTCCCAGGGATTATCTGTACCATGCCCATACCAGATATCAGCCGCAGAAAAACGACTCACTGCCCAGCGCAGCATATCCTGAATTGTGTGCAGTTCATTGACTGCCTCATCGACGAAAATTTTGTCCACATTGCCCTCCGGGGACGATATCTGAATCCGGGCTGTAGTTTGCCATGAAGTGATTCAGAATTCAGCGCCGTAATGATAAAAAGGCGGCTTTTATCTGTTATCCTGAGGTTGTTTCACCAAACAGACAAAAAACACCGTCATCTTCGGCGGGCAGACAACCTCTCTGCGGCGAAGCCCCCGACGGTCCGGGGGCACTCAGAAAGGTATTTGCTTTTTGCAGAGAAGCCACGAAGAATAGCCGATTAACCGCCCAGATAAAGTCAGTGGTCATATGAACGATAAAAAAACCCCCTCTGAAGACCAGGCGCTGTTCCGGCAATTGATGTCAGATACCAGGCGCCTCAGGCAGGATACCGTTCTGCATAAACCGGTACGTACGAAAAGCAGTCATCTCCCGGAAAAACGAGCCCTGTCAGAACAGGCGGATCACAGTCATTACTTTTCCGATGAGTTCCAGCCCTTCTTATCCGAAGAAGGTCCGGTGCGTTACGTACGGACTGACGTCAGCCACTATGAATTAAAGAAACTGCGCCGCGGGGACTATACTCCCGAGATTTTTCTGGATTTACATGGCCTGACCCAACAACAAGCGAAGCAGGAACTGGGGGCATTACTTGCCGCCTGTCGTCGCGAACACCTGTTTTGTGCCAGTGTTATGCACGGGCACGGTAAGCGGATACTTAAGCAACAAACGCCATTGTGGCTGGCACAGCACCCTTTTGTCATGGCATTTCATCAGGCACCGCGTATGTTCGGCGGGGATGCGGCATTGCTGGTATTAATTGAAACCGAAGAGTGGCAGCCGCCGGACTTACCCTGACCCACGGGGCATCTCAGCCCTGTGGTCCGGTGTCAGATAGCTTTATCGAGTTTTGAAGGGCTGGTTTGCCAGAGCAGTTCACCGTTGCCGGTATTTTCGTCATAACAGACACAGGCAATACCCGAGGTGGCAAACATTGGCGGTGCTTCCTGCGGACACAGGGCAGAAACCAGGTAACCTACCAGCGGCAAATGAGACACCACCAGTACGGCAGCCACCCCGTCTTTCGCTAACACCTGCAGATAGCTGGCAACCATTTCAGCATCTCCTGACGGGGTCAGCTCAGGCAATACTTCAAACTGCTGCGGAAGCTGCATACAGTCCCTGACTTCCGACAGTGTCTGTTCAGCCCGCAGATACGGGCTGACCAGCACCCTTTCAATACTGACCCTTTGTTTACCCAGCCAGCTGGCCATTTGTCGTGATTCGCTGCATCCGCAATGGGTTAAAGGTCTGGCTGAATCACAGTCCGCGTCGAGCGCCGCTTCACCGTGACGCATAATATAAACTTGCATATGGCACCGCTGTTAATAGAAAAAAGAACGGTTTCATCACCTGCAATAAGCTGCAACAAGTAATAAAGCAGGTGTTTTACCTAAAGCCCGTGCTCCAGTCAACCAATTGTTTATTTACTGAACAGGCAATTTTACCGCGGTTTGACCCTGCGCAAACCTTCACCGGTTAATGTCTGCCTGCGCGCTGTCGCGACAGGGAACTATAACTTTCGGCACTGTTTGCCGGGAAATCGGTGACAATGGTACAGATGACTAATCGGCAGGCGTACCTGAAAACTGAAGTTGTGGAAACAAATACAAAACAACAAACACAATCAGCAACAGAAAAGTGGCAACAGGAAAGAAAGAAAAACGGGGCCGGACACCGGCCCCTGCGGGAAATTAACGCAGCCCCAGCTGGAAAATCATATTCTCCGCCTGACAGCTGAAAATAAACTCAGCCTGCAAGCGAACGCCAGCAGGGTCGTCAGAAAAGGTTGCCTGAATCTCACAGGGTGAAGATTCCACCGCCCGTGCTTTTTCCGTCAGCGCTTTCAGGGCAGCATCTGCGGCAGCCCGATCCGCATAGCTGGCCGACCAGCTGGCGGTGCAGTCGCTGTTATCAATCATGGTGCCAACATCCACACAGCAACAGGCGGCCGTTTCGTTAGCACTACACTTTTTAATTGCATCAGTCATTTTGTGCTCCGGTGCGTTTATGAATCACTGAGCACAGTGTACGCCTCCCGCGGAGGACTGTGCCAGATGAAAGCATGCCTTCCGTACGGAGAACACCGAAAGCTTGATCCAAAGCAACAACCCCACTGTCAGCCAGAAACGTCATCCGTCATAAACAGCACGGGCCGGAAAAATCCGGCCCGTGGGGATCCCGCAGGGAGTGGTCAGCGGGGATCAGTCAGCATCAATTTCGCTTAAATCACCCTGAATAGCCTGAGCATTCGGGTTAACTTCCGGTTTTAATTTACCGCCACTGGCAAGGAAATCGTAGCGCTGGAAGTAAGCATTACGGATAAAGGCGTAAGGATCACTTTGCTGTTTCAGGATAGCATCCGAATCGAGCAATTCAGCCCGTGTCTCGATCCCCTGCAATGCCCATTTGCCGGCCGAAAGCCAGATTGTCAGCCAGCTTAATGGCGGATACAGGGTATCTACCGCATCTCCTCCGTCCTGACGTACGGTGAAACTGCCATATCCCGGTAATTCCACATAAGGACCATAGCCAACCCCATAATGCCCCAGGGTGCTGCCGAAGCCATAGGCATGTTCACGGGCCAGTGCCGGATTCGCTTTACCTGCTACGTCAATAAACCCGCCCAGCCCCAGAGTACTGTTCAGGAAAAAGCGGGTAAAGTGGATAGCAGCACGGCGCACATCCCCCTGTAACAGGTAGTTAACCATACTGGAAGGTTCATCCAGGTTACTCAGCGCATTACTCAGACCGTTCCTCGCCGGGACCGGCAGGTAATCCCGCCAGGCCACGGCTACCGGCCGAAGCACATAAGGGTCCAGCACGTTATAGTTAAAGTTAAACATCGTGCGGTTAAAACTTTCCAGCGGATCACTGCGTTGCCCTGAACCGGAGGCAGCGGCAGGCTGTGACTGCGGAACCGGAGTCTGCGCGGCAGCAGCCCTCCGTAGCTGCGACTCGGGTTTAACGGCCGGTGTGACATTGTCGGCTGCCGGTTTTGAACCGGCGCACCCCACCAGCAGTAAACTGGCCACCCCCAAACAGGTCAGGCGGTAATGCATGCTGAGCTCCCTGTGCAATAAACGATTTCTTAATTCAGGGCTGCTGCTGGTTGATATCAACAGCCACTGTCTGTTTACCAGTATAGTGGATTTTTCCGGTTTGCCCGTACCAGTCACCCGGCTGAGGGTTTGCGCTTCCGTTACGGGAGATTCGCACCCTGACCTGAAGAGTATGCTGTGCTGATAACAAACGTTCCGGCATCATGGCATTGCTGTCATCGAGGGTCAGAGTCAGCGGGAAATGGCTCAATGGCAGACGTTTTACCGCCACCGGCACCGGAGAAACACCATCAGTCACGGAAATATACAATATTCCGTCCGGTGTTAACATTTTTTCCGCCTGCGGGGTAATAGCAACCTGCAATGTCAGGCTGCTGGTTTGCTGCCCCGCATTGGTCCTGGCCTGCTCTATTCCTTTACGTACCGCGTCTGCTTCCTTCGAATCGGCCGGTAACAGGGTTAGCATTTTTTGCCAATAGCTGATGGCTTTATCGTAATTTTGTTCGGTAAAACTCACCGCCGCCAGCAGGCTCAGGATACGCAGATTCTGCGGCGCAGTGCGCAGCATATCCCCCAGCATAACTTCTGCCTGCCGGTTATCCTGTGGATCCGGCGAGCGTACCAGCACTTCAGCATAATCCAGTTTCAGATCACTGTTGTCCGGCGATAGCTTCAGTGCCCGCTGGAACGCCTGGCTGGAAAGAGGCACATTATTCAGCACCATGCCTAACCGGCCAAGCATCGCCCAGTCATTAATATTGTCCGGATCCGATAGCAGGGAGGTTCTCAGGCCGACTTCAAAATCCGCCAGTTCCTGCATATTCAGGTTTTTCCCCTGCGGATCCATCAGGCGCTGGCGTAATGCCGGATACTCATCACGGATTTGCGTCCACTGCATCACCTGCAACAAGCCACCGGTTTTCAGATACATGCCGAGGGTCACCAGCACTAACACCACCAGCCCGGGCCACAATACCCAGCGGCCACTGGTCCGGACCTGCTGAGCGGGTTGCTGTTCCGGAATATCAGTGAGTAATGTTTGCTGTAACTCAGCAATCATTTCCTGCTTCCCGGCCACCACGCCTTGCTGTTCATCGTCATCAAGTTCGTTCAGCCGCTGGCGATAAAAGGTTTTATTCAGCTGATCACGCTGATTACTGGTGTCCTTCCCCGAACGCCAGCCACTGGTCAGGATTAATGCACACGCCGCCAGCAATAAAATACAGATGCTTAACCAAAGGGCACTCATAGCGGTTTCCCGTCATTATCCAGTAACGCAGCCAGTCTTTGCTGTTCGCTGATATCCAGCTGGCTGCTTATTTTTTTTCTTCTGCTGCGTAAAATAATCAACGCAGCACCTGCAATCACAAATAAAGCCGGCCCGACCCATAAAATAAGGGTCGAGGGGGTTACCGGCGGCTCAT
This sequence comes from Tatumella sp. JGM94, assembly GCF_018257595.1. Lineage (NCBI taxonomy): Bacteria > Pseudomonadati > Pseudomonadota > Gammaproteobacteria > Enterobacterales > Erwiniaceae > Tatumella > Tatumella sp. JGM94. The sequence goes on along the minus strand of NZ_JAERJN010000002.1, from coordinate 113,904 downwards.
AGGTCACAAAATTACCGTAGCGGCCCACCATATAATTAATAATCTGCTGCCGGCTCTGACCTTGCTGCATCAGCTCATACACTTTCTGCCGCATATCGGCAGCAATCATCGCCCCGGAATCAGCAATACTGTTATTCTGGCATTTAGGACAGCGCAGAGACTGAGTCAAATCACGGTACTGCTCTTCCTGTGCCAGTGACGTAAAGTGATAAGTATCAATAGCCGCCCACAGACTAAAGCTGGTCAGCATGGCAGCCACAAACAAAATCAGTTTTTTCATCCGCTCAGTTCCCCGCTAACTTACTGTATTTATTCCACAGCGGTTCAACCTGCTGCTGCCAGACACGGGCATTCATATCACCTGCATGGCGGTAACGGATAATGCCTTTACCATCAATCAGGAAAGTTTCAGGTGCACCATAGACACCTAAGTCCAGCCCCAGCATACCGTTACCGTCATACAGACTCAGCGCATAAGGATTGCCCAGAGTATTCAGCCAGTTAACTGCTTTGACCCGATTATCTTTATAATTCAGCCCCACTACCCTGACTCCTTTCTCGGCCAGAGTATTCAGGTACTCATGTTCCGCACGGCAGGTAGGGCACCATGTCGCCCATACATTCAGCAGTACCGGTTTTCCATCCACCAGTGCACTCTGGTTGTAATATTTCCCCGGCGTCTGCAATGACTCGAGTTTAAATACCGGCACCGGTTTACCGACCAGCGCAGACTCCAGCAAGGTCGGGTCATCCCCCTCAGCATTACGGTTCAGTTGCCAGAGTAAGGCTGCCGCCAGCAGTAAAAATAACACTAACGGAATAAACAGGATTTTCTTGTTCATGACTGGGGCTCCTGCTGTGACTGCGCTTTTTTACGGGAGCGATATCGCGGATCCAGCAGACACAGAATACCGCCAACCGCCATAAAGACGCCGCCGAACCAAATCCAGCGCACAAAAGGTTTGTAATAGATACGCACCGCCCAGGAACCCTGGCCAATTTCTTCGCCCAGCGCAGCATACAGGTCACGGCTGAAACCACCACTGATCGCCGCTTCTGTCATCATGGTACGGGCTGCGGTGTAGAAACGTTTTTCGGCATGTAACACCGCTTCCTGTTTACCGTTACGGGTGACATCAATAATCGCCACCCCGCCTGTATAGTTCGGGCCTGTCAGGCGCTGAACATCGCGGAACAGAAAATGGTAATTATGAATATCGACCGTATCTCCGGCTTTCATCCGCACATCCCGTTCAACACTGTACTGGGTACTGAAAGCAATCCCGATCACTGTCACCGCGACACCCAGATGTCCCAGCACCATCCCCCAGTGACTGCGGGAAAGATGGGTCAGGCCACGCCAGAAGCTATGGCGATGAGTTGCACGCTCATGCAATTCCATCAGGGTCAGCAGAATAACCCATACAGACATCAGCAAACCGACCACGGTCATCGCTTCAATACGATCCTGCAGCAGCAATGGCAGAACAATTGACGCTATCAGCGTAACCACCGCCGCAATAATCAGCCGCTTATACAGCTTTTGCGGCTCATCACGACGCCAGCGAACCAGCGGTCCGATACCCAGCATCAGAGCAAACGGCGCCATAATCCAGGTAAACATGGTATTAAAGAACGGCGCGCCAATCGAAATACTGCCCAGCCCCAGCTCTTTATGTACCAGGGGTAATAAAGTGCCCAGTAATACCACCAGCATCGCAGCAATCAGCAAAACGTTGTTGCCCAGCAGGAATGATTCACGTGACCAGCCGTCATTTTGTACCCGGCTGCGTACTTTACCGCCACGCAATGCGTACAACAGTAATGAACTGCCGATAACAATCACCAGAAAGATAAGAATAAAGATCCCGCGGGACGGATCCGACGCGAAGGAGTGCACCGAGACCAGCACCCCGGAACGGACCAGGAAGGTGCCCAGCAGACTCAGTGAAAACGCCGTGATGGCCAGCAGGACGGTCCAGGATTTGAAAGAACCTCGCTTTTCGGTAACTGCCAGTGAATGGATCAATGCGGTGCCCGCCAGCCACGGCATCAGCGACGCGTTCTCGACCGGATCCCAGAACCACCAGCCTCCCCAGCCGAGTTCGTAATACGCCCAGGCAGAGCCTAAAACGATACCGATAGTCAGAAACACCCAGGCTGCCGTGGTCCACGGACGCGACCAGCGTGCCCATGCGGTATCCAGGCGTCCGGTCATCAGTGAGGCAATCGCAAAAGCAAAAGCCACCGAGAACCCGACATACCCCATATATAACAGCGGCGGATGGAAAATCAGTCCGATATCCTGCAACATCGGGTTAAGATCACTGCCATCGACCGGAAAGTCAGGCAGAGTACGGATAAACGGGTTAGATGTCAGCGTAATAAACAGCAAAAACCCGAGGTTAATCATCCCCATAACCGCCAGAACCCTGGCAATCGCGTCCTGAGGCATACTGCGGCTCAGCAACGCGACTGCCAGTGTCCAGCCGCTGAGCATCAGCAGCCACAACAGCAACGAGCCTTCATGCGCCCCCCAGGTGGCCGCAATCCGGTACCAGACCGGCAGCATACTGTTCGAGTTTTCAGCGACATAAGCCACAGTAAAGTCATTAACAATAAAAGCATGTACCAGAATCAGAAACGCACCGGCAATACAGGCAAATAACCCATAACTCAGAGGTCTGGCCAGTCCCATCAGCCGGTTATCCAGCCTTGCCGCACCCCATAACGGGTAAATACTTAATAACAATGCCAGGCCCAGCGCCAGACATAACAGAAAACTGCCTATTTCAGGGATCATGGTTGCTCACCTTGTCCGTTCTGGTAGCGATCGGCAGGCCCTTTATGGTTCTGTTTCATCGCATCCTCAATTTCCGGGGGAGTATATTTTTCATCATGCTTGGCCAGCACTTGCTGTGCTTTAATCAGGTTGCCGTCTTCCAGTACCCCCTGGGCGACAATCCCCTGCCCTTCACGGAACAGATCAGGAAGAATGCCGACATAGCTGACATCCACTACACCGTTAGCATCATAGAGCTTGAATTCCACCGCGAGACTGTCAGGGTCACGTTTTACGCTGCCCGGCATCACCATGCCGCCAATACGTAAATGCTGCCCGACATGGGGTTTTTCCAGATGCTGCGGACCACGCCCGTGAAGAACTTCACTGGGGGTGTAGAACAAATCAATGTTTGAACGCAGGGCATACATAACCAAACCGGTCGCCAGCCCGAGGCCGGCCAGTATTGCCACCACAACCTGTAAGCGGCGACGACGACGAATGTTCACAAGTGATCTCCTGCCTTGTTAGCGGCGGTTTTTTTCTGTTTTGCGGCGCTGATCCGGCGTTCACGGGATTCACGCTGTCTTATTTGTTTTAATAATTGTTTTCGTTGTAGCAGGGTATGGATGATCAGGCATCCGAAGGCCAGTAAGGTAAAACCAACAGATAACCAGACGTAAAAGGCATAGCCTCCCATCTGGAAAAAACTTGTCCACGAAGAAAATGCCGGAGTCATCATTTACGCCCCTTATTAGCAATGGCAGAAACCCAGGGACGGTTTCGTTCAGTAAACAGAATAAGGTTACGTAAACGCATCAGGGTAAGAGAGATGAAAACCAGCAGGTAACCGAGAATTGACCAGCGTAACGGGCTACGCATCGGCGGGGCGATATCCTGCTGAAGCAGTCCGGAAGACGCCTGGTGCAGGGTATTCCACCACTGTACCGAATAATGAATAATCGGCAGGTTTACCACACCAACCAGAATTAAGATGCCGGCAGCACGTCCGGCAACCCGGCGATCGTCGAAAGCATTATAGAGGGTAATGACCCCCATATAGATAAACAGTAACACCAGTTCCGATGTCAGACGCGCATCCCACACCCACCAGGTGCCCCACATGGGTTTACCCCATGCAGACCCGGTAATCAGAGCGATAAAAGTAAATACCGCCCCCACCGGAGCCATCGCCGCCGCAACCAGGTCTGACATTTTCATTTGCCAGACCAGCCCGATAAAAGCCGCAATCGCCATTGATGCATAGACGCCCATTGACCACATGGCTGCCGGCACATGAATATACATAATACGGTAACTGTCGCCCTGCTGGTAATCAGGGGGGGCAAAACCGAACCCCCAAATCCAGCCTGTCAGCAATGTGACTAATGCTGCCAGGCTTACCCACGGGATAAATTTACCGCAAACGTTATAAAGTCTCTCTGGCCTGGCCAGTTGGTGTAACCATTTCCACATTTTGTATTGCTCACTAATATTTACTAAAAGCAGCACAACACGCAGCTTATTGCAGGCTGATTCGCACCGCTGCGGCTGTGGCAAAAGGCGCCAGAGTAATACTGGCTGCCAGCATCGCACCTAATATTGCCAGGTAACCACTGATGGGTAATCCCTGGCTGGCAGCATCAATGGCTGCACTTGAAAAAATCAGTACCGGTACCGCCAGCGGCAGTACCAGCAAACTGAGCAGTACCCCGCCCCGCCGCAGTCCGACGGTCAGGCCCACGCCGATAGCCCCCAGAAAACTCAGTACCGGGGTACCGAGTAACAGGGTCAGCGCCAGTCCGCACCATCCCCGGAAATTGAGAGATAACAATAATGACGCCAGCGGAGATAGAATAATCAACGGCACGCCGGTGACCAGCCAGTGGGCAATCACTTTACCCAATACAGTCAGGGGTAAGGGAGCCGGTAATAACAACAGTTGCTCCAGAGAGCCGTCGCTAAAGTCATCACGAAATAACCGCTCGAGGGCCAGTAAAGAAGAAAGTAATGCCGCCACCCAGACAACCCCCGGGGCAACCCTGGCCAGCAATTGTGATTCAGGACCAATACCGAGCGGAAATAACGTAACCACTATCAGGAAAAACCACAGCGGATTAATAATTTCTGAACCACTACGGAAAGCTATTTTCAGCTCACGACGAATAACACTTACCAGCATGCTTCTGTTCCTTCCGCTGACAGACGTATTGTTCGTACTCTGTTTTGCTGATCCGGCAGATCCTGATGTGTTGTCAGAATAACCGATCCTCCCCGGCTGGCGTGTAATGCAAATTGTGACATTATTTTTTCTACCCCGACTTTATCAATCGCCGTCAGGGGCTCATCCAGGATCCATAACCTGGCGCGGGTAAGCCATAGTCTGGCCAGTGCTACCCTGCGCTGCTGTCCGGCAGATAACTGGGCCACCACCGCATCTTCATACCCGGTCAGTTCCACTTCATCCAGTGCACGATATATTTCAGCATCACTTTGATCGGCATGAAAAAAACGCAAATTTTCCAGCGGGGATAATACTCCCTTAACGCCGGGTAAATGCCCGAGATACAACATCTGCTGATGCCAGATATCACGCTGCCTGGTAACCGGTGACTGGTTCCACAGAATAGTGCCCGACTCAGGCCGGCTCAATCCGGCCAGAAGACGTAACAGGGACGTTTTACCTGCACCATTAGGTCCTTCGATATGCACAATATCACCGGGCCGGACCGTAAATGAAAGCTGATTAAAAAGCACCCGTTCATCACGGATACAGGTAAGTTGTTGGGCTTCCAGCATGCAAAATATATTCACTATAACGTTACGAGGGCCGCACTATAGCATAAGGAAATCCCCTGCCGAATGCCGAAAATGGAACCGGTTACTTAAAATGCCTCTAACCGGTAATTTTTCGCCTGAAAAACGAACAATGCTAAAGCTTTGTTACGATTATTTTGACTTACCCACAGATAAGCACTCTGTTTACTGCCGGTATTTATCCGCAGGACGAGTTTATCAATGGCGGTCATGTTATCAGATGCAACACCAATCACTGTGCGGGTTTGTGCTTTCTTCACTGCTGATGCCCTGGTACAAATCGCATCAGTCAGCGTACTGTGATTCACAACTAAACCTCACACCAAACCCATAAAAACAACATCACAATAACAACCGGAGCTGCTGCTTTATTCATCACAAACCGTCCTGTGAAATCCCTTTCAGCCCGTGGATTTCTGTGTGCCGAAACAGCTATACGTGCATAAAGATCTCTGTACAGGATACAGAAGCCGGTGACCGGGAGAGCGACAACACTCAGAGATCTCAGCAGACTGATATGATTATTACTGAGCGGGTAAATCAGGCCCGTCACAGACAACAGTTCCGCTGCCCCTGACGGCTAGCCGGGCTAACCTGCAGAAATTTTTCGAAAAAAAGATATCTACGGAAAAAACAACTGTCATATAACGCTTTTAGTATCAAAAAGAATATGTAAATTATTTTTATGTGATAGTTTTTTTATCGTAGGTAAGTCTCTGTTAAATATAAGGTCAAATATAATAAAACAAATAAACACATAAATAACTATACTATTTAATCACCACTGTGATAGCGTGGATTTCTGACCTGCACATCAGCGAGGGCTAAAAATGAATGAAAGTAAATATATCGTTATTACCGGCGGAGCCAAAGGTGTTGGTATGGTTTATGCTTCACACCTGGCAAAAGACCCGGAAAATATAATAATAGTTACCGGACGCAGTAAAACCCCGCCAGACAGTATAATCCACCGGTTAAACTCAAAATTCCACTACCGTAGCCTTGATGTTTCAATAGAATCACAAATTATCCCTTTCTTTTCAGAGATAATAGAAAGCTTTGGACGGATTGATATTTTAATAAATAACGCCGGTATTTGGGGGCCTGTCGGGAAATTTAATACCAATGACCTCTCTGAATGGTTTGATACTATAAAAGTTAATCTGACCGGTGCTGTCAGTTGTACACATGCAGCAATGCAGTATATGGTTCCCCAAAAGAGCGGTATTATTATCAATATGGCCAGCAATGCAGGAGCTCACCGCTGGCCGAACTGCTCTGCCTATTCCGTTTCAAAAGCAGCTATTATGAAACTGACAGAGAATCTTGCTATAGAGTCAAAAAAAGATAACATTTCTCATTATGCCTTTCACCCCGGGCTTATTCACTCTACAGGCATGGCAATGGCGCTGACTGAAAATCCTCCGGAAGAGTACTGTGCGGTCAAAAGTGCATTAGACTGGATCCTTAAAGAAAAAGATCTCGGAAATACAGTCAGTGCTGAAGACAGCATTCCGCATATTGAAAAGTTATGCAGTGGTCATTATAAGCAGCTAAGTGGCCTGTATCTGAATGTAAAAGATAATCTGGATGAGATCCTGGATAATATCAGAGATGTAAGAAGACATAACAGTTATCAGCTGAAAGTGACTTCATAGTAATACGCACCGTGTCTTTACTTCCTGCCGGTGAATGACCATGAATATGATAATCAATTATTCCCGATAACCAATATCGGGGATACCTTTCCGGCAACGATAGCGTTAAGCTACTGGTGCTATTTAAGTTATTATTTCTTCTCCTCTGCGATTCCTGTAAGTATCCCTCACCCGCAGAATACAGATCTCCTGCTGGAAAAGACCCCCCGGATTGCAGCCTGTTATAAAAATCCACGCCGCACATATATCGCCGGAATCCTGCTAGTAGCATTATTACAGTGCCAGTCGTGATACTTTCAGCCGGCTAATTCCCCGGCCTGGCGGCTGATAATAATGACAGCGGGCGGCATACTGCCCGCTGTTTATTCATACTCTGTCAGTATAAAACCGTAATGCAGATTTTATGCCGGTTACTTCCGGAATAATATCCGGTGATATAACTGCCTTTATTCCTGAGCAATAGGAGTATCGCTGACAATGATCTTATCATTTCCCTGAATCTGCTTAACCCGTTTTTCGGTCTGCTGTACTGCCTTCGCATCTTTCAGTAATGAATAAGTCAATGTAAAATCAGTACTTTCACCAGCAGCCAGCTGTTTTACCCGGCCCTGCTGTTTCTCAATAGTCACCGGATAGGCATAATTTGTTCCGGGCTCAATACCGGTCACGTAGCCCTGTTTCAGGGTGTCAGTATTTTTCCACATGGTCAGCAGCGGAAGCTGGCGAGTATCAAATTCAATAGAAACCCCTTTATCGCCTTTACTATTGATCAGCGCCGCCAGTGTTTTTCCATTATCATCGGCTTTGGGGACCAGATTAAATACCATTTCATCAAAGTCGCGGGTCGGAGCAGCGTACTGATCCCAGTCTGCCATACCTTTTTTCGCATAATCGTTAAACGGTGAGACCGATTTCAGCGGCGCAATAAAGCGGGCATTTTTCTCCAGAATCGGCTGGCCGAAATTACTGTGATAAATAATTTCATAATCATGAGGATAATCCGCATTATTGGTCAGCACATCATGAATCGTAAAATGGTCTGATCCCGGAATATAACGCAGCTCGGTCTGGGTATCCAGTCTGGCCTTTTTAAAGGTATGCTCTTTCAGCAGGCCACGGATCCGGATTTCATGGGGGGCTTTGTCATCAACAATAACTTCCACCTTCGACGCCGGGGTATTGCCGGCCTTACCGTGCAGGGTATAGAGCATACCGTCCTGAGTAACCGGGTGGCCTGTCCATTCATAGCCACAACGTACCATCATCTCATTAAATCCTTCCAGCCAGCCTAATCCGTTACGACTTTCCAGGTTAATATAGGCCGGGTTCACAACCTCCCCGACGGGGGAGTCCCAGCCCAAACGGATACCATCACCTTTCGCATAAAGCAGATCCATTCCCCGGCCCGGGCTTAAAGCAATGGTCAGCCCGGGCGAACTGGTAATGGTCAGTACCTTTGACCCTTCCTGTTTACCGCCATGCAGAACTTTTTGCTGAATGCTGAAATCAGTACCCGCCAGTTTCAGCTGCTGGCTGGTTATCTGCCAGTCGCCTTTTTCTGTATTACTTTCTGTATCTGTCAGCAGCCAACTCTGCGCCGATGCCTGTCCACAGATACCACCAATAACCATCAATGCCAGGACACTTTTTTTCATTTTTCCACCCTTCCGGCTGAATTGATTTAGCTTCAGAGAGGAAAGATTACAAAGTCACGCACAATAAAAGTGTGACAGTTATCACTGCCAATGGTTTCCGGATGCAGTTATGTGAATTACGCCACAATAAAACATTAAGAATAATTACACTGATAAGCTGCCGGGAGCTATAGCCTGAGGGGCATTGTAAGCCCTCAGGCAGGATGGTCTCTGTTTCAGCCGGGCACCTGAGCCGACGGCTTCAAAAACGTATGTTAAATGATCGCTTCCGGCTTATAGAACTTCAACCAGTTCAAACTCTTCTGCTACAAGTTCCATATCTTCTGAGTAACACCCCATTTCGGTAAAAAATCGTTTATGTTCAGATCTCCAGTACTCAAGGCTCAAATCTCCTTCGCCTTCTTTCCTGGCAAACTCTTCAGTGACGTCAGAAAAACGAACCAGGGATAGAGATGTTATTCGAATCACACAGACAGGCTGATCCTGACCATTGAGAATAATATTACAACTGCCAATTCCAGGAGGAGATATTTCTTTTTTATATGAGGCGAACGAGCCGCAAGAAGCTGTTTTTATTCCATTCTTAACGAGCCCGGCTAGTTGGTCGGCAAGCTCAGCACTGTCTCCTATTGACCATGTTTGTGCTTCCGGGTATTTCGCTTTTAACGCTTCAATCTGGCTCATTATCTGACACCTTATAGAAAGCGATCGGCCAGCCAGCGCCCTCAGGTTTAACCTTCGGTTATCGTCCAAAAACGTTGTAGATCAGCATGATGGACGTCCCATCCGGAACCAGGTAATAGATCGCTTTATGTTAAATGGTTATCTGCACGATACGGTTATAGTCCTAGCTCTGATAGCTCAGGATGATCATCAGGACGCCTGCCAAGAGGCCAGTGAAATTTTCTCTCTGACTCTTTTATTGGCATATCGTTGATACATGCATAGCGGTTAGTCATTAAACCATTATTATCAAATTCCCAATTTTCATTACCATAAGAGCGAAACCAGTTACCCGAATCATCGTGCCATTCGTAGGCATATCGTACGGAAATACGATACTCATTAAATGCCCATAATTCCTTAATAAGTCGGTATTCCAGTTCTTTATTCCATTTTCCGGAAAGGAAACGCCTGGCTTCTTCACGATTACTTACGAACTCTGTCCGGTTTCGCCATTTAGTATTCAATGAATATGCTAAAGACACCTTTTCAGCATCACGACTATTCCATCCATCTTCAGCAAGACGTACTTTCTGAATTGCGGATTCGAGAGTAAATGGCGGTACCGGCGTTCGTTTTTCGTCCACATTATCAGGCAAAATAATGGTCTCCTGTTATCAACCGTCTGTGATCCTACCCACGTAATGTGGATACAGCCCTAAGCGAGGTTTTCGTTTTCAAATTGTTCCGGGCTGAGGCCACCACGGGCACTGTAGCGACACCAGCAATTATAATCACATTCAATATAATTAAATACCACTGCACGCATCTCTTCGTCCCGCTCCGCCGGCTGGCGCTTCAGGCGGGCATTTTCGGCAGCCAGTTCATTCTCCCGTTCGGAAGAGGTTTTCTGCTGCTATATTTTGCTGCGCCAGACATAAAGCTGAGACTCATAAAAACTAAGTTCACGGGCAGCGGCAGCAACGCCGATGCGCTCTGCAAGTTTAAGGGTTTCGCGGTGAAATTCAGGATAATGCTGTTTACGTGGTTGCTTACTTACGGTTACTGATTTAGTCATGTGAGTCACCTCTGTCTGAGAGTTTACTCACTTAATCGCGTGTCCACTAATGAGTTCATCTCACGGTCGATACGATCAATTTCAGTTCTGAGCTCTGACATGTTTGTGCACTGAGCGGCTTTTCCCTCGCTACTTTTCTCAATCATGGTAGTCCTGTTGAAATTTAGCTTAACGAGACTGATAAGCTGACACAGAGGCTTCGGTCATTGTGCGCGCAATAGGGCGTTATGGTAAATACCGGTTTACTACTTATTGGTTTAATTGTACATTGAGTTGTACAATTGCACCACCAATAGGAGCATATGACATGAGAGCTATTAGCTACAGTGAAGCGCGGCAGAATCTTTCTGCCACAATGGTTAAGACCGTCGAAGACAGAGCCCCTGTTTTGATTACCCGGCAGAACGGTGAGTCGTGTGTTTTGATGTCACTTGAGGAATACAATTCACTCGAAGAAACTGCTTATTTACTGCGATCCCCAAAAAATGCCCGTCGGCTAATGGATTCAGTCGACAGCCTGAAAAGCGGCAATGGTGTAGAAAGAGGCATCATTGAGTGAAGCTGACGTGGTCTGAAGAGGCGTGGGAAGATTACCTTTACTGGCAAGATACAGATAAAAAAACAGTCAAAAAGATCAATGAACTGATCAAGGATGCCAGTAGAACTCCGTTTGAGGGGAAGGGTAAACCAGAGCCACTAAAGCACCATCTTGCTGGGTTTTGGTCGCGCAGGATAACGTCAGAACATCGATTTGTTTACGCTGTAAGCGATGATTCTCTGTTGATTGCATCCTGCCGCTACCATTATTGACTAATTTTCGAATATCTTTTATTACGTTATTTTTATAGGAGCCGAGACTTCATACGCCAGTATTTGGAACCTGTCGGGGATACTTCAAGGTACAAGCCGCCACCGTCAGAGAGTTTGTAACTTTTCTCTTTGGGTTTGGCTGTTTTACAGGTTTGTGCTGAGAGTTTGTCGCGGACGTTTCTGTTCATTTTGGGGGCATATTTTACATCGAACCTGAAGTGCCCCGGATTATGCCCCATACATGCACTGGATTTCAATAGATGTAACTGGACATCAGGATAACGAAAATCCTTTAATAATCAGGGCTTGACGGGGTTTTGTAGACTGAGGTGGATTTGGTTGGATATCGATATGGTGTCCCCTGCAGGAATCGAACCTGCAACTAGCCCTTAGGAGGGGCTCGTTATATCCATTTAACTAAGGAGACCTTCACTCTGCACCGGATCAGCAGAGTACGACGGGACATATCCTACCGTAAACACTCAGGTTTTTACAAGTATTACCTGCCCTTTCACCGGAAACTTATGCGGTAAGTCTCAGGGATGATGCACCCTGTAAACCAGGGCCGGGCGGAAACGGGTCCGGCGGAACTCTGCCCCGCTATCTCTGCATCACTGTGCGTTCTGTTAATAAAACAGTCCCGCAGACCCGGGGCATAATGGATAGCTGTTTTACAGCTTAGCGTTTTGTAATCCGTTCAGGAATTTTCTCGCTGACATGCTCATCAGGCCTTTCTGATGTATCAGTCAGACGGGAATGAGATACCACCCCGCAGGCAGGTTTTGTGTTTATATGTCGAATTCCTTCAGCATAACCGCCGAAGGATACTGCTATAAACAACCAGCCATACCAGACTCTTTTCCTCACAGCGCCTCCGTTATTTAACAACTGCAGCCAGCAATGGTAGAGAGCATAACGTAATGAAGCGTATACACTGTTTAAAGTTGAGGTGATGTTTGTTTCAACAACCAGTAGTTTGTGCTGACCGCAACATAATGATAATTGCTGCGGATTCCTTGCTTTGACTTCTTTCACTGATTTTTCCCCCTGCTCACTCAGGGCGGATATCTTTTCTGGCAGCCGCGGGGGGACAAAGATACGGCTGAGCTTCAGGTACAGAAAAACACCATTGCCAGCGCTTCCCTCTGCTAACGCGGATAAGGGAAGCGCTGGCCACATCACCCTGCGGGATTGATTATTCCGTTACGGAATAAATCTGCCCTTCTGAATCATGGTGAACAACAGTTACTTTTTTCCGCTGGAGTTCGGCACCGATATCATCCTGCATATTAAAAGTCCCCCATAACTCATGACTGGTGAGGTCAGATTTTCGTGGTGAGGTTTTCCCCCGGTATCTGAAGTAATTATATTTCGCCCAGCCATAAAGCAATATTGCGAATATCACCATCAGAGAAAAGTATAAACATAGTGTCACGGTGGTTTCAGACCATGTGCCTTTGATAAAACTTAAGTTCTTATCGGTGATATTGTCATAAATACCGGAACCTATCAGGTACAGGAAACCGACCCAGGCGATAATGGTTAAAAACACATCAAACGCCATACTGACAGGATCCTGCTGAGTTACTATCAAGTTATCTTTCATTTTCAACCAACAAATTTATTCAATATGTATTGAGGTAATTACTTCAGGTGCTTCTGAGCAATACCGCGATCCGGGCTTTCCCATCTGGCTCTTTTTCCCTTGCGGCTGAGCATAACGTTGGGGAAACTCACCAGGGTGGTTAAGAAACTCAGCAGCCAATAGGCAATCGGGTACCAGATAACCCAGAACAATGATTTAAAAATATCAGATTCGTAGCGTCTCTCGATCAGCAGGCTGACAGAAAACTGGATAATACACACTACCGCTAATAACAGACCCGTAAAACCGGGCGGCATCAGCGAATCGACATACAGATTTTTTGGCATCTCTGTAAAGCGTCCGAGTACAAATAAAATGATACTCAGGAGGTACATATAGGTCCAGATTGTCGACAGAGCAAACTCCAGTAACAGGGTCCACATTCTGCGGTGCTGCCAGCGCCAGATACTGATGCAATTCTTCAGAAAAACTTCAGCGCCTCCCTTAGCCCAGCGCAGGCGTTGCTGCCATAAGCCTTTCAGAGTTTCCGGCATCAGGATCCAGCACAATGCTCTGGGCTCGTAAAAGATACTCCAGTTTTTCAACTGCAGCTTCCAGCTGATATCAATATCTTCCGTTATCATATCGTCGCTCCAGTAACCCACATCGGCTAATGCCGTTCGACGAAATGCAGCAATCACACCGGAGACCGTGAATACATGACCATAAACCCGCTGTGCGCGTTTTATCAGACCGATAATTGAGGAAAACTCACCTACCTGTAAACGACCAATCAGCGTGGAACGGGTCCGGATCCTCGGATTTCCGGTCACCGCCCCTACCCCGGGAAAGTTAAGCAACGGGGCTGCCAGATAGGCAGCCGTATTACGGTCGAGGATGGCATCACCATCAATACAGACTAATAGTTCACTGTTCGCTGCAGCGGCCCCGGCTTTTAACGCAACGGCTTTCCCCTGATTTTTAGCCAGATGAATAACCCGCAGATTGTTATGTTCACTGGCCAGCTGGTTCAGTATTTCGCCGGTATCATCCTTTGACCCGTCATTAACAGCGATAACCTCAATATTGGTATAGTTCTGGTTTAATGCCGCCTGTATCGTTTCCCGGGCATTCGGGCCTTCGTTATAGCAGGGAATTAAAATAGAAATTAACGGATTACCGGGCAGTGTGATCTCACTGTCCTGACGCCAGAAGCGCTCTTTGTTGAACCAGAAATAGACCCCCCCGGCAATCCATATCCCGGCCATAAAAAGTGGCCAGTAAAAGACAAAGTTCAGCGCAACCTGGCCGGTAAATACCAGCACAAAACCGAGCGGGATACTTAAAACAACACAAAGAATTATTAAAGCGATTAATCTGTCAGTCATGGTAAAGGAAACCATTTGTTAGCAATTACTGGACGAATATTCTTTAAGGCCGGCTGATTTTCTAAAAAGTTATCCGGATAATATCCATAATTCTGTACCCCTGAGGCCTGCAGCAGTTTTATCCAGCCCACCAGCTCTGCATCGGGTACCGGCTGCGCCGGTTTTTTGCTCCAGTCCGTTGCCTGCAACTCAATAATGGTGCGGGACAGCGCTCCCGGCCTGGAACTGATGGTATCAACCAGCTTTCTGAGCCATGCCTGGCTGTTATCCGGGGTGACCCCTTCCATCAGTGGCATCGCCATCGGGACAGTCCAGTTATAATTGGACAGGAAATCATCAAGGTTCTGGGCAAACCAGTCTTCGCTGTCTGGCTGGAGGATAGGTAACGCATAGATGTTACGCGCTGATTTCACCTGAGGCCCGCGTATCGCTCTGACGCTCTGCATAAGAGAGTTAGTAAAGTCAATCAGAGTCCGGCTTTTTAAGCGTGTCCAGCGATGCATTAACTCCGGATTGCTGCGAATCTCCCTGACAGAATCCGGTAACCCCGCCTTTTTATAGGCTTGCAGGGCATCCGGCCCCGCATCTTCATAGTCAGTCAGAAAAGCATCGTCATGGAATAAAATACCGTCAAAGGTCGCATGAGCAGCAAGGTCCTCATAAATCTGCGTTATTTTTAGCCGGGCGTCAGCACTGAAAGGCGACAGACGCAGATACTGGTGAGGGTCCGGTACAGCCTTGTTCGTTTTCGGATCGTAAGTTAATACCTGCGGCGTATTTTTAATCTGAAAAGCCAGTACCGGCATCCAGGCAAATACTCTGGCATGGGCGCGGGTATTTAGCTGCCACGCAACATGGTTGAACAAATCAGCACGGGTCGGTAACCAGCGGTTGGGAAAATAGAGTGATTTAATATTACCATCACCATCCGGGTCAGCGAATGCCTGCAGAAAGACAGTGTCCACACCCAAATCAGCAATACGCTGAACCAGCACGTCAATATTATGATCCTGCTGCTTTTTGTCCGCGTCATACACATCATCCAGATCGACATGGACAATATGCTGAGTAATGGCTTCTCTGACACTGGATACTGACTGTGAGAAGGCCTGCAAACCAGGGTTCCCTGCTATCAGCATCCGGGGAATATTGTCATTATTTTTAACATCCGCTAATCCGTTGTCTAATGACATAAAATAGCGGTATCCCATTTTTTTAGCATTCGCGATGGTTTCACCATTCGCGGCACCATAAGGCCATACCCAGACGCGGGGTGATTTACCGGTGGTAGTTTTAATACGTTCGGTAATTTTTGCGATATCAATACTGACCCGCTGATTAAATTCAGCAGTTGTTTCATAACGCCCGGTTTTTTTATCGTAAATACGACTGGCGGCATAGGGTTCAGAGTTACCCTGCGGATTAGCAGTAATACCTTTATGCTCTGCATAGGTATGGGCGGCAATTTCCACCAATCCCGAGTCCGACATTTCCTTAATTTCAGACCAGTTCAGAAAATGTTCCCGCGGGGTAATTAATCCCCCGAAATTAACCGGCTGGCTGGCAGGGGTGCTCACCCATTCACCGACAGGCGCTAAAATTGCAGGCCAGTGATAGGCTTTAAGTAATGGGAATACCCGTTTATAAAAACTGCTGTAACCGTCATCAAATGTCAGCATAACGGCATTCGCCGGCAGATCTTTATGCCCGCTTTGCGCAGCCTGCACATCATTAATACTGATGACGTGATACCCGTTATTTTTAAGCCATGCAAACTGGTCATTTAACGCACTAAAACGTACTGCCAGAAATCGCTGATCAGCAGCGCCATCAGAGACATCATGATAAGCCAGTACCAGATATTTATTATGTGGCCAGGGCTTTCCTGACTGAAGCTGAACACGCTGTACCGGAGAAATAAACGACGACGACTGATCAGCATAACTCTAGCTGCAATAGCTCAGAGCAACCAGGCTAAATAGCAGCCGGCTTAATATACGTAATAACATAGTTTTAAAACCTATAATCCATATCAAATGACAGTGACAAATCTTTTTCTCTGTCGCCGTCATAAGGTTGTTTACTCCAGTTAACGGAGGCACCAATTTCGAAGACTTTCGCGAGTTGTAATCGCTGCCCGTAGCTAATCGTTGTCATCAGGCGGGCCGGATAATTTTTTTCCCAGTAACGCCCGACGCCCACGGAAAAACTGTGACTCCATTGCGTGTCATAGTGGCGATAGAGAATATTCTCCAGGCTTAATGCCGGTAACAGGGTCAGGTCCCGCGCAGGACTGTAGTACGCCCCCCCCGGCTTACTGTTATAACCCGCGCTGACAGAAGGGGTGAAGTCCAGCCACCAGTATGCCTGGCTGTATAACCGCTGCTGTGCAGACACACTGTAATTCTGCCGGTTATTACCGTCAGAAAAATGTGTCCCGGAAATATCCAGCCGTACCTGCCGCCGCTCATTTTGCTGCCAGCGCACGTAACCGGCGGCCGTATTCCCCGAGATGCCATTTTTCATAGCTCGCAGGGGGGTACTGCTGCCCAGACGCTCGAACAGAGCACCGACACGCCAGTCATCATTAAAATCATGCCAGTCTGACAGCCGTACTCCCGCCTTACTGCCATGACCGTAATTATGATGACTGACATCAAACTGCAGCCAGTTATTACGATTGGTGAATTCGACCCCGGCCAGCTGTGAACGATCTATCCCGGTGCCTTCTTCAAAGCGGCTATTGGCATAACCCGCCCCCGTATAAACCCGCCAGTTTTCGGCAATCGGTGGCGTATATAAAACAGCCATCAAATTAAAGTCATGGGAGCCGGTCACCGGGCTGTCTGATTTAATGCCTTTATCGCCCTCAATACTTAACTCAGCTTTATTGCGGATATTCCGGTCATCGTTCAGTTGCTGAGCGGATTTATTTTCAGGCGCACGTTTAATTACATCATCAGCCAGCAGGCTGGCCTGGTGCCATTCCTGTAACCCAAGAGCGACCTGTCCCTGTTCTGTTTCGAGGTTAATACTGGACGGCTCGATACTCTCTGCCCGTTTTAGCCGGTATTCTGCTTTACGTGGCCAGTTTCTCTGATTATATAAGTCCGCAACATCCACAGCTAAAGACTGGTTACCCGGAGCGGTTTCCGATAATGCTTCGGCATGTTTTTGTGCTTCAGGCAGATTATTATTATTGCGTAACACCGTGACCAGCATACTCTGCACATCTGACCACTCTTCATTATTGGCGCGTGTCGGCAGCCCATACACAGGGATCTGATAAGGCGTTTTTTTACTCAGCTGTTCTGCAAACTGCTGTGCTTCACTGAGTTTTTCTGCTTCGGTCAGTGCGACAAAATAACTATTAACGTCATCACTGTTATTCATATCCAGAGTATTGCGCCAAAGACTCAGCGCTTTTTCCGGCTGACGCTGATAAAGATAAGCGGTGCCTGCCCAGTTCTCTGCATATGCCGGCACATCGCCGTGTTGGCGGAGCGATTCATACTCAGCAATCGCCTGCGCCATATCACTGCGAGCAACATAAGCCCCGATACGGTCAATACGGGCTCTGCGTATCACCGGCTGATTACCGGGTTGTTGCTGCCAGCGAGCAATATTTTGCTGATAGAACGACAGCGCTTTATCAGCAACCAGAAACCGTTCAGCTTCACTGCGGCCACTGACCAGGCTGTCACGCACCAGCTCGGCACCCTGCTGAAGCGCAACCGCCTGTTGCTCACTGATCGTCCCCGGTGCTGCCTGATAAACGTACCACTGACCACTGACAATACGCTGTTCAGCTAATGTTGAAATATAGGTGCTGCGAATCTCTTTATCTGACGGATCCAGGCTATACGCTTTGGTCGCTGCCTGCCATGCATTATCCGGCTGTCCTATCGCCCGATAAACATAGCTCAGGGTTAAATAGCTGCGGGCATCTTTTTTATCATTACAAAATTTCAATGCGCGGGTTAATGCCTGATCATTTCTTTTGGCATCCGCTAACGTCATTATGTATAGCTCACGTAAATCAGCATTGGCTGACGATGAACCCGCTCCGAGGCTTTCAAGCAGCGACAGGGATTGTGGCCATTGATGAAGATTACGGTAAGCCCGGGCAACCGCAATTTTCGCAGTCGCTGGCAGCGACTGCGTTTGCGGCTGTTGCCACAGTTGTACCACAAGCTTATCTTCTCCGGCCCAGCTTGCTACCTGTAACCAATCGGCACGTTCATTGAGCGTAAGCCGGCGTTGATTATTTTCTTTCGCCAGCCAGTTAAGTACTGGCTGATAATTCCCGGCCCGGGCCTGAATAATTAAAGAGTCATATTGCGTTTGCGCATAACCGCTCAGCGGGCATGACAACAGACAAGAAACCAGCAACAGTTTCGGTTTTAACGTAAAGATTTGCATATAATAAAAAATTTTTTATAACAAAAAATAATAATGATAAATATTATATCAAGAATTATTTATCATTCCAGAGGATTTGTTACCTGCTTCTCTGTATGAAGTAATTATTTTCCTCGTGATATAAACGGCAACTACCGTCAATCATGGTCTGCGGGAGGCCAGCGACAAGTTTTATGCTTCACGGCTGTTATGGAATCCGTTTTCAGTATTCTGAATATAAACAGTAAAGATTCTCATTAGTCACCTTCAATAACCTTGTAATAACTAATGAAATAGATCATCCCTTGCCATCACGTATGAGAATTTTTTATTTATTAAAATTTTTATTATTTTTGTTCTGTGGCTGCCCTTACAAGAGACGTCTCTGACGACTGACAGTATATTGCTCTGCCAGCTGGCTTTTTATTTTCATTATTTATTAATTTAACCAGAGTCTGAAATGAATTTAATTCAGCCTGATAATTCCCGGAGAGGTTATGACCAATACAATGATTAACGATGATACAAACCTGCATATGGTCCATGTTGATCTTGATTATGTGTTTGATGATAATCAAAAACAGCAGGAAATTAATACTGAATTATTAATTCAGCGCGTTATTAACCTGAAGGTTAATACTGTTTTCCTGCAGGCTTTTGCCGATCCTGAGGGTAACGGAAATATTAAATCATTATATTTCCCGAATAGCCTGTTACCTGTACGTGCAGACCTGTTCAGTCAGGTGTGCAACGGGTTACGTCAGCGGGCGGGGGTAAATGTCTATGCCTGGATGCCGGTTCTCGCTTTCCAGCTGGAAGATATACCGAAAGTATTAACCTATAATCTGAAAAAAGATAACACCTTCACTGATAAGAATCAGTATTTGCGTCTTTCGCCTTTTAGCGCCGAAGCGGAGAGTAAAATTGTACAAATCTATCAGGACCTTGCCTCTGGTAATCTATTTGACGGTATTTTATTCCACGATGATGCATTTCTGACTGATTTCGAAGATGCCTGCCCGGAGGCCATACAAGCCTGTCAGAATGCAGGCTTATCACCGTCAATAAAAATTATCCGTGAAAATGCCGCGACCATGCAAACCTGGACGCGGTTAAAAAGCCAGGCACTGATTAAGCTCACCAATACACTGATGGCGCATGTGCGTGCAATCCGTGGTGATAACGTAAAATCAGCGCGTAATCTCTATGCTTTACCCGTCATCGAACCGGACAGTGAAACCTGGTTCGCGCAAAACCCGGATGACTTTTTGGAGAACTATGACTGGGTCGTTCCTATGGCAATGCCACTGATGGAGGGAGTATCACTTGCAGACAGTCAGGCATGGTTAACCAGCCTTGTCAGGAAAATTGCCGGCAGGGAGAATGCCCTTGAACGCACAATTATTGAATTACAGTCTGTCGACTGGAATACGTCACCGGATAGACCCGTAACGGATCAAACGATGACGGACTGGATTAAATTACTGCAACGTCTGGGGGTTAAAAATTATGGCTACTACCCTGATGATTTTTTTAATAACCAGCCCTCCGCGGAAAGTATCAGTTCGCTGATCAGCGAACCGGCATCAGATTAATTACCTATATCATCCATGGAACGACTGTTCCCGGTAAAATGTATTCTGTTATATCGCGTTGTACTCTGGCAAAGGAATTAATCAGCACCGACGCTGCGGTCATTAATATAATGCTTCGCCTGAAGACAAATGCTATGGCCGTATTTTATGAGAAATCATAAAATACGGCCTCGATATCGAGCAGTTACTACGGGGTGATTAAATCATGCTTAAGGCTGAGTCAGCACTTTCACCATATACTCTCCCTGGTCATTCCGATACACACCGTGAATATCTGTTTCAAAGCCGGGATAATGAGATCCTATTTCACACAGCATCTCCAGAAAACTCAGTACCGGACGGTTCTGCCCGGTAAGCTTTTCTCCGGGCATAATCAGCGGGACCCCGGGGGGATACGGCAGGATCATATTGGCACTTATTTTATCTGTCATTTCTGACAGCAGACATTCGCAGGTGTTGCCAAGGATTTCCTGTTGAAATGCACGATGAGGTGTCATCGCCATCTGCGGTAATGTTTCAAATGCCTCGTACATAAGTTCTGGCAATCTGTGTTTCACTATCAGTTTATGAATACCATGAGCCAGTGCCTGTATTCGCATATTTTTATAAAAAACAAGATCCTTCGAAAATAATTCAGGTAATACCTCATGCACCAGCGCATTTTTATCATAAAAATATTTAAATTCGCTCAGAGCCTTGAGCAGCGTTAATGATTTTGTTTTATCAACACCGAGACTGAATAAAAAAAGTAACGAGTAAGGACCCGTTTTCTCAACAATTATTCCATATTCACTCAGAAAGCCGGCCACTACGGATGCCGGTATTCCCACATCAGCGAGATTACCGTGCCTGTCCAGACCCGGAGTTAATAATGTAATTTTTATCGGGTCAAGGGACATATGATCGTCATCGATATTTTTAAAACCATGCCAGTTATTAACCGAATTCAACGGCCAGCAACAGACTTCATCGATGTTATCGGGCTGCCATACATCAAAAAACCAGTCTTCTGATTCATTACCTAACCGGACGATTTCTTTCCGGAACGAGATGGCAAGATCAATCGTTTTTTCCATCAGTCTTACGCCCGCGGCACCTTTCATCATCGCTGCGGATATTTCGCAGGAAGCCACAATGCTGTAGAGGGGCGATGTTGAGGTATGCATCATATAGGCTTCGTTAAAAGTACTTTCATTAAAGTCCCCTTTCACATGGATCATTGAAGCCTGAGAAAAGGCAGCAAGTAATTTATGTGTGGATTGTGTTTCAAAAATCAGCTTACCACTGACCGGTTCGCCCCCCATGCCTGATTTATTCTGATAAACAGGATGAAACTGTGTATAAGGCACCCAGGCTGAATCAAAATGGATGGACTTCACCGGGAGTGTTTGTTTAATAAACTGCGTATTATAAAAAAGGCCATCATAGGTTGAGTTGGTAATGATTGCATGGCAAGGCCACTGCCCGATGCCTTGTGCTTTAAGCAGTGCTTCGATATGCTCATGACTGAATTCAGATTTTGGGATCCCGCCAAGAATACCATAAGCATTACGCGTTGGTTTAAGATAAACAGGTGTAATATCACTCATCATCATCAGATGTGTTATCGATTTATGGCAATTACGATCAACAAGTACGGTCCCTCCGGCATGACAGGAATACATACCTACCACTTTATTCGCCGTTGAAGTGCCGTTTGTAATAATATAACTGCGATCAGCATTAAATACTGATGCAATATAATTTTCTGCCTCGCGATGCGGTCCGGAGTGATCGAGCAATGAGCCCAGTTCGTCCATAGAGACAGAAATATCTGAACGCATGGTATTCTCACCATAAAAATCATAAAATAATGCGCCGGCAGGACTTCTTTCGAAGGCCGTTCCGCCCATATGCCCTGGCGTACAGAAAGTATACTTTTCTTTTCCGACATAGCTGAACAGGGCTTTGGTAAATGGCGGAAGAATAGTCTCCCGGTACTCGTCAATGGCTTGCTGCATTTTGATGACAATATCAGGAATATGCGCGATAAGGTATTCGTGGAAACGCAGGTTGATAGTTAACTGACTGAGCTTTATTTCAAATCCATGATTCTTACTGACGAAAACAAAATTGGGTACCCGGGAATTTATCTGACTGATTTTCTGGCAAAGTGCCAAATCATGCCGGTCCCAGTCAAAGATAACACCGCAGAGCCTGGCATTATTTTCAATGGATGAAATCATATCCTGCTCATCATCATAAATATCCGTATTAAACCCAATGCTATTTAACTCATCTGCGATAGAAAGCATTACTTTACTTTTATAAGACTCATCAGAGTCATTTAAAATGGCTATATAATTTATTTCGTATCTCTCTTCAAAAAGAATATCAGACGGATTTATTCTTACTGATTTTTTCAGCGTAGAACATAAATATAATCAGGCTGGTAATAAATGTACCTGCCAGTATAAAAGAGTCAGATCCTAACATGGCGATAAAGCAGAACAGGCTCCCCAACAAGGCGGTAATAAAACTGAGCAGATTCTTAATATTAATACCATCCATCCGGATCAGATCGATACAAGAATAAAAGTAAGGCAGCATTGTGAGTAATACAGCAATGCTGATTAAGTCACCGAATACCGAGGATGTTTTACCACCATGCATATTCATGACAGTGACAACCACCAGCAGAACTGTCATTTGTAGTGCAGCAAGTAACAATCCTTTTGCAGGGACCCCCTGGCGGTTCATTTGGCCATAAATTGCGGGGAAATTACCGTCATGTGCTGCCCGGGCCCCGGCCTGACCGACCAGCATCATCCAGGAACCCAGAGAAGTAAGACAGGCTATTGCGGTAAAAGCAGAAACAACCGGCCCGGCCCAGTTACCAGCCATGGTTGACGCCGTTACTGAAAAAGGTGCGCCGGAAGCCGCCATTAGCGATGCAGGATACATTCCCGCGATAACCTGAGTCGCGGCCACATACACAATCCCGGCCAGCAAGGTACCTGCAATCGTCGCCACCGGAATATTACGTTTAGGATTTTTCACCAGGCCGGCACTGACAGAAGCAGACTCCACGCCGATAAACGCCCACAGGCATAATAATGTGCTATTCAGTACTGCCTGATAGTCTGTATGGGACGAGACATTCCAGTTTGCCTTGTAAATATCTATACTGAACCAGTGCCATCCGAATATTGCGGTCCCGACTACCGGGATTAAAATAAGCGTGACACCGAGCGTTGTAAGCTTACTTATCCATGAACCGCCGAGCATATTTATAAAAGTAAATACCCAGATAATCACCAGTGAGGCGATACCCGCCGGAACAGGTTTATTCAGTTGCGGGAAAAAAGTAGACAGATACGAAACCGCAGTAATTGAAATGGCAAGGTTGCCAATCCAGTTTGCATGGTAATAAAGTACTCCGGTCTGGAAACCGAGATCTTTACTGACTTCTCCGGCATAAGCAATAGGTCCGCCCTCTTGCGGGTCTTTTGTTGCCAGCCGGGCATAAACATAAGCAAGGGACATTGCACCAAGCAGTGCGATCCCCCAGCCAAAAATAGATACAGCACCAACAGATGCCAGATTAGCAGGTAATAACGCAATCCCACTGCCCATCATATTTCCCGCAACAATACCAATGCAGGCTATTAAACCAATCTGTTTAATTTCAGCCACAATAATACCCTCATAAAATAATTACAGAGTTATCCGGAGACAGAGGCAGGATGATTAGTAATTACCTTTCCTGATAATTATATTTAAATATAGTTTATGGTTCTGCTGATGCAAATACTTTACAATAATAAAGATCACATTATCTTTGTTGTTTAACTTGTTGCTTTTTAAATCATTACATCAAAAA
The DNA here is from genome assembly GCF_018257595.1 of Tatumella sp. JGM94. Lineage (NCBI taxonomy): Bacteria > Pseudomonadati > Pseudomonadota > Gammaproteobacteria > Enterobacterales > Erwiniaceae > Tatumella > Tatumella sp. JGM94. The sequence goes on along the minus strand of NZ_JAERJN010000002.1, from coordinate 89,610 downwards.
AACGGCGGCGAGAATAAATAACAACACAGACTGTAACGGAAAAAACGGAAATTATCACTCACGGTTACTATATATTCTCGACGGAGGCTTTATCGGTTATCAGTGATACCATGAAAAACAGTGTGATATTAAATGTTAAGTATGGAGACAGAGAAAAAGCAGTTGTTAACCGGCAGGCATTTAACCATTGGGTTAGCCGCCTTCAGAGTTTCTCGTGATGCAGACAGCTACGGGGTCACCGTTCAGCGTGGCACACTGGCTGGTGATCTGACTTAATTCGCGCCCCGTCCCGGAAGTCACCAAAACAGGTCACCATTATGGTGAGCTTGTGCCTTTATGGTGCATTGCATTCCGTTTATTAATAACCCGCCTGACAATATAAGTTTAATTTCTGATCATCATCTGTTAAACCGCGGTTTATGACAGCTTTACTTGCCGGGTAACAGACCTCAAAACGAATTAACTTCCGGTTATCACAATAACTTCTGGCATAGATAATGCATAAGATAGTTTTTTATTATGATAATTCAGTCAGAGCACGGATTATGTTTCATTTTATGAATCATAAACAGGAGATGGCAGAAAATAAAAAGTTCCTGTACCGGTGCAACAGACTTAATTTTAAATAAAAAATACAGGCAGGGTAACCAGGAAAATAACAGGCCCGGAAACAGACTAAGGGCCGGTCTGCGGTTTTCCCATAGCAAACACAATCCGCAATGATGGAGCTTCGTAAAATGAAATTTTCTCCCGATAAAAAAATACTCGCCGCGGGGATTATTGTTGCCATGAGTCAGCTGGCATTAATCCGGGCACAGGCCGCTGATGTCCCGCAAGGGGTGACACTGGCTGCAAAACAGGAAATTGTCCGCGGTAACGGGGGAGAGGTTCAGTCACTGGACCCCCATAAGATTGAAGGTTCTCCTGAGTCTTATGTCAGCTATGACCTGCTGGAAGGTCTGGCAATCGTCAACCCGCAAGGCAAGGTTGTCCCGGCAGTCGCAGAAAGCTGGGAAAACAAAGACGGTAAGATCTGGACCTTTCATCTGAGAAAGAATGCCCGCTGGTCAAACGGAGAGCCCGTCACCGCTCAGGATTTTGTCTATAGCTGGCGCAGACTGGTGGATCCTAAAACCGCGTCTCCTTATGCCAGTTATCTGCAATACGGCCATGTGGTAAATGTCGATGATATTGTGGCCGGTAAAAAAAGCCCGGACCAGTTAGGAGTAAAAGCACTGGACGACCATACCCTGCAGGTCACTCTGACAAAATCCGTGCCTTTTTTCGACCAGTTACTGGTCTACCCCGCACTGTCACCGGTTTATCCGCCGGTAGTGGAAAAATATGGGGATCAATGGACCCAGCCACAACACTGGGTGGGTAACGGCGCTTATACCCTTCAGGACCATATTGTTAACGAACGTATTGTGGTTGTGCGGAACCCGGAATACTGGGATAACGCAGCAACGGTAATTAATAAAGTGACGTTCCTGCCGATCGATTCAGAGGTCAATGACGTTAACCGTTTTTACTCTGCCGATGGCAGTGATATGACGTTTAACAACCTGCCTATCGAACTGTTCCGCAAGCTAAAAAAAGATAACCCGCAGGATCTGCATGTTGATCCCTATCTCTGCACCTATTTCTACGAGCTGAATAATAAAAAAGCGCCGTTTAATGATGCCCGTGTCCGTACCGCCATAAAACTGGGGCTGGATCGTGACATTATCGTGAATAAAGTACTGGCCCAGGGGCAGACCCCGGCTTACAGCCTGACCGACCCGGCGACTCAGGGTATCGATGTCATCCAGCCAGCCTGGTATAAAGAAACGCAGGCGCAGCGCAACGACGCCGCAAAAAAACTGCTGCAGGAAGCCGGTTATGGCCCGGGGCATCCCCTGACCTTTACCCTGCTGTATAACACCTCGGATCTGCATAAAAAACTGGCGATTGCCGCCGCCTCCCTTTGGAAAAAAAATCTGGGTGTGAACGTGGTACTGGAAAACCAGGAATGGAAAACCTATCTCGACTCCCGTCATCAGGGGACCTACCAGATGGCCCGTGCCGGCTGGTGCGGCGACTATAACGAACCCAGTGCTTTCCTGAACACGATGCAAACCGGCGACAGCAACAACACCGCGTTCTACTCTGATGCTGCTTTTGATCAGGCACTGAAAAATGCCGCCAATGCAACAGACAGTCATCAGCGTGCCGGAGATTACCAGCAGGCAGAGCAGATTCTGGACAAAGATTCGGGGATTGTGCCGGTCTTTTATTACGCCAACACCCGGCTGGTGAAACCTTACATTGGCGGCTACACCGGTAAAGATCCTCTCGATCATATCTACGATAAAAACCTGTATATCATCAAACATTAATTTATCGGCCCCGGCCTGTGCCTGTGCACTGGCCGGTTTTCCCGACAACAGCGGTGAGCAATTAAGGTAACGCAATGTTGAAATTCATTTTACGGCGTATAGCTGAGGCTATCCCGACCCTGTTAATACTGATTACCATCTCCTTTTTTATGATGCGACTGGCGCCCGGCAGTCCGTTTACCGGTGAACGGAACCTGCCCCCGCAAGTGATGGCGAATATCGAGGCCCGTTATCATCTGAATGACCCTATCGGTAAACAGTATCTCGATTATCTGATCCAACTGGCCCACAGTAACTTCGGCCCTTCCTTTAAATACCAGGATTTCAGCGTCAATTATCTGATCGGCCAGGCTTTCCCTGTTTCTGCCTCACTGGGGCTGGCCGCGTTCTGCTTCGCACTGATCTTCGGTATCGCGACCGGAATTATTGCCGCACTGCGGCAGAACAGTTTCATTGACTACGCAGTGATGGGGCTGGCCATGACCGGGGTGGTTATCCCGTCCTTTGTGGTCGCTCCTTTACTGGTACTGATTTTTGCGATTTCCCTGAAGTGGTTACCGGGCGGTGGCTGGAACGGGGGTCAGTGGCAGTATGTGTTACTGCCGATGATTGCCCTGGCACTGGCATATATCTCGAGTATTGCCCGTATTATGCGCAGTTCCATGATTGAAGTTATGCATTCAGATTACATCCGCACTGCGCGGGCTAAAGGGATGCCCCTTAGCCGGATCGTTTTTCGCCATGCCCTGCGCCCGGCAATGTTACCGGTTGTCTCCTATATGGGGCCTGCCTTTGTCGGCATTATCACCGGCTCCATGGTTATCGAATCCATCTTTGGTTTACCGGGCATCGGTCAGTTGTTCGTCAATGGTGCACTGAACCGGGATTACTCACTGGTGCTGAGCCTGACAATTCTGGTGGGAGTATTAACCATCGTATTTAACGCTATCGTCGATATTTTATATGCAGTCATCGACCCGAAAATTCGTTACTGATGGCGGGACTCTATAATGATTTTATTTAAAAAGAATAAGCAATTCAGTGAAAACATTACCGGCGATAACGTGATTGCCGGCCGCAGCCTGTGGCAGGATGCGGGGCGACGCTTTCTCCATAACCGTGCAGCATTAATCAGTCTGTTACTGTTATCAGTGATCATTCTGTTTGTGATCTTCGCCCCGATGCTGTCTCCGTTTGCCTATGATGATACGGACTGGAATATGATGTCTGCGGCACCGGATCTGGCATCGGGCCACTGGTTCGGCACCGACTCCTCAGGACGTGACCTGCTGGTACGTGTCGCCATCGGCGGACGTATCTCTCTGATGGTCGGGATAGCATCAGCAGCGATTGCCGTCGTCGTCGGTACCCTCTACGGTTCAGTTGCCGGGTATGTCGGCGGTAAAACCGATACTTTTATGATGCGTCTGCTGGAAATCCTGAACTCTTTTCCGTTTATGTTCTTCGTGATCCTGCTGGTCACTTTCTTCGGCCGCAATATTTTGCTGATCTTCGTCGCTATCGGCATGGTGTCCTGGCTGGATATGGCGCGTATTGTTCGTGGTCAGACCCTGGCCCTGAAAGGCAAAGAGTTTATCGAAGCCGCGCGGGTCGCAGGGGTATCCACCGGCGGTATAGTCACCCGCCATATCATCCCCAATGTGCTGGGTGTGGTGGTGGTCTATGCCTCACTGCTGGTCCCGGGGATGATCCTGTTTGAATCGTTTCTCAGCTTCCTCGGGCTGGGTACCCAGGAGCCGTTAAGCAGCTGGGGAGCGCTGTTAAGTGACGGTACAAACTCGATGGAAGTCTCTCCGTGGTTACTGATGTTTCCTGCCAGTTTTCTGGTTATCACACTGTTTTGTTTTAACTTTATCGGCGATGGCTTACGGGATGCCCTCGACCCGAAAGATCGCTAAGGAGCCAGGGAATGACAATTGAACACCTAAGCACTGCCGGTAATGCCACCCCCGCCTTGCTGACCGTTAATGATCTGCGGGTCACTTTTACCACCCATGACGGTGAGGTGACGGCAGTGAACAACCTTAACTTTGCGCTGAATGAGGGCGAAACCTTAGGCATTGTCGGAGAGTCTGGTTCAGGAAAATCCCAGACCGCATTCGCTTTAATGGGATTGCTGGCACGTAATGGTAAAGTCAGCGGATCCGCCTTATTTAACGGTCAGCAGTTAGTGAATATGCCGGAAAAACAGCTGAATAAACTGCGAGCCGGACAGATTGGGATGATATTCCAGGACCCGATGACCTCACTGAACCCTTATATGAAAGCCGGTGACCAGCTGACTGAGGTGCTGCGGCTGCATAAAGGTATGAGCCGTCATGATGCCTTTGAGGCCTGTGTCAGAATGCTGGATGCCGTAAAAATTCCGGCGGCCCGTCAGCGGATGAAAATGTACCCTCACGAATTTTCCGGGGGCATGCGTCAGCGGGTGATGATTGCGATGGCACTGTTATGTCAGCCACGTTTACTGATTGCTGATGAGCCGACCACCGCGCTTGATGTTACGGTTCAGGCACAGATCATGACTCTGCTCAACGAGCTGAAACGCGAATTTTCTGCCTCTATTATCCTGATTACCCACGACCTCGGAGTCGTGGCCGGCGGCTGCGATAAAGTACTGGTTATGTACGGCGGGCGGACGATGGAATATGCCAGCACCGATGCCCTGTTTGCCGAACCACAACACCCTTATACCCGCGGTCTGTTACAGGCCGTTCCGCGTCTTGACCGGGATGACGGAGAGCTGCGTACCATTCCCGGTAACCCGCCGAATCTGCTTAATTTACCTGGCGGATGCCCCTTCCGGCCACGCTGCCAGTATGCGATTGCTCAGTGTGACACCTCACCGCAGCCCCTGTCCGGTGCCGGGGGAAGGATCCGCGCCTGCCACAGAACGCCGGAGGAATTACAATGATCACAGAACATCAGCCACAGAGACCGGTGTTGCTTGAAGTTAACCATCTGAAAGTCTGGTTTGATATTAAACAGCAAAAACAGTGGTTCTGGCAGCCACCTCAGCACCTGAAAGCCGTCGACGGGGTCAGTTTCCGTCTGCATCAGGGGGAAACCCTCGGAGTCGTCGGAGAGTCCGGTTGCGGTAAGTCTACCCTGGCGCGGGCTATTATCGGGCTGGTTAAAGCCACCGAAGGCAGTATCTGCTGGATGGGTAAAGAGCTTGCCGGAAAAGGGGCTGCTGACTGGCAGGCTGCCCGTAATGATATTCAGATGATCTTTCAGGATCCCCTCGCCTCCCTTGATCCGCGGATGACCGTTGGCGATATTATTGCTGAGCCCCTGCGCAGTCAGCGACCGCGTCCCTCCCGTGCCGAAATCAGACAGCGTGTTCAGGCCATGATGGAAAAAGTCGGTCTGCTGCCGAATATGATCAACCGTTATCCCCACGAATTTTCCGGCGGACAGTGCCAGAGGATCGGCATCGCCAGGGCACTGATCCTGGAACCGAAACTGGTGATTTGTGATGAACCAGTGTCGGCGCTGGATGTTTCTGTCCAGGCGCAGGTGGTGAACCTGTTACGTAAGTTACAGCGTGAAATGGGTCTGGCTCTGATCTTTATTGCCCATGACCTGGCGGTGGTAAAACATATTTCCGATAAGGTGATGGTAATGTATCTGGGCCATGCGGTAGAAACCGGCGAATATCAGCAGCTGTACCGCGTCCCGGCGCACCCTTATACCCGCGCACTGATGACCGCAGTCCCGTTGCCGGACCCGGCACTGGAGCGTAATAAAACCATTCAGTTACTGGAGGGTGAACTGCCCTCACCGATTCATCCGCCCGCCGGCTGTGTCTTCTCGACCCGCTGCCCGCTGGCTGATGATCATTGCCGGGCAAACCGTCCGGATATCCGCGGACCAGAAACACATACGGTAGCCTGCCTGAAGGCCGAAATTCTCTGATATCAGGCCAGCCAAACGCCGGGTTCCCCGGCGTTTGCTTACCATCCCTCCACCCTCAGCAAACGGTTATCCGGCCGGCCCGCCCTGTTCCGGCGACGACTGTGCCGTGAAGGCAATCCATTCTTCACGGGTAATTTCCCACAGTTCAGACGCCAGTTCTCCGGCCAGATAATGTTCCGTGCCGGTAGCGATCAGCCGCATACCGCTGTTCAGGGAGAGCTGCCTTGATGCCCTGTTCAGACTGGCTTTCGGGGCCCTGAGCACCTCCTGTCCAAGGGTAAAGAACCAGAAATCCGTCACTGCCTGACAAGCCTCTGTCATATATCCCTGCCGTTGCCAGCCGGGATCCAGCCAGAAGCCACGGTTATTATCCGGGGTCAGCGAAAGGCTGATCACCCCAATCAGCACCTGCGGATCCTCTTTGCGCCGGATCGACCAGAACCAGCCATGGCCACGTGCCATTTCAGGCAACGCGACAGTATTCACAAAATCTGCCGCCCCGTTCTGCGGGTATGGCCAGGGAAATCGTGCCGCCAGATAGCGGACAATCTCCCATTGGGGGAAAACCGACTGGATCTGTACGGCATCAGCGGCCTGCAGCGGACGCAGATACAGACGCGATGTTTCTAACGCCGGCGTTGTCATTCGAAGTCCTTCTGAGGAAAAATCATGTCACAACATACGGATATACTGAAACATCCGCGTCTCCGTATAACCGGCACCAGGTCTGCCCTCTGAGCGCAAGGACCGGCACCGGTCAGCACACTTACTGCTTAAGATATAAATCTTTGGTGTAATAAAAACCGAGTAATGAAGGCGCAAATCCCCCGACCCGGCGGTTAACCATATAATCCTGAGCACCATAAAAAACGGGGATCGCCGGCGCGTCATTGGCGGCAATCTCCATCGCTTTCTGGTAATCGGTAGCGGTCTCTGCCGGGGTTTGCGCCAGCTGTGCGGCAGCAATTTCATGATCAAAAGCTTTGTTACTGTAATTACCGGTGTTATTGCTGTCACCGCTACGGAAGGTATTCAGAAACGTGGAGTACTCATTGTAATCCGCCCCCCAGGTATAGCGTACTAGCTGGAACTGTCCCTGATGCATGGTATCCAGCATCGATTTCCATTCCTGGTTTTGTAGCGTCACACTGACCCCGAGGGCGCTTTTCCACATAGAGGCAGCGGCAATGGCAATACGCTGATTATCTGCATTGTTATTATACAGCACAGAGAAACGGAGCGGACGGGAGGCACTATATCCGGCTTCTTTCAGTAACTCACGGGCTTTGGCAATTCTCTGGCCCGGGGTCCAGCCTGCCCATGCCGGGGGGGTGATACTGACCCCGCCCATAGACAACGGTGCCACCGTCCAGGCCGCTTTCTGCCCCATTCCCAGCACTTTTTCACTGATAATATCTTTATTCAGGGCCAGGTTAAGGGCCTGTCTGACCCTGGCATCATTAAACGGTGCCCGGCCACTGTTAATATCAAAATAGAACACGCTCAGTTCCGGTGCAGCAAACACCTCTTGCGGTTTTTCTTTTTTCATCCGGCTGAAATCAATCGCCGGGATTGTCGAGGTAATATTGATCTCACCGGCCAGATAACGGTTCAGTTCTGCGCTGCTGTCACTGACCGGCAAAAACGTCACCTGATTAATGACAGTATGTGCATTATCCCAGTAACGCGGGTTACGCTTCAGGGTCACCTTTTCATTAACCACCCAGTCCGTGAGCTGATAGGCACTGCTGCTGACCATATGGCCGGGCTGCGTCCAGGTATCACCGTATTTTTCCACGTCTTTTTCACTGACAGGGAAGAGTGACGGATGAGCAACAAATTGCAGGAAATAAGATACCGGCTGATCGAGGACCACTTTCAGGGTTGAACTGTCGGGGGCAGACACTCCCAGTTGGTCAGGCGGCATTTTTCCGTCAATGACGGCCTGCGCATTAAGGATATGGGCATTCGCAGTGAACGAGGCATAGGGAGATGCGGTCTGAGGTGCCGACAACCGGCGCCAGCTGTAGACAAAATCCTGTGCACTAATCGGCGAACCATCAGACCAGCGGGCGCCGGGCCGGATATGAAAAATCCAGGTTTTATGATCACTGGTATGCCATGAGTCGGCCAGTGCCGGAGTGACGATCCCCTTATCATCCACTCTGACCAGCCCTTCAAACAAGTCATTGATGATAGCCATCGAACTGTTATCTTCCACTTTGTCCGGGTCGAGGGTTGCAGGCTCGGCACCATTACCGCGCACCAGGTTCTGGGTGGTCGCCAGCGATGTCCCGGCGGGCACAGTCGCCGCCATCACCAATGGTGAAACGCAGAGTCCGGCAAGTACCATCGACAGCCGGATTTTATTAAGATATGAATATTGTCCTTGCATAAATATACCCTTACTTATTTATTAATAATTATGAGGTTATGAATATCACACTGCCCCGGATTATTAAAATATAAGAGTATTTACAGATAATTCGTCAGAGGAAAATCCTCTGACTGCAGATTTACCGGCGACATGCGAAGCACAGTCGCGGTGAAATGACGGGTGTATCGCAGGCAGATCCCGGCCTTTAACCCGACTGCCGGTGACCCGGCAGACAGACCAGAGACAGACTAGCCGGGTTTACGCCAGTAACCGTGCAGCAGGACATCCTGCAATAGCTCATTAACCACCACACTGACATGTTCATTTTGATGAAAACCATCAGCGATACACCGGGTTTCATCACCCTCTCTGAGGATCAGTAACTGACTCTGGGGATAAACTTCATGTACCCGGACACGCAGTTCTGAAGTAAAGGCTTCATATTGTTGTCCGGACAGCGTTGCAATATCCGTCCCGGCAATACTGATTTTAATCTCCATACACACTTCCTCCGCTCTGAGGCCGTTAACCTGAGGGCACTTATCAGCTATTCAGACAATATAACGGCCAGGACATAAACTGGTCAGTACGGCCCGGCACCCTGTATACAGACAGGCCGACGTTACTGAGTATAGGTGTATATCTGGCTGATTTGAAAGGTGACTGGCGACAGATAATGTTATTGATTATGACGCAGCCCGCCGCGGGCGTAAAAAAATCACTCAGACCATCGTCTCTGGCTGATTAGTCTATAGTTAAGCGTAAACCGGAGAAGTCTGATTATGTCTGAAAGGAGTGATGCATGTTAAATATCGACCGTAAACAGTTGCTGAGTCTGAATGAGGATGTTGTTAAAAAACAGCGGGTATTATTGCTGATCACCGGCTGCCTGTTACTGGCCGGGGGGATTTTCTGTCTGGTCAATCCTTTTGCTTCCGGGGTCGCCTTAAGCACCCTTGCCGGCGTGATGTTTCTGCTCAGTGGCGTCGGCCTGATTATCGGGATGATCGCCAACCGCAGCCATAATTTCGGGCCAATGCTCGGCGGGATCCTGCTGGGGATTGCCTATCTGATTATGGGATATGTTTTTATCCGCAGTCCGGTGGCAGGCATTATGGCCATGTCTGTTATCCTGGCAGTACTGTTCGCGGTTGGCGGGATTATTCGTCTGTCTGCCGGGTTCCGTCTGCGGGGTCATAACGCTGGCTGGCTGCAAATTATTGTCGGTATTCTCGATATTATTATTGCCGTGATCCTGCTGACCGCCGGCCCGCAAATGTCCTTTATGCTGGTCACCGTCGTTGTCGGCCTGGAAATGCTGTTCAGCTCTTTTGCCCTGTTTCAGATTGCGGCACTATTCCGCACAGAAAAATAACGCGTGTCGTCAGCAGCGCGCTGACAGGGAAGTATTAAACGCAGGGTATAACAATCAATTCGGGGTCCGGGATGTGGGATTTAACTTACTGGCGTGAAGGACTGGTCAGTTGTGTGCATTTTTTCCAGTTAGCACTGGAAACGATTTCGGTCATTTGTGTGGTTATCGGATTACTGCGCACACTGCGGGTACTGTGCCGCGGCAGAGGGGGGGCTGCTGCCCGTTACTGCTTTGGTAACTGGCTGGCGATGGCGCTGGAGTTCCAGTTAGCTGCAGATATCCTCGCCACAACGGTCGACCCTGATCTGGACAGTCTGATTAAACTGGGGATCATTGCCGTCATACGTACCTTCCTGAACTTTTTCCTGGCAAAGGAACTGGAACATGCGCCGCAGGAAAAATAATCCCGGCGGTAACGCACTGTGATTTACAGACCTGTGCTGCTGCAGAAGACCACTGGAGCAGCATCATTTACGGAAATTTCCGTCCACAATACGAGTAACAGAGACGCAGACTGATGACCAAACTGACTTCGGAGCAAAAACGCTATGTCGATGAACTGGCGATGATGCAGATTGAAAATATGAACAGTGATGAATTTCTTCTGAATCAGCTGAAGAAAAAAATACACGGGCTGGAAGGTGAGCTGAAAGAGTTCTTTGAAGAACGTCTGGCTTTTCACAGAAAAAACCATAATAAGTAATACAGACCGCTGTTATATCAGCCGTATTTTGCGGGGCTCTGTATCAGCAGAGCCCCGCATATCTTTCCCCTGCCTGCTTAATAAGTGATGCCCGGCGGGTTCACCTGCGAATGAGTAATCTCTTCATCCTGTAACCCCCAGCGGTTCATTACCTGCTGATAGGTGCCGTTACGCAGAGCACCATTCAGGGCTTCCTGCACCGCAAACACCAGTTTATTCCCTTTTTGGGTGGTGGCTGCCACCACGGCCTGTACCGGCCCCGTGCCTGCAACCCGCGTCTGACCGGTCAGCGCGGCTTTATAGGTTGCGGCTGCCTGTGGCCCGAAAATAACATCCACCCGCCCGGAAAGTAATGCCAGATTATCCGCCGCATCATCTGTCAGATAGACAGGGGTTGCCGAAGGTAAGTGCCGGTTAATATTCTGCTGATTCCAGTCCAGTAAAATCCGTTCCTGGTTAGTGCCTGAACCGACAACTACCTTTAATCCGGCAATATCTTTTGCCTTACTGATACGGGTGATCGGGCTGTTTTTCCGGACACTGAACGCCAGAGAATCAGTCCGGTAACTGGCAAAATCATATTTTTGTTTACGCTGTTCAGTGACCGCAATATTGACCAGCGCCACATCATAGCGGCCACTGCTGATACCCAGCGGCCAGTTTTCCCAGCTGACGGGGACCAGATTCAGTTTCAGCCCCAGACTATCAGCCAGCAGCCTGGCGATATCAGGATCACTGCCGATCCGTGTCTGATTATCATCCGCCAGCAGGGCCAGTGGCGGGGAATTCTGTGCAGAAATCGCCACCGTCAGTTCCCCCGGTCTGGCAAAATGATAGCCGGGCGGTATCAGTGCGACCGCCGCCCGGTTAAGCGGGGTGTGTATCGGGGTCTGATTCTGTTGCAGATCGGGTAATGCTGCCCCGCGGGCCCCGCTGCTGACAGCCATCCCGATGATCAGTGAGCAAATAACCGGCTGATACCCCATGGATTTCTCCTTACAGAACACTGGCTAAAAAATTACGCGTCCGCGTATGACGGGGATTGTTCAGCACCTGTTCACTGCTGCCCTGCTCGACGATTTTTCCATCAACCATAAACACCACCTGGTCAGCTATCTGGCGGGCAAAACCGATCTCATGGGTGACAATCACCAGCGTCGTCCCGGAGTTTGCCAGCCTGGCAATAACGTCCAGCACTTCCCCCACCAGCTCGGGGTCGAGGGCTGAGGTCGGTTCATCAAATAATAATACCCTTGGCTGCAGTGCCAGTGCCCTGGCTATCGCCACCCGCTGCTGCTGTCCCCCGGACAGATGACGTGACCAGGCATCCGCTTTCTGTTGCAGGCCGACCATCGTCAGCAACGCTTCCGCCCTTTGTCTGGCCTGACTGCGTGACAGCTTTTTATGTACTACCGGCGCTTCAATAATATTGTCCAGCACGGTCATATGGGGGAACAGATTAAAATTCTGAAACACATAGCCGACATTAAGACGCTGTTTAAGCAATGCTTTTTCCGGTAATTCATACAATTTACCGCTTTTCTCACGATAGCCAATATAGTCATCATCCAGCCGGACAAAGCCCTCGTCCGGTTTTTCCAGCCGATTGAGGGTACGCAGCAAGGTTGACTTACCTGAACCGGAAGGTCCGATGATCACCGTGACGGATCCCGGCGGAATTTCCAGATCAATGTGATCCAGCGCCCGGAACTGACCATACGATTTACTGACGCCGCTGACAGAAATCTTTCCTTTTTTATCGGTATTCACTGACATCAGGAGACCTCCTCTGACAGACCACGGCGCTGGGTAGCGACCCGCGACCAGATACGCGAACGACGGGGGACGGCAGCAGAGACAGCTTTACGCTCACTGCGGGCCAGCATTTTCTCTGCCAGCAACTGGAGCACGGCCAGTACACTGGTGATCACCAGATACCAGCTGGCTCCGACCATCAGTAACGGAATCACTTCCTGGTTACGGTTATAAATCATCTGAATCGTGTAAAAAAGTTCCGGCATTGCCAGTACATAAACCACTGAGGTGCCTTTCACCAGACCAATAATCTCGTTAAAGCCTGTCGGTAAGATGGCCCGCAATGCCTGTGGCAGAATAATCCGCCAGGTTCTGCGCCATGCGGGTAACCCGAGAGCTGCCGACGCCTCATACTGACCAAAGTCAACCGACTGGAACCCGCCGCGGATAATCTCAGCCGTATACGCACTCTGTACCAGTGTCAGCCCGATCACTGCCGTCTGAAACTGCCCGAGCACATTCACCGTCTGAAAATGTCCCCAGTTAAAGGGAGTGAAGGGAATACCCAGCGACAGGGTGTCGTACAGATAAGAAAAGTTATACAAAATAATCAGCACCACAATCAGCGGCAGAGAACGAAACAGCCAGATATAGCCCCAGGCCAGCGCTTTCAGTAACGGGGATGACGACAGCCGGGCCAGTGCCAGAGCACCGCCGATCACCACACTCAGTAATGCACTGACCAGGGTCATCAGTAAGGTACGTCCCAGGCCTTGCAGGATCACCGGATTAAAAAACCATTTCGCAAATACCCCCCATTCCCAACGGGGATTAAACGCGACCGACTGAATAATTCCGGCAAAAATCAGTACCGACACCAGGGTGCCGGCAATACGCCATGGATAACGGACCGGTACGACTTTTTTCGACACAGGTGACTCAGACATGGCTGTTAGCTCCGTAATGGGGTACCACCGCGGCCAGCGGGGTAACCAGCGATTTTGTAAACCTCAGCCGTCCGTCATACGGCGGCCGGCTGTATTCTTCAAAATCCCGCCGGACATCAAAGCCCGGCTGGTAATTCAGCGACAGATAAAGCGCGACCGCTTCCGGCTGACGAAACCCGGTGGTCAGATACAAAGCACGGTAACCGGCCTGTCTCGCATGCTGTTCCAGTCGGGTGACCATACGCTGTGCAATCCCCTGTCCGCGTAATGATGCCCGCGTCCAGATACGTTTTATTTCGGCCGTATGATCGTCTAAATATTTATATGCCCCGGTCCCGATAATTTCACCGTCCTGCTCCAGTACCAGAAACAGTCCGCGCGGGGCCAGATAATAATCCGTCGGTTCTTCTTGATGATGCCCGCGGAAATAGTCACCATAACGCTGTCCGTATTCAGCAAATAACCCTTTAAGAATCGGCTGTAACTCTTGTGCATCAGGAGAAACAATCCGAAAGCCGGTCGCTGTCATCATTGCCTCCTAGTCACCCAGCCCGGGGGGATTAATTTCAGACGATGGCAAAGCCTCCAGCCCTTCTCCCCAGCGATTTAATACTTTCTGATAATCGCCATTGTTAATCACGCCATTCAGGGCAGTCTGTACCGCCCGGTCCAGTCCGTTACCTTTTTTCATGGTGACCGCGATATGCGCCGCTTTAGGCCAGCCGCCATCAACGGCACCGGCAAACCGTGTCTGCCCGGTAACCTGCGATTTCCATGCACCCAGTACATGGGGCCCGAAATAGGCATCAGCCCGTCCGGAGAGTAACGCCAGGCTCTCTGCAGAACCGGAAGGCATATATACCGGAGTAAAAGGGGCCAGCCCGTGGCTGCGGTTTTCTTTATCCCACGCCAGTAAAATAGCTTCCTGGTTAGTGCCTGAGCCGACAATAATTTTCAGCCCGGCAATATCCGCAGCTTTGGTGATTGATTTCAGCGGAGAGTTATCTTTGACATAAAAGGCCAGCAGATCCTTACGGTAAGTGGCAAAGTCGAATTTTTGTTTACGATCTCTGGTCACCGTGATATTGGAAATTGCTGCATCATACCGGCCACTGCTGACACCGAGAGGCCAGTCATCCCAGGACGTCTGGACAATATTCAGTTTCAGCCCCAGGCTGTCGGCAATCAGCCTGGCAATGTCCGGTTCGCTGCCAATCAGGGTTTTATTGTCATCAGCCATCACTGCTAACGGCGGTTCGGTCATCCCGCTGACGGCGACGGTAAATTCCCCGGGGTGAACAAAGTGAAAGTTTTTCGGTATCTGGCTGATAGCTGTCGGATTTTTCACCGTATCCACCGGGCGGGCATTGGCTGCCAGGCTGACATTGGTATTGTTGATCCTGACATCGGCGGCACTGCTGTAAGCAGCTGCCAGTCCGGCCAGCACGATAAACCGGCGTAATCTGTTATTGAACATTGTCATAGGGCTTCCTGTACCTGCGGGGCTGACTGAAACTGGTTTACCGGCGGGTGAAGCGCGAATGAATCACGCAGGGTGGATCCCGGATAATCCCTGCGGAACAGGCCGCGCTGCTGTAATAGCGGGATGACTTCATCCACAAACCGCGCGAACACTTCCGGGGTTCCGCCATTAATAATAAAGCCGTCAGCCGCACCACTTTCGAACCAGAACTGCAGTCCGTCGGCCACCTGCTCTGCCGTCCCGGAGAATACTGGCCGGGGTGTTGCTGCTTCCAGCGCCGCCTGGCGTAAGGTTAAACCCCGTTCACGGGCATTCTGTTTAATTTCGTCGGTGGTACTGCGGAAACTGTTACCGCCCAGTTCGCCGAGTTCAGGGAAAGGAGCATCCAGCGGATACTGACTAAAATCATGATGTTCGAAATAACGGCCCAGATAATTCAGCGCGTCCTCAATGGAAACCAGTGCCGCCGTTTGCTGGTACTGACGTTCAGCATCGTCAGCATCATCACCGATAATGACAGAGACTCCCTGGAAAATATGCAGCTGGTCAGGGCTGCGCTGATATTCCGCCAGCTGTGATTTGACATCACGATAAAATGCTCTGGCTTCATCGGGGGTTTTCTGATGGGTAAAAATAGCATCCGCGTGTCTGGCCGCCAGCGCTTTACCGTCACGGGAGGCACCGGCCTGGAAGACCACCGGCCTGCCCTGCGGGGTACGGCCAATATTGAGCGGCCCGGCAACGTCAAAAAACTCGCCGTGGTGGTTTAAGGTATGCAGTTTTTCTTTATCGAAGAACACTCCGCTCTGTTTATCACGAATAAACGCCCCTTCTTCCCATGAGTCCCACAGCCCTTTCACCACGTCCAGATATTCACTGGCAATCCGGTAACGTAAACCATGCTCAGGGTGCTGCTGACGGGAGAAATTTTTTGCCGACCCCTCCAGCGGAGAAGTCACCACATTCCAGCCGGCTCTGCCACCGCTCAGATGATCCAGACTGGCGAACTGTCTGGCGACGGTGAAAGGGTCGCTGTAGGAGGTCGATACCGTCCCGACCAGCCCCAGATGACGGGTTGCCCCGGCCAGTGCGGATAATAATGTCAGGGGTTCAAAACGATTAAGAAAATGCGGAATTGATTTTTCGTTGATATATAAGCCGTCAGCCACAAACAGAAAATCCAGTTTCCCTTGCTCTGCTTTTCTGGCAGTTTCTGTGGCGAAATCAATATTAATGCTGGCATCAGCGGTGGCCGACGGATGCCGCCACGCCGACATATTACCTGATGCTCCGTGCAGAATAGTTCCCAGTCTTAACTGACGTTTTACAGACATAGCGATCCCTTATAAAAGTAATATTTTATTTTCTGAGTGATACTGCTATTTAAATACAGGACAGATGAATTCCCCCCTGTATACCCGGCGGATAATTATATAATCTGACCGTTATCAGGCCGTCCGGATGATATTTTCTGCCGGCACTTTCTGAGGCTGAATATTGCCTTTTGCCTGCGCCAGTAAATATAAGGTCTCTCTGCGCACCGCCGGGTCACTGACCGGAATATCAATAATAAACTCACTGATCCCGGTGTCACGGTGTAGCGCGTCAAGCTGCCCAATCACCGACTGTGCTGAACCGGCAAAAATTGCCGCCTGCCGGCGGGTAACCGACTTAGCTTCACTCCCGCTCTGGCGAATAAACCGCTCGGCCTGTGCCTGGCTGGCCAGCGTGACACGCTGGCCATTGACCAGTTCAGCCTGCCATAACTGCTGCTCTGCCGCCTGACGCATGGCGACGTCAGGATCTTCACTGACAATCGCCTGAATGGCGACCCTCACCGGGCGCTGACTGTGCTTCTGCCAGTAGCGGGTAAAGGTATTTAACAGTTGCCGGTCACCGTTAAGATGGGCGGCAAAGACGAAATCCCAGCCCAGCTCTGCTGCCAGGCTGGCGCTGGCGGTACTGGCACCCAGTAAAAATCGCCGGGCACTGACCGCAGGGATTGGGGTGGCCAGTAAGGCATTCTCCGGGTCTGCCGCCTCGCGGGTCTGTAAATAGTCGTCCAGTTGTTTCAGGCGGGTACTGAAGTCCGCGGCGTTTGCACTGTCACGGCCTTCCTGCAACGCACCGGTGGCAAGGGGAAGCCCGCCGGGCGCTTTACCCACCCCCAGGTCAACCCGTCCGGGGGCCAGCGCCGACAACAGATTAAAATTTTCTGCCACTTTATAAGGACTGTAATGCTGCAGCATCACCCCGCCGGAGCCGACCCTTATTTTCCGGGTACGGGACAGTATCCAGGCAATCACGATCTCCGGCGAAGGGCTGGCCAGTGACGATGTATTATGGTGTTCCGCCAGCCAGAAACGATGGTAGCCCCAGTTTTCGGCTAAGCGGGCAAGTTCCGCCACATTATTCAGTGCGCCGGTAGCGGTTTCATTATCCGGCACCAGGCATTTATCCAGTACACTCAATTGATAAGGCATTTATTATTCCGTTTACTGATAATGACACTATGGAATAATTATTAGCGCCTGAAGGTGAATAATGGAAACATCAAAAAATCCCTTAGTTATATTAAATTTAAATATAACTTTTCAGCGGATAACAATATTTTCGGGTCACGTTGAAAACAACCGTCCTGACCGATGCCGGGTTAAAAAGCCGGGCACGGTAATATCCGGCGACAAGCCGCAGGGTGGTGCTCACTTTACAGGAGCGTTGTCTGTGGTGCCGGCAGACTATACAGCACACCGATTATGTATTAGTTTTACTGGACCACCAGCCAACAGTCACGCCTGTCTGCTGGCGGTTCTCACTCCATTAATACAGGATAAAAACGATGTCTTCATCCCTGGTATTAGCCGACAAAGTGCCACAGACCCTGAAAGAAAAACTGAAATCTGATTATCAGTTATATGAATATTCCCGTTTATCCGCTGACGAGATCCGCAGGCTCGCTGCAGAAGTCCGGGTAATTGTTGCCAGCGGGGAATCAGTGGTAAATGCTGAGTTTATCAGCCAGTTCCCGCAGGCAAAGCTGATTGCCGTTTTCGGGGTCGGCTACGATGGTATTGATATCCATACGGCAACGGAGAAAGGTATCACTGTCACGAATACGCCGGATATTTTAACCGATGATGTGGCTGATCTGGGTATGGCTTTAATACTCAGTGTATCGCGACAGATCACCGCCGCGGAAAAATTTGTCGAACAGGGACGCTGGGCCTCAGGCTCTTTTCCGCTGGCCAGTAAGGTGACCGGTAAACGGCTGGGTATTGTCGGCTACGGGCGGATCGGTAAAGCCGTTGCCCGGCGTGCTAAAGGGTTTGCGATGCCGATTGCCTGTTTCAATAACAGTCCGGTCACCGATCCGGAGGTGACCCGCTACGACAGTCTGATCACTCTGGCTGAGAACAGCGATATTCTGGTGGTCTGTGTCAGTGCGAATCCAGAGACCCGTGGCCTGATTAACCGGCAGGTGCTGACAGCGCTTGGCCCGACAGGGATTCTGATCAATATCTCCCGTGGCAGTGTGACAGATGAAGATGCGGTGGTGGAAGCCATTACCCGCGGGGAGATCAGCGGTGCGGGGCTGGATGTGTTTGCCCATGAACCTCAGGTTCCTGCGGCACTGCTTAACCGGCCTGATGTGGTGGTCACACCCCATATTGCCAGCGGGACCCATGAAACCAGGGCAGCGATGGCAACACTGGTCGCCGATAATATCAGCGCATATTTTAGCGGACAGCCGTTACTGACACCGGTGATCAGCCGCTGATCAACCCGGGGTAACCCCCCGCTCTTTGCGGCCGGGTTGCCGTTGTATTTATACGATATTGCTTATCAGGCCGGGCACTGCTGTGACCTGGCCACTGCCTCAGACAATCATCTTCCCTTCCATGTTCCGCCTGCCGGTTAACGCCTCTTTATCTGTCCCTTTGCCCGGAGTGTCTGGTCTTTTTTGCCGGATAAATCGCCGCTGAACGCCGCATTCACCGGGGTCATAAGAAAGAGGTATGTATGATTTATCAATAAAAATCAATAAATTAAAATAATAAGCCTCCCGGTTATATATACATAAAAAATATTATGTTTTATAAATTTAAAATTCTTAATCAAGAGCCAGATACCGGAGGCGTAAATGCGCAATTCCCCCACTGAAGACCTCAGCCTGTCATCTCCACCGGACGAACAAAGGTTTACCAGGTCAATCGGCCTGATGTCTAACTTCTCTTTAGGATTTACCTATTTATCGCCACTCACCGCCGTTTATTCATTATTTGCTCTGGCCATGACCCTTGCCGGACCACCGGCAATCTGGTGGATACTGATCGCCGCCGCAGGGCAAATGCTGGTTGCTATGGTCTTCGGCGAAGTTGCTTCACAGTACCCGATTACCGGCGGGCTGTATCCCTGGTCACGTATCCTGTGGGGGAAAAAGTATGCGTGGATCGCTGCGTGGATCTATCTGTGGGCTCTGGTGGTGACTATCACCTCGATTGCCGAATACAGTGCAACCTTTGTTGCAACGTTGTTCAGTTATACTCCGTCAGCATTTCACCTGTTATTAACCTCGGTAGTGCTGCTATTAATGATGATGGCAGTGAACCTTTCCGGTACCAGAAATCTGGCCCGGGTGGCACGTATCGGCTTCTGGTGCGAAATTGTCAGCGTGATTGCACTCGGCATCTACCTGTTAATTTTCCACAGAACCCAGCCTTTGTCGGTGATTTTCGATGCTATGGGCGTTGTTACCGGGCCTGCCGGTTACAGCCATGCATTTATGTCAGCATCACTGCTGGGGCTATTTATGTTTTTTGGTTTTGAAGCCTGCGGTAATGTCGCTGAAGAAGTGCAGAATCCCGGCAGGAAAATTCCGGTTGCGATGATGCTCAGTATTTTGTTTGGTGCTATTTCAGCGATTATTTCCGTGGCCGGGTATCTGCTCTCTTATCCGGACCTGCAAGGGATTGTGTCGGGAAAAATTGCCAACCCGATCGCTGAAATACTGAATAATGCCCTCGGTCCGCAGGGAGAGAAGATTTTTGTCGGGGTCGCCGTTATTGCTATGTTGTCATGCATTCTGTCACTGCAGGCAGCTCTGAGCAGACTGTTGTTCTCCTTTTCACGCGACAATATGCTACCCGCCAGCCGCTGGATGGCGAAAATCTCAGCAAATAATGTTCCTGACAACGCTATGATCGTCAGCTGCGTGTTACCCCTGCTGATGTGTGTCTGGGTATATTACCAGCCCGATAATCTTGCCAGGATCACCGCGTTTGCCGTGGCAGGGATTTATATCTCTTTCCAGATGGTGGTGCTTGCAGCCCTGCGCAAACGGCTGCAGGGCCGGAAACCGGCCGGCAGCTGGACTTTAGGCCGTTACGGGTTGCCGGTGAATATTCTGGCCCTTGCCTATGGCCTGGCCGGTATTTACCTGCTCTGTCAGCCCGGTCCCGGCAGCAATCTTGCTGATCAGTGGATTGTGGTCACCGGACTGGCGGTGGTCTTTCTGTCCGGTGCTTTATATTTGTTGCTCGCACGACCAGACCACAACACAGAACAGGGTACCCATTATCAGCCGGATATTACCACTGACTGATTAACCTGCTGCGGGCGAAAAATTGGCCCGCTGCAGATTGTCGTTATTTTATTTTTTATCGCTGTCCGCGTATGCCGCAGCAGGATACCTGTCCCCGCCAACCCTGAAAGGTATAATTATGCAATCCAATACAACTTCAAAAAGAAACCTGTCCCTGTGGCAGGTCGTTATTATCGGTATCGCCTATATGACACCGATGACGGTATTTGATACCTTCGGGATTGTCTCCGGAGTGACCTACGGCAGAGTACCGCTGACTTATCTGCTTGCACTGGTTGCGGTATTATTTACAGCCCAGAGTTACGGACGACTGGTCAAAGAATACCCGTCATCCGGTTCTGCCTACACTTATACCCGCAGTATATTCGGCGCTCATACGGGGTTTATGGTTGGCTGGTCGTCACTGCTGGATTATATCCTGTTACCAATGATTAACTCATTATTAGCCGGTATCTATCTGCAGTCCCTGCTACCGGCTGTACCGGTATGGGTTTCTATTCTGATATTCACCAGCCTGGTGACCTTTTTTAATTGCTGTAATATTAAAATCCTCGCCAATGCAAACTTTTTATTCGTCGGGCTGCCTGTCTTACTGATGGTGGTATTTATTTATATGGTGGTCCATGACCTGAGTAGCAGTCACGGTATTCAGCGGGTAATGACCCTCGCCCCCTTGCTTAACCAGCATCACAGTATTATGCCTCTGATTAGCGGAGCCGCTATTCTTTGTTTTTCTTACCTTGGTTTTGACGCTGTCACCACCCTGTCCGGAGAAACAGAGAATCCCTCTGGGATTATCCCGAAAGCCATTTTTTATACGGCCTTAAGTGGCGGGGTTATTTTCTTCGTCGCTGCCTGGTTTATTCAGCTTTACTACCCGGACAACTCCGCATTTAAAAATCCGACCGAGGCATTACCGGAAATTGTACTGTATGTCGGTGGCCGGTTATTCCAGTCCATATTTCTGGTGGCTATCCTGTGTAATACCTTTGCCTCAGCACTCGCCTCCCATGCCAGTTCAGCAAGGTTGCTGAATATTATGGGTAAGGAAAACCGCCTGACGTCTCCGGTATTTGGATATATTCACCCGAAGACTAACACACCTCTGTATTGTGTCCTGCTGACAGGGATCATTTCCTTAAGTTCGATATTTTTTGGTCTGGATACTGCGGTGTCGTTAATCAGCTTCGGCGCATTAGTCGCCTTCAGTTCAGTAAATATTTGCGTTATCGCAAAATTTGCCTGTCAGGAAAAAAGAGTCGCTTCATTCAGGGATATTTTTAATCACCTTATTTCACCCTGTTGCGGGTTAGCCAGCGTCGCCTTTATGTGGGTCAGCCTGGATCATGATGCCTTTGTACTGGGATCCGTATGGGCCGCAGCAGGCTTAGTCTGGGTTATTTATAACAGTGTCAGTAAATCATCAGTGATGGCCTCCGAATAAACGGGGCCAGTTATGCACAGTGTGTTTACCTGTGATTTTATTAATCTGCCGGAAATAAAAAATGGATATAAAAAATCAGTTTAGCAAGCCACAGTTAATTAATGATGCCAAAACGCTCCCTGCCAGTGATATCAGTATTAACGGGGACTGGAACTGGGTAAGACAACAGGAAGATACCCTCAAATTTGACCCCGGGATTGCCGCGAATTACTACGAGTCTACGCTCGCCCCCTGGATGTCATTTCCGCCACTGGAAACCGACAAGCAGTGTGAACTCGTAGTGATTGGCGGAGGCCTGCTGGGCGCGTCGACCGCTCTTCATCTGGCAGAGGCAGGTATCGATACGGTACTGCTGGAGAAAAACACTGTCGGTTCCGGCGCTTCCGGCCGTAACGGCGGGCAACTGACCCCGGGGCTGGCACGCTGGGAGGCTGAGTCAATGCTGGAGCATTTGCCTGAAGATGAAGCCCGCCGTCTGTGGCGTTTTACCTCTGCCGAAGCAATGTCACTGATCGATGATATCGCCAGCCGTTATCAGTTACAGCTCGACCGTCAATACGGGCATCTGACGGCAGCCGTGCATCCCGGCCATATGAATGCCCTGGTACAGGCTGCGGATGCCAGGAAATTTCTTGGCGACAGTCAGGTGACGGTGTTAGGTAATTATCAGCTTCAGGAACATATCCACTCAGATATTTACTACGGCGGGGTGCTGGATGAATGCGGCGGACAGATTCATTCTCTGGCACTGAACCGTGGCCTGATTTACGGGTTTATGCATAACGGTGGCTGTGTGCATGAACACAGTGAAGTAATAAAGATTGAAGAAACACCGGCCGGTACGCGGGTACATACCGCATCCGGCGTGATTACCGCTACCCGGGGGGTGGTGATCGCCGTCCATGACGCCACCCACGCACTGCTTAACCAAAATAACGCAACCACATTACCCTTTTATACCTATGTGGGGGTCACTTCACCAATTGACGGTGGTCACCAGACACTGCTGCCAACCGGTAAGCCGGTCTATGATACTCAGTTACAGATCGATTATTATCGCCCGGTACGGAACCAGCGTTTATTGTTCGGCGGGCAAGGCACCGGTATGCGCTGGGATAATAACCGCACAGTTGATTATCTGACTTCACGCCTGCGTACCGTGTTTCCTCAGCGCGAAGATATTGAACTGGATTTTGCCTGGAGCGGCACCACCGATTTAACCCTCAACGGTGCAACAGATTGCCGGAAATCCGGGCTAAACAGCCAGATATATTCAGTCCATGGCTGGAGCGGTCATGGGGTGGCCCAGACGGTGAGAATCGGCAAAGCGATTACCGATGATATTACCGGCAGGAATGATGACTTCCGGATGCTGACCTCGATTAAGCACACCTCGTTACTGCTTGGTCGTCAGCTGGCACCGGTCGCCATTCCGCTGGCCAAGACACTGCTGGGGATCTCGGCGAAATTAACACCGGGTAAAATGATTTCATTCTGATCCTGCCCCGCCTGTCATTCCGGTGACAGGCAGACAGGCACTACGCTTCCGGGAAGAAAATCCGGAAAAAGTCACCGTGAATAATATCTCTGTGATGCTGATACTCCACCAGCGAACCGGTCCGGTAACCCGGATGACTGGACACCATCACCCGCCCGTGGCGATTAATAATGACCGGTTTTTTCCGGCACTGACGGATCAGTGTCAGTAACTCGGCTTCAATAACGCTCACCAGCATGTCCACCACCGCCACACCTGCCAGCCTGCCGCCAGTGATTACCGGTGAAGAAGCGGTCATGGTATACGCCGAGGTGCAGATATAATCCACATACGGGCCGTGAAGATTGACGGTTTGCTGTTGCGGCTGCTTAAACCAGTCAAACGTACTGAAATCCAGCCGTTGCTGGGTGGCCTGATCCAGTTCCAGGCAAGACGTCCGGTGACTGCCCGGGCTTTTAAACCACCATTCAAGGAACCAGTAAGGCTGATGATTCTCAGCCGAATACTGATGGCTGGCGAAACCGGCACCAAAGCAATAATCGCTCTCAGTCAGAACCTGTTCTATCGCCGGGAACAGGGTTTTTCGTAACCGATTGTCCGGTAATGTCTGCGGCAAAGATTCACCGGCTGTCATACGGGTCAGCCGTTCGGCCAGTAATCGTGAAAGCTGTTGTGCAGATGCGGTGACCGCCTGCAGCAGATGGCCGGTTTTCTCTGCCAGTTGTTTTTTACATTCATCATCACTGAGCATATTGTTCACTATGTTGTATGAATACTGAATTTCAACTCGATCAGTCTGGAAATAAACTGATTAATCAGTTGTCCGGCAACCTCCATTGCCTGTAATGCTTCGTTATTACGGAATGCGGCCAGCAACTGCCGGTAACTCAGGACGACGGTACGGTGAAAGTCATCGGACTGATATAACGGGGTCACCAGTGCCGCCCATTCCGCCTGGATCATCAGTTCCTGGTTGGCAATCCGCGCCGACTGAGAGTTAGCGGCAATGGTCAGCAGACAACGCATATCTGACTGACAACGAAGTTCCGGTGTCGCTGATTGCTCAAGAGTATCAATGAACTGCGATAATCCATGGACGTCACGGTCTGTCATCCGCGACGTTGCCAGCCGTGTGGCGTGGACAAAGATCGCACAATGCCATTCACCGAGATCTGACAGATACTCAGTGCTGATATTTTGCAGCGCATCGAACGCAGACCGATCTTTGGCAATCGATTCAGCAACAAAACTGCCACCGTTACGTCCGCGGGCGGTATAAATCAGTCCTTTAGCCCGCAATGTATTCAGCGCCTCACGAATGGTGATATGGGAGACCCCCATCATCCGTGCTAAATCTGCCTCATTAGGCAGTTGCTCATTGGCTGCCAGTAAGCCGGAAATAATGGCATTCGCCAGTCGCTGAATAATCTGATCAGAACGGCTGGATTGACCAATAGGCGAGAAAATCACAGCATGAGTAATCATAGACCTCGTGATTTCTTGTGTTATTGCTTAAAAGAAAAGGGGGAATATTGATACCACAAAACCCGCCACAAATATACGTAACTCCCGCGCCGGAGCCAGAGAAAACGGGGTTTTCTGGCCAGATGCTGAACAATACAGAATATGGCAGCCCTGTGTCATTCTGCCATATTCTGATGCTGCTGATACCCGGCAGCCATATAAAAATCATATGGCACTGACCCTGTAATTTTCCACAGACCGGTGATAAAACATAATAAATATTATGTTAAAGGATATTCTCCGTGCGTAAATTATCTCACTTTATTAATAATGTTTTTCTGCCGGAAAACAGTGACCACTATTTCGAATTAATCAGTCCGGTCAACGGACAGGCATATGCCCTGTGTCCGGAAGCCGGTCCTCAGGAGGTCGATGCCGCTTACCATGCCGCGCAACAGGCGTTCCGTCTCTGGAAGAAGACCACACCGGCCGCACGACAAAAAGCATTACTGCTGCTGGCTGATGCTATAGCGCAGCATGCAGATCAGATAATTGAACTGCAGAGCCAGGAAACCGGACAACTTAAACACTTTATCCGCCAGGAAGAGATTGTGGCCTCCTGTGATACGGTCCGTTTTTTTGCCGGGGCTGCCCGCTGCCAGGAAGGTAAAGCCTCCGCAGAATATATCAGTGGTTTTAATTCAGTGATCCGCCGTGAACCTCTGGGAGTGGTCGGACAGGTCACTCCCTGGAATTACCCGTTTATGATGGCGATCTGGAAGATTGCCCCGGCCTTAGCCGCCGGTAATACTCTGGTACTGAAGCCCGGCGACACCACCCCGCTCAGCACGCTGTTACTGGCCGAAATTGCGGCGCCTTTCTTTCCTGAAGGCTGTATCAATGTCGTACTGGGCAAAGCCGCCACCGGGGCGCTGGTGGTATCTTCGCCACAGGCCTCGCTGGTGTCGATCACCGGTTCAGTGCGTGCCGGATTACAGGTTGCTGCCTCTGCGGCCGCAAACCTGACCCGTGCCCACCTCGAACTGGGGGGAAAAGCACCGGCGATTGTCTTTGCCGATGCTGATATTCCCAAAGCCGCCAGTACCCTGTGTGCCGCTGGTTTTTTTAATGCCGGCCAGGACTGTACCGCTGCCACCCGTCTTATCGTCCAGCACAGTATTTATCCGCAGTTTCTTGAGGCAGTACTGAGCGAAATCAGTCAGCTGCGTTACGGTTTACCCGATGACACCGGCGCATTTTATGGCGCACTCAACAGTAAGCAGCAGCTGGAACAGGTGAAAGGCTTTATTGAACGCCTGCCCGCCCATGCAACAATTGAGGCCGGTGGCAAAGCGGCCGACAGTGACGGCTTTTATTTCGAACCCACCCTGATTTCCGGGCTGCATCAGCAGGATGAGGCTATTCAGCATGAAGTGTTCGGGCCAGTGATGACTATTCAGTCTTTCGGCACTGCGGATGAGGCATTATCGATGGCGAATGATGTGGACTTTGGTCTGGCAGCCAGTGTCTGGACAAAGGATCATCGCCGCGCCCACCAGATCAGTAATGATCTTGATTTCGGTACCGTATGGATTAACAACCATATTCCTCTTTGTGCCGAAATGCCCCACGGCGGGTTTAAGAAATCAGGTTACGGCAAAGATCTGTCCGCCTACTCTCTTGAAGAATATACCCGTATCAAACATGTGATGAGTGATATTTCCTGAGGATAATACCGGTAATGAAAAAAGTGATCTGCATTATTTTTACCCTGACCACCCTGCAGACCTGTTCGGCCGCCGGGAGCCCGCAGCAGATCGTCAAAGCGTATATGGCGGCCTGGAATCAGCACCATGCACATCAGGCAGCCAGTTATTTTGCTCCGCAGGGAGTGTATTTCGATGCGTCAGTGGGCAAACCAGTCACCGGCCGTTCTGCCGCAGAGCAACAGGTGATTGCTCCCTTTATGCAGGGAGTCCCGGATCTGAAATGGCAAATGACCGGCCAGCCTGTAGAGAATAACTCTGCGATTGCCTTTGAATGGGTCTTTTCCGGACATAATACGGGGAACTGGTCAGGAAGCCCGGCAACGGGTAAGGAAGTACGTTTTACCGGAGTCTCTTTTATCCGGCTAAAACAGGGAAAAATAATCTGGCAGGGGGATTATTATGATTCGGCCACCCTGAGCAGGGAGCTGAAATAAGTCAGGGCAGTGAGTCAGATACAGGGATCGAAGCGGGCCATTGGATAAAAAGTCAGCCCGCGGTACTAACCGCCGGGCTGATGTTCAGGGTTAGTGACCTTCCAGTACCAGACGGCTATCCGCCAGGATAAGCGGCTGGATCTGGTGGGTGACCAGTAAGGTTGTTTTACCTTTCACCAGCGCTTTCAGAGAGCGCAGCACCAGATCTGTGTTGGTGGCATCCAGACCTTCAGTCGGTTCATCTAATAAGATGACCGGAGCTTCAGAGAGGAATGCGCGGGCGATAGCGATCCTGCGGGCCTGACCACCGGATAAACGTGCTCCGAGTTCACCCACCAGGGTATCCAGACCGTGCGGGAATGCACGGACTTCATCATCCAGTGACACTCTGGCCAGAACCTGCCATAACCTCTCATCATCTGCATCGGGTGCCACCATCCGCAGATTGTCACGCACAGATGCATTAAACAGATAGGTTTTTTGCCCTACCACCGAAATCACCTGACGCAGCACAGGGTCAGAAAGCTCCCTGACCGGATAACCGCCGATGGAAACCGTACCGGCTTCACAATCCCAGAACCCCTGAATCAGGTTCAGTATGGTGGTCTTACCTGCCCCGCTGGGCCCCAGTAACGCCAGACAATGTCCTTCCGGTACCTGAAAACTCAGAGAGTCCAGCACCGCTGGTTTACCGGCGGCGTAACGCATCGTCACAGCAGAGAAGTCCAGATCGAAACGCTGCGGTGTCTGACTGACTGCCGGTAAGGTGATCGCCGGGCTCAGATCTGCCAGAGAGAAAATACGCCGCGCCGCTTCAAGGGTAACCCCCAATGCCGCAAACGCCGCCGGTAACGCTGCGACTGCTTCGGTACTGGCCAGCACGGCGAATACCAGCATCACAATGTCATTTCCGGCCAGCATACTCCCTTGCCCGGCAGTGATCAGCAGCACAAAGGCGCAGAACATCCCCGCCTGGCCGGCCAGTGCCGACAGGGCACTGCCCGCCGCACTGATCCACGCCTGGTGACGTTGCGCAGAAATAAGCTGCTGTGATAACTGTGACAGATGACGGGTCTGACGGCTGACTGCCCCCGCGACCTGTAACTCTCCCAAACCGCGGATCAGATCCGTTGATGCCACCTGCAAGGAAGCGCGTAATGTCGCCACCCTGTGACCGCTGTTGCGGGTGCAGCAGGCCACGATTACCGGCACAACCACCCCGGCGACTAACAGCATCATGGCATCAATGCCTGCAATTGCCGGCGAAAACCAGAACAGCACGCACAGGATAGCCAGCGATGAGATCAGGGCAGCAATTGCCGGCGCCAGAATACGCAAGTAAAAGTTATCCAGGCTATCAATGTCAGCTCTCAGCCGCGTCAGCAGGTCACCGTCACGGAATTCCTGTAACCGGGCCGGGGCCAGAGGTTCAAGACGTTTATAGAACCAGACCCGCAACACAGATAACAGCCGCAGGGTCGCATCATGGGTGACAAGACGTTCCAGATAACGGGCAAAGGTTCTCAGTACGGCTAAACCACGGATGGCAGCCGCAGGCGTGAAGAACTCAAGGGTCATTTTTCCGACCCCGGCCAGCGCCATTGAGGCAATAAACCAGCCGGACAGTGACAACAGCGTCACATTAGACAGGATAACCACTACCGACAGTAGTATTCCGCCTGCCATCCGCCACCGCCACGGCCGCGCCAGTTTTAACAGATGACGTAAGTCATTCATTCTGTCGCTCCTTTCTGCAAACGTTCCAGCCCGGCAAGAACACCGCCAGCCTGTAACAGCTCTGCAGGTTTACCTGATTCAATCACCCTGCCCTGTTCCATGACCAGCACATAGTCTGCCAGCGTCGCAACGGAAGTATCATGGGTGATCACCAGCCGTGCTGAGTCCGGTAAGCTGTCAACCAGTGACGCCATCATCTGTTGCGCCGTGTGGCTGTCCAGCGACGCTGTCGGTTCATCAAGGATCAGTAACGGTGGTTTCGTCAGTACCGCACGCGCCATCGCGACCCGCTGGATCTGGCCTCCGGATAGCCCTTGTCCGCCGTCAGCCACCTGAGTGGCATAACCTTCGGCCAAGCCGTTGATAAAGGTGTCTGCCTGTGCCAGCTGCGCGGCAGCGAACAACTGACTTTCACTGGCCTGCGGGTGTGCCAGACAAATATTGTCAGCAACAGAACCGGCAAATAATGTCGGCCGCTGGGGGAGCCAGCCGATCTGTTTTTGCCAGTCCTGCAGACTCAGATCCGACAGATTATGCCCGTCAATCAGGATCTGGCCGGTCGCCGGACTGATAAAGCGTAACAGTAACCTGGCAAGGGTGGTTTTACCGGCACCACTCGCCCCGACAATCGCCAGTGTCTCTCCGCGACGCAGGGTGAAAGAGATATCTTCAATACCGGCACCTTGCTGGTGCTGATAACCCAGACCTTCAACACGAATTTCCTGCGGCGCATTGGCTGGCAATGCTTTCGCGGCAGGCTGTTCCGCAGGCTGCGTATTCAGAATATCCAGCAGACCCTCGGTGGCACCAATCGCATCCATACGGGCATGATAATGGGCCCCCAGGTCACGCAGCGGCCGGAAGAATTCAGGTGCCAGTAATAAGGCAAACAGCCCTGGCAGGAATGCCAGCTCACCATAATAGAGACGGAAACCGACATAGACAGCCACCATAGCGGTACTGATGGTGGCAAAAAATTCCAGAACCAGAGAAGAAAGAAAGGCAATACGCAGTACTTTCATCGTCGTCTGACGATAATTTTCCGAGATTGCTTCAATAATTGCCGCCTGACGACGGGCTGCGTTGGTCTGCCGAAGGGTAGTCAGGCCGGCAATTACATCAAAAAAGTGGGCACTCATCAGGCTGAGCTTACGCCATTGTCTGAGGCTGACTTTTTCCGCGCCTTTCCCGACAATAATCATAAACAGCGGCACTAAGGGCGCGGTCACCAGCATAATCAGTCCGGAAATCCAGTCGGCAGGGAATAATGCCACCAGGATTGCCAGCGGAACGATACCGATAATGATTTTTTGCGGCAGGAAAGCGGAAAAATAGGTTTCGATAGCTTCAACACCTTCCCCCAGCGTACTGGCGAGGCTGCCGGTACGTTGCTGCTGACTCCAGGAGGGACCGAGTGCTGAGATACGTTCAAGTAAGGTTGCACGCAATGTCTGACGGATACGGGCAGCGCTTTCGAAAGCAAAGCCCTGACGCAGCATATCCAGACCTGCACGCAGGATCATGACGACCGGCAGCAGCCAGATCGCCGGAAACAGGCCGGACAATCCTTTGCCGCCAATAACAACCCCGCTGATCAGCCATGCCAGCAACCAGCACTGGACAATCATCATCACAGCACTGAGTGTTGCCATGGTGACCGACAGGGAAAAGAGCGCACCAGCCTGGCGACGCTGGCTTGAAAGCCAGCGTTCCGCCAGGCGAGCGGCCGCTCCACTAATAGGTGGGCGAGACGACATAATGGGTTTAGTGTCCGTAGCCAACCAGTTTAGAGATACGGCCGCGGAATACCCAAATCTGATACCAGTTATACATCAGCATTACCGGTACAAACCCACCCATGGTCAGGGTGAAGGTAATCAGGGACACCTGCGGGCTGGCACCTGCCCAGACAGTCCAGGTATTCGGCACAATCCACGGGAACATGGTCAGCAGCATACCAAAACCAAGGATCAGCGCAGCACCGTTAAACCACAGGATAGCCGCCAGATCTTTATCTTTCAGGGTGTCACGGCGCACTTTCTCAATACAGAACAGTGCAATCAGACCGAACAGTCCCCAGATCCAGAAATGCGGACCAAACCATTTCGCACGTGCCCAGTCGAAGTCCACTGCACTCCAGATCCAGGTGACAACAACGGCGATAATCGCTAGCCAGAAGATACCGGCAGTCCAGCGGGCAGCAATCTGACGCAGCGGTTCGGTTTTTTCAAAACGGGCCCGTACAAACAACACCCCGGATAAGGTCATGGCAATACAGGAAGCCACACCTGTCCAGATAGAGAACGCCGAGATGAAGTTAAAGGCACCGCCCGCATAATGCGGAACACCCACTGCCGGATTATCCAGCGCAAAGCCTTTCAGGATGGCACCGACACTCATACCACCA
The DNA here is from genome assembly GCF_018257595.1 of Tatumella sp. JGM94. NCBI lineage: Bacteria > Pseudomonadati > Pseudomonadota > Gammaproteobacteria > Enterobacterales > Erwiniaceae > Tatumella > Tatumella sp. JGM94. The sequence continues at coordinate 58,298 of NZ_JAERJN010000002.1, read as the reverse complement.
AAGAAAGTCACGGTCAGACTGGCAATACCGAATACGCCATCAGAGAAACGCTGCCAGAACGGCGACGCCAGATGACGGAATTCCAGTGCCACAGCACGGGACATAATGCCCCATAATACCAGTGCCATTGGCACCATCAGGTAGCTGAATGCTGAACCGTAAACAAACGGGAAGGTACCGAACATAATACCACCGGCTACGATCAGCCAGGTTTCATTAGCATCCCAGGTACCGGCCATCGCCGCCATAATCGCGCCGCGTTCGTCATGATCTTTTACAAACAGCGAGAAGATACCCGCCCCGAGATCTGCGCCGTCAAGCGCAATGTATAACAGCACGCTGACACCGAACGCCAGCCACCAGGCAACTGTCAGAAATTGCTGAGTATGTGTAAGCATATCCATGAGTGTGTTCTCCGTATCAGACCGGTCTTATGTATTCGGGATGATCAGCATGCTCGCCTTCCGGCAGATCAATGTGACCAAGGTGCTCATGACCTTCACCCGGGATTTTGCTGGTTAAATCAGGGCCCTGGCGAACAACTTTCGCGAGGAACCAAATCGTACCGGCAACAACCGCTGATTCGAAGATTGCAAAACCGACCAGCCAGAAAATTGCCAGGCCAGTCGTCATTGCACTCATACCATCTTCAGTACGCATCAGTCCGTAAACAATCCACGGCTGACGACCAATTTCACGTGTCCACCAGCCGGCGATAATCGCCAGATAAGGCAGTACCACCATCGCAACGGCAATCATCAGGAACCATTTGTTGCCTGACGCTTTTTCCGCAGTCATACGACGACGGGACATCAGCCACAGGCCCCACAAGCTGACCAGCAGAATAGCACCACCCGCTGCAGCCATGACACGGAAGGTATAAAACGGTAATGCGACCGGTGGCTGTTCATCTTTAGGGAAGCTGTTCAGTCCGCGTACCGGGCCATTCCAGGTTTTGGTTTCGATCAGGCTCAGACCGTGCGGAATAGAAACAGACCACGCCAGACCGGTACCTTCTTTGTTCGGCCAGCCGATAATGTTCCAGGCATTGTTGACCTGGCCTTCGGCATTGTAGGCATCATACTGCCCTTCCATCGCAGCCAGCGCGGCTGGTTTATGCTCGAGCACATTTTCACCCAGCACATCACCCATATAGATCTGCGCAGCAGAGACAACCGCCAGCGCGACCAGGGAATATTTCAGAGGCTTCAGGAAAATGTCGATATGGCGGCGTTTAAGTACGTAAAACGCACAGACCGCGACAACGAAGGTCAGAGATAACTCAAAACTTGCCAGCAGCATGTGCGGGAAAGCCGAGCTGACATTCGGGTTGAGCAGTGCAGCAACCCAGTCGGTGACAACGAAGATACCATTCTTCAGTTCGATACCGGTCGGGGTTTGCATCCACGAGTTCGCGACCAGAATCCACATGGCCGATAAGGTGGAAGACAGGGCCACGTTGAAGGTGGCAAACAGGTGCATCCTGCGACTGATTTTGCCCCAGCCAAAAATCATCAGACCGATAAAACCGGCCTCATACATAAAGGCGGTGATGGTTTCATACCCCAGCACCTGACCAAAGAACGGTCCGGCGGCCTGGGAGAATCGGCCATAAAGGATACCAAAAGCCATTTCCATGGTAACCCCGGTAGCCACACCGGCACCGAAGTTGATGATGAACAGCTTTTCAAAAAAACGACATATGCGATACCACTTCTCATCATTTTTTCTGACCCACATAACTTCAGCGATGAACAGAAGCAGGGCCAGACCGATGGTCAGTGGCGGATAAATTATATGAACTGATGAGATAAACGCGAAGTCAATACGCGTAATCAGCGATGTGAGATCATTACTTAACATTGCTATCTTCTTTTGTATTAAGTGACCGTATTAGCCCGCGACACCTATATGCCCTTTCCCTTATCAGGCAGGTAAAATGATAAGAGCAGAACAGGAAGAGTAGAAACAAGGTGTCGCACCATCCTTTTTCTCTTAACGCCGTGGTACTCCTATAGCGCATATCCCTGTACAGAAATCATACACAGGATAAAATTCGTCACTACCCCCATACCATTGCCAACATGAGGGTACAACAACGCTCACAAAGAAGCCTTTGCCGACGAAACTTATTGGATAAGCGCTATGCAGTACCCGGCGACAAGCAAATTACTGTTGAATCTGAATTTGCTTATATAGAGATGTACCCAGATTTTAGAGACGCATATATTGTCAAAAGAGCACAATAACTGGTTCTGTGTAGTCCGAATGAAGCCCAGTATATTCCTCTAGCCCCGGATCCTGTCAAGAAAAATGTAGGGAAACTGATATTTTGTTGCGGGGTGTATTATATTCATTCACAACAAAGATAATATTCATGGCTGAGTGAATCAATTGTAACCAAAAGAAAATTATTCCTTAATTGCCCGCGGATTAAAAATTATCTTCCCGCATCTTACATCGATAACACTGATGATATTTTAATGTTTTAAATCATAAGTTTATCTTAATGTCCATCCCGGCAATTAATGCCGTTTTTCTGTGGCTAATATTCAGAAGTCGCACAACAGCATTAATACCAGCGATGTATAATAACTTACAGGTAATATAAAAACAGATAACCCTCGGGAAAAAAACATCATTATTAACACCATAAGATAAACACAAAAAATAATTATCACTACATTTAATAACTAATATAACTTTTCCGTAACATTTAGCTATTGAGAATAAGAATTTATTCTCCGTGAGCCTGAGAAAAGTAGCGGATAATTGCATAAAAGATGTACCGCCGACCATCACTACTCAGCATGCTGTTGTCGCGTATCGCACCACAGCCGCCCCGCACTATCTCCCGGCACCTGAGCAGAACAGGCGCAGCCACGGCTATTTAGCTAATCGACTGACAGGCTATAACAGAGAGTATGCTGATCAGCCCTCTCTTTTAATGCCTGTTGCGCACTGTGGCAGTTTTTGAACACCCGTAAAGGTTGCCACTGTAGCCCGTCTCATGCTGCCGCAGCGAGGCACGACTGATCCCCCGCCCCTGTCATCAGGATATACAACGGTTTCAGTTTATGCAGCCGTTTAGCCTCACCGGGATAAGGCGGATGTGATAATCAGCCGGCGATACTGGCTTTTCCCGCTACAGGCTCCGGGCTATGCTATCCGCCTCCAGTGAAGAGGAACGGACAGCAGATGAACAACCTGATTTATTCGATTATCCAGCCGGAAATGCAGCAAGTCTGTCAGCCGGTCAGTCACTTTGATGCTCAGCTGGCACAGGATATTGCCAGTATCCGCGAGGCCATGCACACCCACCAGCAATCCGCTCTGGCGGCAATCCAGCTGGGGATAGCCAGACAAATAGTCGTTATTGATATCACCGATGAACAGGCGCGCCGCCAGAACTATGTCTTAATTAACCCGGTCATTACTGCCCTGTCGGCAGAAACAGCAGCTTTTAAAGAGCAATGTCCTTCACTGCCCGGAGAGACCATAGAAACACGGCGCCCGGTTGCCATCAGTGTCAACTACCGCGACCCTGAAGGGCACCCGAAACAGCTGGATGCACAGGGATATCTGGCAGTATTTCTGCAACATACCCTTGACCATCTTCAGGGACGTTCGCCCGCCAGCTATCTGTCACCATTGAAAAAACAACGGCTACTGACCCGGCTACACAAACAGCTGAAAAAATAATCCCCCGGTCTGCCGTTAACTGAGCAGGTGAAATATTATTAATATATTACCTGCTGCTTTTATATATATTAAGTATTAACGATGGGTTATATATAACATTAAAGCATTAATAGCCTGGAAATATATCCGCAGTGTCGGTTTTCCCTGCTTACCGGGTTACACTATGCCCCCGTTGTGATAACAGACCAGCAATATATTATTAATAACGGTGAGTAATAATATACACAGCCGTCAATAATATCCGGATAAGGTACAGTGATCATGCTTAAAAATAAAAAAAACCGCCATTTTATCTGTGGCGTCGTGGTGGTTGCCTGTATCGTATCAGCCATTATGATCAGAGCGATCATTGGCGGTGCCATCGAAGAATATCACCTCCCCTTCAGTCAATGGCCGGCAAGTCTCTGTGTAACACAGTTCTTTATGATCCTGATTTACACCACCGTGTTTACCGGATTACTGTCGATTCCCCTGTGGTATTTTTTCCTCGGCGAAAATGATCAGCAACAGTGATAATAGCCGTCAGTACCGTGACTGCCGGTAAACCGAGGGACTGACGCCACAACAGACGCGAAAACGGTTACTGAAGTGACTCAGGGACGAGAAACCACAGTCGTACGCAATATCAGTTAAGCTGAGTTGTGTTTTTCTGAGTAACTGCCGGGCCTTATCCATACGTTGCTGCATCACATACTGGTGGGGAGACTGGCCGGTGGTCTGACGGAACATGCGCGCAAAGTGGTAATCACTGAGCGCGGCTTCTGCCGCCAAATCAGCCAGTGTCAGTGGCTGACTGAGGTTATCCGCGATAAATGCCTGTACCCTTTTCAGCACCTGTGGTGCAAGCCCTCCGCGGACTACCGGTAATGGCCAGTTAACCCTGCTGTACTGCTGCACCAGCCCTGTCATCAGCAGAGTGCTGGCGGTGCTTAACATCAGATGATTAGCGGGTTGCTGCCAGTCACAGCTCAGCAGAAAGTGCCGATAGAGATGGGTAATTCGCGGATCTTCCGCAAAAACTTTTTCGTCCAGTGCCAGCTGTAATGGCGCACGGTCCCATATTTTTTCGGCCAGTTGCAGTAAATGTTGTTCGGTACAGTAGAGATGGACAAATGATAATCTCGCCCTGACATCCCATGATGATTCACTGTTGGCCGGCATCAGACAGAAACGATCGGGCCCGCCCCCGTTACGCCAGCCATGAGGGGTTTTGTGCCAGGTATCATAGCCATCTGCAATATACAGGCTGAGAGTATGATGGTTACTGTGGTTAGTCACCCGGTCATTACGATTAAACCACGAAGCCAGCTGAATGCCGCTGTCCAGTGTCACTGATTCACGCAGCATCGCTTTATGCCGATGCAGAATATCAAAGGTCTGATACGACATTTTATCTCCTTGCTCCCCGCTAATGCCGCCAGTGTAATCTGCGGCCGGATACGCTGCCAGTCCTGCTACTGCATCCGCGAAAAAAAGCGCAGGGATCTGCAAGCTGACCGCAGAAAAATAAAAGCTGTCACTCTCCCCTGCCCTGCATACTGACCGGAATAAGGAGAAACACAGATGAACATATTACTTTATTTTACGGTCGTTATAATTTGGGGGACCACCTGGATAGGAATCTTTGTCCAGCAACACAGCGCAGCGGTTCCGGTTCCGGTCGCGGTTTTCTGGCGGTTTCTGCTGGCTGCCACTGTACTGCTGATGGCCTTAACGCTGACCGGCCGCCTGAAAAAATTATCAGCTAACACTCATTTCTGCTGTGCAGTACAGGGATGCTGTACCTTTGGTATTAACTTTATCTGCTTCTATTATGCGGCCGGGTGGATTAATAGTGGCCTTGAGTCGGTTATTTTCTCTATGGCTGTTATTTATAATACGCTCAACAGCTGGCTTTTTTTCCGGCAAAAACCGCCGCGGCAATTTCTTCCGGCCCTGCTCCTCGGGCTCGGCGGAATGGTGGTGATGTTCTGGCCCCGGTTAATGGAAAATCATAACTCGCCCCATTTACTGGCCGGCATCGGTCTCTGTGCTCTGGGCACTTTCGGGTTTTCTCTGGGTAATATGATGAGTGTCCGTCACCAGCGACAGCAGCAGGATATGCTGACAACAACCGGATATGCGATGCTGTATGGTGCACTGCTGATGGCGATGGTCAGTATCGTGGCGGGGTATTCGCTGGCTCCTGCATTCGACTATCGCTGGCTGGCCGCCGTCAGTTACCTGGCAATTATCGGTTCGGTATTTGGCTTCGGGGCGTATTTCACCCTGCTGGCGCGGATTGGGGCGGCAAAGGCCAGTTGGTGCACCCTGTTATTCCCGCTGGTCGCCCTCGCCATTTCGGCACGCTATGAAGGTTTTGTCTGGCAGCCCCATTCAGTCGCCGGGTTGTTATTTATCACGCTGGCTAATCTGATTATGTTTGTCCGCCGGCCGGCCAGACCACGGACCAGCATCGCCTGATATAGTAAGGGTATCAATGGCTGAGCAGGCCATTCATACCCTGCCGCAGGCATTTCATTCCCCGAAAATGGCACTTCATGGTGTAATCCCACATAAATTGTGGTAATTAATTATTCTGTAAGCAGACCATAAATCTCCGCGAGCATAATAATGAAAATGAATAGCCATCCCCCCGCAGCCAGCCGCTGGCTGACTTTAGCAGGGACGATCATTACCCAGTTTGCTTTAGGTTCTGTATATACCTGGAGCCTGTTCAATCAGCCATTATCAGAAAAGCTTTCAGCCTCTGTCAGTCAGGTGGCCCTCGCTTTCGGGGTACTCAGTCTGACCCTGGCTCTGGCCTCGTCGATGGCCGGGAAGCTGCAGGAACGTTTCGGCGTTCGCAGGGTGACTCTGGGTGCCGGTATTTTACTGGCGATCGGTTTTTTCCTGACCGCCGTCGTATCATCCGTATGGATGCTCTATCTGAGTGCCGGTATTCTGGTGGGTGTTGCCGTAGGCGCAGGCTATCTGCTGACCTTGTCTAACTGTGTTAAATGGTTTCCTGAACACCGGGGGGTGATCTCTGCCTGCGCGATTGGTGCTTACGGGCTGGGCAGTCTGGTGTTTAAATTTATCTGCAGTTATCTGCTGGCCCACCAGACCCTCGGACACACCTTTATGATTTGGGGAGTGATTACCATGCTAATGATTACTGCCGGTGCACTGCTGATGAATGATGCGCCGCGCAGTGAGCAGCCAGCAGGTACGCTGACCACCAACGATTTCAGCCTGGCTGAAGCAATACGCCAGCCACAATACTGGATGCTGGCCCTGATGTTCCTTACCGCCTGTATGAGTGGTCTGTATGTCATAGGGATTGCAAAAGATATCGGGCAGAACCTGGTCCATTTGTCGGCACTGACCGCAGCGAATGCTGTTACTGTGATTGCCGTGGCTAACCTGGCCGGGCGTCTGGTGCTCGGGGTGCTCTCCGATAAACTGCCGCGTATCCGTGTTATTTCCCTGGCGCAGGTGATTTCTCTGGCGGGCATGGCATTACTGCTGTTTACCAGACTCAACGAAAATACCTTTTTACTGTCTGTTGCCTGTATTGCCTTTAGTTTCGGCGGAACGATCACCGTCTTCCCGTCACTGGTCAGCGATTTCTTCGGCCTGAATAATCTGGCAAAAAACTACGGTGTTATTTACCTCGGGTTTGGGATCGGCAGTATTCTTGGCTCGCTGGTGGCATCACTGTTTGGCGGTTTTATGGTGACCTTTATACTGATTATGGTGTTACTGGTGGCTTCCCTGATATTGTCAGTCACTGTCCGCCAGCCGGCACTGTCACCCGCCGCTACAGCCCCCGCATTACAGCACTGAGTCCGGGATAATCCCCCCACCCAGTACAGGGGGGAGCAGTTCAGACTTAATTTTTGATCCCATAATTGCACTGGAACCAGCGGGTTTTTTCACCCGGCCAGCCACTGTCTTGTTCCGGGAGGGGGTCAACCTTGTCAAAACCATGCTGATGGCAATAGTCTCTGACGGTAGTGTTCAGTGCCGGCAAGTCAACGGCTCCGGGTGTGTAACGAAACTGCAGACTGTGTGACGGTTTATCTGTCGCAACCTGCGCATACCCCCCCGGGTACTGGCGGGCACATCCGCTGAGTAATGCTGTGATCAGGCCTCCACACCACACGGCCATCAGTGTCTTTTTGATCATGCCTATTCTTATCAGAGTAAATAATTAAGTATTATTAATCTAAACTATCCGCAGCGCCTGCCAATCAGATTTTCCTGTGATAGCGATGCCCTGCGGATAAATAGGAATATTCTTGCGGCGGAAGCGAGGTGTTCACAAAATCGGCGATTAATCGGCGCTGACAACCATCATACGCAACAGGTTGGCCGACTGTGCCACCGGCAGTTTTAAAATGGTCTGGTACAAATCAATTGTCATCGCACACAGAGTCTGATGATCCGATGAAGTGTCTCCGGGTTCATTAAGTTGTTTCAACTGATTACCCCAGCGGGTATACAGGGCAGTGACAACCTGTTTCAAGGTATCGCTGGCCATTTTTCTGTCCAGCGGTTTATCCGGCCCCTCACTGGTGAGCAATAATTGTTCCATCGCCTGTGCATCACGGGCATTCAGTGCCGGGGACAGTAACTGAACCAGATTCACCCCGCCATTCACCTGGGGATACAGAAAACGAAAACAGTCTTCGGCCGAGATTTTATCCAGCGCCTGCATCTCATCAACAGAAACTGTAATATAATCAATGACTGCCTGATCACTGGCGCGGCCAATACGCTGGTTAACCACATCTGCCAGCATCCCCCGTAATTGCCCTGCAGCCTCAGGAACACTCTCTCCCCGGGTGACTGAATGTAAGAAGGCCTGTTCTAATACCGGCCATAATGCGGGTTCCTGCTGTTTAAGGATCCGATAGCCGGGCAATGCTGCCAGTTGCGCCAGAGAATGTTGTGCTGCCAGTGCAGCATCACGCTGTGGTTTACAGACATAAAACCAGACCAGATTTCCCAGCAGCACCGGTAAGATCACCAGCAACAGGCCTGCCCGCAGGGACAGGTATTTTTTGCGTACCAGCAAGCTCAGCAATAACCCTGTAATAACCAGGGCAATCAGCGAGGGAAGTAGCGTTTCAGTCATAGGGGGGATAAAGACTCATTGGTAACGTCAACCAGTACCGGGCAATGTGCTTTTTCAATGACAGCTGCACTGACAGACCCTTTCAGTATTCGGTTGAACGAAGAGAGATGACGACGCCCCATAATGATCATTGACGCACTCAGACGATCAGCCTGTTCAACGATCGTGGCAGCAGGGTCGCCACTGCAAATTAATCCACGGGCCGGAATACCCGCTTCGGCAAACGGATTCAGAGCATAACGAAGTATCTGTTCTGCCGAGTTTTGATTGTCCAGCGCATTCAGCGATAAAGATCCGCTTTCGGCCGTATCAATTTCTATCGGCTGATTGCCGTAAAGATCATCGGCGGCCACACAACAAATGATCACTACTTCCGCCTGATGGGCGCTCGCCTCTTGCAGGGTCGTTTTAATGATTTTTTCTGCCATTGAGGCCTGACGATCAACCGCCATTAATAATGTTTTCATTCTGCAGCTCCATTCCGGACATTCAGGAGATACCGGCAGACTTTGTTCAGGCCTGTCATGATGACCACTGACCTGTCAGATCCTCCGGCACGCGTAATGTATCCTGTTTTGTTTTATGTGTCAGAGGATTTCCCGGCGAGTTTTCCGCCCTGCGGGAACCTTTATCAGAGTTACAGCGACAGAAAACGGCTAATTTTAGTTTGATAACCATCGCCGGAAAACCAGATTTTAAGTTATTTTCAAAAATATAACCTTTGATGTAATCCGGTTACCAGCTGTTTCATACCACAGCAGGGTTAATCTATAAGTCACTGTATATTATATATTTTCCAGAATTTCTCCCGCAAGGCTCGTGGCAGCCCGCGGAACTGTTGCGGGCTGCGTTAGCACTTTCTGGCCAGTCACCGCGTCAGTAACCGGCCACGGAAAATCGTCACCGATTGTGCGCGAGGTGACGGCAGGAACAGACTGCGGGTTGCCGGTGAAGCGCTGGTGCCGGGCAGGGATTTTTCTTATTATAGGTCCATATCTTGTTGCTCTGCTCCCCCGAGGCCGCCGCAATGTTCTTACACCTTGATAAGCTACTGGCGGTTTTTGACCGTGCAGCATTAATGCTGATTTGTCTGTTTTTCCTGACCCGTGCCGCCCCTTTCCGTGAACTGCTCCAAAAAGATGATTATACGCTGACCGAAAAACTGGCGGTCACTCTGATATTTTCCCTGTTTGCCGTATTCAGCACCTGGTCTGGCCTCAATGTCGACGGTTCCCTGCTCAATGTGCGTATTATCGCGGTCATGTCAGGAGGGATTCTGTTTGGCCCCTGGGTCGGTATTGCCACCGGAATCATTGCCGGATTACACCGTTTTCTGACAGATATGCAGGGTGTCACTGCGGTGCCATGCCTGATAACCACAGTATTGTCCGGTATTGTGTCAGGGCTGATTTACCGGTACATCGATAAGTCCGGACGCTGGTGGGCCGGGATCCTCGGCGGTATGTTGTGTGAAATTCTGACGATGCTACTTATTGTTCTGCTGGCACGTCCTGCCAGCCTCGGCACAGAGATCGTCAGTGAAATTGCTCTGCCCATGATCCTCGGCTCTTCCAGTATTGGCCTGATTGTACTGCTGGTACAAAGTGTGGAGGGTGAACGGGAAGCCCGTGCGGCACGTCAGGCAAAACTGGCGCTGGATATTGCTAACAAGACCCTGCCCCTGTTCCGTCATATCAACAGCCAGTCACTGCGTCAGGTATGTGAAATTATTCGCCATGATATTAACGCGGATGCCGTGGCGCTGACCAACCGCCAGGAAATTCTGGCCTATGTTGGCTACGGCGAAGAATATTTTCAGACCGGTAATGTCAGCCTCAGTCCGACCACCCTGCTGGCGATTAACAGCGGCAATATTATTATCCGTAATAACGATGAAGCTTACCGGACCGGCGATATTCATTCGATTCTGGTCATTCCGCTGCGGGAAAAAGGTCAGGTTGCAGGCACCTTAAAAATCTATTACCGGCGGGCACACCGTATTACCGGTTCGCTGAAAGAGATGGCCGTTGGTCTGTCACAAATTATCTCTACTCAGCTGGAGGTGTCGCGGGCCGAACAATTACGTGAAATGGCAAATAAGGCCGAACTTCGTGCCCTGCAGAGTAAAATTAATCCCCATTTTCTGTTTAATGCATTGAATGCTATTTCGTCATCTATCCGCATGAATCCTGATACTGCCCGCCAGCTGGTGATCAATCTGTCCCGCTATCTGCGTTATAACCTCGAACTTAAGGATGATGAAGTGATTGATATCCGTAAAGAGCTGTACCAGGTCATGGATTATATTGCTATCGAACAGGCACGTTTTGGCGACCGGCTTAGTGTTATTTATGATATCGATGAGGATATCGCCTGTAAGATCCCCAGCCTGCTGATACAGCCATTAGTCGAGAATGCCATTGTGCATGGGATCCAGCGCTCACAGGGGAAAGGTGTCGTCACCATCAGTGTCAGGGCAGGTAACGATGATGATACGGTAATTATTACGGTACGCGATACGGGCGAAGGCATCAGCGAAGATGTTATTCGCCGGGTGGATGAAAATGAGATGCCCGGCAACAAAATTGGTCTGCTGAATGTCCACCACCGGGTCCGGCTACTGTACGGCGAGGGCCTGCACATCCGCCGCCTTTCTCCCGGCACCGAGATCAGTTTTACGGTCCGTAAACACTCACCGTCCTCTGCCAGTAAAGCAGATACACGACAATTCAGTCCGGAGGATATGACGTGAAGGCCATTATTGTCGAAGACGAGTTTCTGGCACAGCAGGAACTCCGCTGGATGATACAACAGCACAGTAACATTACCATTGATGCCTGTTTCAGCGATGGGCTGGAAGTACTGAAATATCTTCAGCAGCATCAGACAGATGTGATCTTTCTGGATATTAATATTCCGTCACTGGACGGCATGCTGCTGGCCAAAAATATCAGCCTGTTTGCGGTAAAACCGCTGATCGTATTTATTACTGCGTGGAAAGATCATGCCGTGGAAGCCTTTGAACTGGAGGCGTTTGACTATATCCTCAAGCCTTATCAGGAATCACGTATTATCAGTATGTTACGCAGGCTGACATCGTGGCAACAGCTGCCGCGGCCGTCCGCCAGCACACCGAATCATCATGGACTGCAACAGACCATTAATCTGATCAAAGATGACCGGATCATCGTAACGGATGTTAATGATATCTGCTACGCAGAAGCCCATGAGAAACTGACGATTGTCTGCACGCGGCGCGAGCAGTTTATTATGTCGATGAGTATCAGTGAGTTTTATCAGAAATTGCCTGAAAATCAGTTTTTCCGCTGCCACCGGTCATTTTGCGTCAACCTCAGCCAAATCAGTGAGATCGAACCGTGGTTTAATAATACCTATATTATTAAACTGCGCGAACTTGAATTTCAGGTACCGGTCAGCCGCAGTAAAGTAAAAGAATTCCGCCAGCTAATGAATTTGTAGCAGATGATACTCCTGCCGACAGTACCGGTCAGGAGTATCAGGCAGTATCAGAGCACCACGCCCAGAGTCTGGCGCATATGCGCACCCGCACCCAGCAGACCCGGCTGATCATGAGTGATCAGGTACACCGGAATATCCTGTACGTAAGAGCGGAAACGGCCCTTATCTTCAAACGCAGCACGGAAACCGGATGCTTTAAAAAATTCCAGGAAACGCGGAACGATCCCGCCGGCAATATAAACCCCGCCGAAAGTGCCCAGTGTCAGGGCCAGGTTACCGCCAAAACGCCCCATAATCACACAAAACAGTGATAATGCACGGCGACAGTCGGTACAGCTGCCGGAAAGAGCACGTTCAGTGACATCCTGGGGCTGTAGTTTTTCCGGTTCCCGGTTATCCGAAATGACAATTGCCCGGTAGATATTGACCAGCCCTTTGCCCGAGAGCACACGCTCTGCCGAAACACGTCCGCGTTCGGCACGCAGTACACCCATGATCATATCTTCTTCTTCGGTCCCGCAGGAGAAGTCAACGTGTCCGCCTTCACCCGGTAAACTGACCCAGCGTTTATTAACATGCACCAGATGGCTGACACCCAGCCCGGTACCGGCACCATAGATAGCAATAGGCTTGTCTTTCACTGGTTTATCGCCACCGAACTGAATAACATCGTCCTCACCCAGCATCGGGATCGCCATCGATACGGCGGTGAAGTCGTTAATCACTTCCAAATGTTCCAGACCAAGGTTCTGCTTCATTTCGCTGATCGAAAATGCCCAGCTGTGGTTGGTCATTTCAATCCAGTCATCTTTAACCGGACAGGCGATAGCAATACAGGCACAGGTTACTGCTTCCTGTTCTGCCAGATAGTGACGGATAACATCTTCCAGGCTCTGGTATTCATCGGTAGAGAATGTTTTGGCCTGCGAGATGCTGCCGTTAGTCACGTCACACAACGCCAGACGGGCATTTGTTCCGCCAACATCGCCGACCAGGGCATAGTTTGTCATTCTTATGCTACTCCGCTTGGGGGTAATTAATGATGAAGACTGTATCGCCTTCTTCAAATCTTATATACATCAGATAACCCGATGCAATCACTTGATTATTTTCACAGTAATCTACCATACCTTGCTGCATCGCCAATGCACATAGGTAACAGGCTGAATATACGTCGCCGGAGCGGACAAACCTTGATTCCGGAAAATAAGGGCAATACCGGCAAAAAAAATACTATACCACGGTTTTGCCTGCCTGGCGGCAGGCATGATATCATGGAATAAAAATTCAGTAATAACAGCAAGCTATAACAACCCCGGTAGTTCTCCGCTCAGTACGACCAGATTAAGTACTATTACCAGTACCACAATCACAATACCGCAGAGATGGATTTTCTTACTGTTTGTCAGGGGGCCCATCAGCTGACGGTTACCGGTAAATGCCAGTAACGGGATCAGTGCCAGGGCAATACCGAAACTGAGAAATACCTGGCTCAGAACCAGCACCCGGGTCGGATCCATACCGGCAATGATCACAATAAATGATGGCAACATAGTGACTACGCGGCGGACCCATAACGGGATGGTAAAATGGATAAAGCCCTGCATGACGACCTGCCCGGCCAGTGTTCCGACCACGGTAGACGATAATCCTGCCGTCACCAGACTCAGACCAAACACCAGGGCCGCGGCATTACCCAGTAACGGTTTCAGGGTCAGATAAGCCTCATCCAGTTCGGTAATGCCTGTGTGGCCGTTGAAATGGAACACCGCCGCGGCGGTCGCCATCATTGCCAGATTGACAAACCCGGCAATAGTCATCGCCACAGCTACATCCAGCTTGGTTGATGAATAACGCTGGTGCATGGTCCCGCCTTCATCACGCTGCGTCAGGGCCGAGTGCAGATAAATAACATGGGGCATAATTGTGGCCCCCAAGACTCCTGCTGCCAGATAGAGCGCATTCCCGTCCGGTAATGCCGGTACTACCATTCCCCTGAGCAGTCCGGCGGGATCCGGCTGAGAAAAAAACATTTCTGCCACATAGGCCACGGCGACGAACAGCAACATACCACCAATGACCCATTCCAGCGGCTTCTGCCCGCGGCTTTGCAGCATCAGGATCAGGAATGTCGCTACCCCGGTGATCAGCGCGCCCTGCAGTAAAGTGATGCCGAACAGTAATTTGAACCCGAGAGCCGCGCCAATGAACTCGGCCAGATCCGTTGCCATCGCAATCAGTTCTGCCTGCACCCAGTAAAACCACACGGCTGGACGCGGAAAACGATCGCGGATATGCTCGGCGAGATTTTTGCCGGTCGCAATCCCCAGTTTTGCAGAGAGGAGCTGGATCAGCATTGCCATTACATTTGCCCAGACCACAACCCACAGCAACTGATAACCATAGCTGGCACCGGCCTGAATATTGGTCGCAAAGTTGCCCGGGTCGATATAGCCGATCGCCGCAATGAATGCAGGGCCCATCAGCGCGAGCTTCACTTTTCTCTGCTTTTTATTGCTTTCGGCGGTCTGACCTTCTGACATCTGCCTTCCCCGTAATAGGATCTGTTGGTTTACTTTACCCGCCAGCCGGATGGCCGTTAAATCGGTAATAATTATCGATTCAATAGACTATGCTAAAAAGTATAGCAAAGGCTATAAAAAGAAAATAACGTTACCTGATTAACAAAATTTGAGCAATCTCTTTTACCGGCAACCATACTATTAACCGGCAGGTAATCTGCTTAAAAAATATGGTTAACATCTGTCAGGACAAAAAATATCCGCCACGTTCCGGAAACGAGGTCTTTGCAACAGTTTTCAGAAAATTAGTGATATCTCTTACTTATAATGGGTTTTTGCTCTCGTTTTTATATGTCACGTTTCATAGAATACATTGCAAAATATAACTCTCCTCAAAATTGGAGTCCGTATGTCCCAAATTTTCCATTTTATTCTGGCACTGGTGGTGGTCGCCTTACTTGCCCTGTTGGTGAGTAAAGACAGGAAAAAAATTCGTGTACGCTTCATTGTTCAGTTACTGGTGATCGAAGTGCTGCTGGCCTGGTTCTTCCTCCATTCTGAGTCAGGCCTCGGGGTGGTCAGAGGCTTCGCTGCTTTCTTCGATACCCTGTTGAAATACGCTGCGGAAGGGACCAATTTTGTCTTCGGCGGAATGAACGATAAAGGGCTGGCTTTCTTCTTTCTTAATGTGCTGTGCCCGATTGTGTTTATCTCAGCGTTGATTGGTATTTTGCAACACTTCCGCATCCTGCCACTGGTGATTCGGGTGATTGGTACTGTACTGTCAAAAATCAACGGGATGGGCAAACTGGAATCGTTTAATGCCGTCAGCTCGCTGATCCTTGGGCAGTCTGAAAACTTTATTGCCTATAAAGACATTCTCGGCAAGATGTCACGTAACCGTATGTACACAATGGCCGCCACTGCGATGTCAACGGTTTCCATGTCAATTGTCGGCGCTTATATGACAATGCTGAAGCCGCAATATGTGGTCGCGGCACTGATACTGAATATGTTCAGTACCTTCGTCGTGCTATCGCTGATTAACCCTTATGACGTGGAAAATGAAGAGGACTTGCAGTTACAAAACACTCATGAAGGGCAAAGTTTCTTCGAAATGCTGGGGGAATATATTCTGGCCGGATTCCGGGTGGCTATTATCGTCGCAGCCATGCTGATCGGTTTTATCGCCCTGATTTCGGCGGTTAATGCACTGTTTAATACTATTTTCGGTATCAGTTTCCAGGGGGTACTGGGCTATCTGTTCTACCCTTTTGCCTGGCTGATGGGCGTACCTGCCGATGAAGCATTGAAAGTCGGTAGTGTGATGGCCACTAAACTGGTGTCTAACGAATTTGTTGCCATGATGGAATTGAAACAAATGGTCGGGCAACTGACGCCGCGTTCCGAAGGGATCCTGTCCGTATTCCTGGTCTCTTTTGCTAATTTCTCTTCGATTGGCATCGTTGCCGGTGCTATTAAAGGCCTGAATGAGCATCAGGGAAATGTAGTTTCCCGTTTCGGTCTGAAGTTACTGTATGGTTCAACCCTGGTCAGTATTCTGTCTGCCTCAATTGCCGGCCTGATTCTGGCCTGGTAAATCTGCCATATAACGCAGTCACCTAACGGGACCCTGAGGGTCCCGTTTTTTTGCCCCGTCAGGCAACTGCACTGTCCGGTGCGGCTTCCTGAGACGACAATACCTGCTGGCGTAAGGCCATAAACCGTTGAGCGACCAGCTCTGCTGACAACTGTGAAACATCGCGATTCGGTGCTTCGATGACCTCAGCCGGCACTCCCCAGGGGCCCCAGAACCAGGCATCACTGTCACCGAACATGGCAACCGTCGGGACATTAACCCCGGCGGCCACATGCAGTGCCCCGCCATCACTGGTCAGAATTTGCTGACATAATGACATACCGGCAATCAGTTCACGTAATCCGGAAGTATGTACTGCAGTCAGGGCAATATCACCGCAGGCTTGCTGTATTTGCTGAGCTTTTTCATCATCTCCCGGGTGGGCTTTATTATCCGCAGAACCGGGCGACCAGAACAGCAGGAAACGACAAGGGTGGCGGGTGGCAATATTATGCATAAAGTCGATAAATTTTTCTGCCGGCCAGCGCTGGCTGAGTTTACGCGCGCTGATCTGAATACCGTACACCGGCAGTTCATCACCGGGATGCAAACGCTGGCGCAGGGCTGCAATCTCACTATCACGCGGATAAAGCTCCAGACCGCGCGGAGGCTGAGAGACCCCCAGAGGAGCAGCCAGCGCCGAGAGTAACTCGACAATATGCTGCTGGCCCGCAGGTACCGTTACCGGGTCTGTCACCATCGCCGGAGTATTATCACCGATAGCAATAATACGTTTAGCCCCGGATAACTTTGCCCATTGCAGCGGACGCTTATCCCAGTGCTCTTTGGCGACAATCGCCACATCATAACGGGTACGACGGATACTGAGGGAGGTCTTTATCCGGTGTAAAATCACCCCCAGGGCAGACTGCCCATGCTGACGGTGATGCAATTTACTGTACAAGTGAACCGTACCGATATGCGGGTTGTTCTCCAGTACCGACTGATTGTACGTATTTACCAGCACATCCACTTTTCCGCCAAAATGGCGCGATAACGCTGAGATCAGCGGTGTCGTGAGGATTAAGTCACCGATATTGTCTCTGCGAATAACTAATATTTTCATTTTATATTTAATACACCATCATCATTCAGCCTGACGACCGCCAGGCAAGAGTTCTGTCACAAGGGTAATCAGCCTGTTACCCGGCAAAGTGCCCGCCACAGGGTGAACATCCATGACTATTATTGTTATATACAGCTTTACGCTGCCCGAAAAATATCTGCCGGTATTACCGGTTTCACTCACTACGCAGATAAGACATTGATTACCGCCAGAGGTTGCACGCTGCAGGCGAAAGACAGATTCTTGCCGGTAAATTGAAAAAGCCCGTGCACTGGCACAGGCTTTATCCGCTGTTATACCGGAGAATCAGTCTTCTTTCTGGCCGGAATGTGACTGCTCTTGCTGACCTTCAGCAATGAATCCGGCATCCAGTTGGTCTGAATTTGCGGCATTATCGCGTCCTGAGAACAAATTCCAGCAGGCGATAAATAATGCGGTAATTAACGGGCCAATAACAAAACCATTAATCCCGAACAGCTCCATGCCTCCCAGCGTGGCAATCAGTACCAGATAATCAGGCATCCGGGTCTCTTTACCCACCAGTAACGGCCGCAGGATATTATCCACCAGACCGATAACCACCACGAAAAATACCACCAGAAATATCCCTTTCCACAGGGGACCGGCCGCCAGGAAGTAAATAGCCACCGGGGCCCAGATAATCGCCGAGCCGATGGCCGGGACTAACGACAGGAAAGCCATCAGCGCCCCCCAGAGTACACTGCCCTGCACCCCGAGAAACCAGAATGCCAGACCACCAAGCGCCCCCTGCACCAGGGCAACCACCACCGTACCTTTTACTGTTGCTTTTGAAACGGCTGATAGTTTTTTTAGCAGATGATGTTTCATATAGCGGCTTAATGGCAGAGCATCTAACAGCAGGCCAATCAGGTAAGCACCGTCTTTGAGGAAGAAAAACAGCAGGTACAGCATAATGACAAAGCCTACTGTAAAACTGAAGGTCCCCTGGCCAATCACCAGGGCACTGTTGGCCAGGGTATGACTGCCCTCCATCGCCAGCGCTGAAATTTTCTGCTGCAGTTTATCAACATTCGTCAGGTCATAACGGTTCAGGAATGTCTGCACCGATCCCGGCAAATGATTTATTGCGGTTGTTACGGACGAAGAAAATGCCTGATTATTCTGCTGAAGGCTGGTATACAGCTGGTTACCCTCATACGCCAGTGACGTCATCACTATCACACAAGGGATAAACACAATCAGGCAGATAATCAGTAAGGTCAGTAGTGCTGATAAGCCGTTTTTATCACCGAGCCATTTTCTGATCCGCGTTTTCAGCGGATAAAACAGCAAGGCAAGCAGAACGGCCCAAAAAATTGCCGAGTAATATGGCCTGATGACCATAAAGAACGCCAGGGTACTCAGTACCAACAGCAGTACAAAGAAACCGGTGTTAATTCCCTTCACTTTCATGGATTCATCTCAGTATTTGTTAATAACCTGCTGTTAACTGTAGTAAATAATAAAAATAATACAATACAGTGACTTTGCGCGGGCCAGTCGTACCGGACGAGGTAACGGAAAACACAGAACAAACAACACTGAGGAAGAGTTAAACAATCAGGGGATATCACGGGAGTTTTAGCTAAAAAAGCAGAAGAGAAAAAAATAATTCCGGAGTGGTGGAGATAAGCGGGATCGAACCGCTGACCTCTTGCATGCCATGCAAGCGCTCTCCCAGCTGAGCTATACCCCCGCGCCGAAAAGTTGTCAGGGCTGGCCTGACGGACGGCATAATATGAAACCGGCCAATAGCTGTCAACGGCAAATTACCTGTTTGTGACTGATTGATGAAAAAGCCGCCAGAGTCTGTGGTTAATTTATCCGGACGGAACAAGAAGTCAGCAACAGCAGGCAGCTGCAAAAAAGTGAAACAGCCCATAGCTCCGCAGTGAAGCGCTTTTCTTTTTTACATGTTCACGTTACCTTTCTCAGTTAATTGCCATTGTCACATTAACCAGGAAAGGGATATACCGTGAAAAAGGAATGGATGACACCTGAAGAGCTCGCACTGGAAACGGGTTACAGCCGCCAGACAATTAATAAATGGATAAAGCGTGAAGGCTGGGCCACTCTCCCCAAACCCGGTGTTCAGGGCGGGAAAGCGAGACTAATCCATATCGATGATGGCGTGGAGGCATTTCTGCGCTCTATCCGTCATATTTCAGAACCGGCCGGCCATTATTTTGCTGATAAAGATCCGCTCGCCGGATTATTAATCGGCAGCATTAATCAGATGAGTCATCACGAAAAAGATCAGCTGAGCCGTTTACTGTTACGGGAAGGGATAAAAGGAATGCTGAAGAAGCTGGGCATTGAGTCTGCTGAGTAAAAACCCCCGGAAGCCCGAAGGTTTCCGGAGGTTTTTGACGTTACGCCTGCGCTTCGCGTTCGCTTATAAAGGCCAGCGCCTGCTGAATACGCGCAATACTACGCTGCTGGCCAATCGCGGTAATGGTGACATCCAGCGCCGGGGATTGCCCGGCACCGGTAACGGCGACCCGTAGCGGCATCCCGACCTTACCCATACCCACTTCCAGTTCAGCAGCCGTGTCCTGAATAGCCTGATGAACATTTTCTGCTGTCCACTCAGTAATAGCAGCCAGTTTTTCCGCGGCCAGGGCCAGTGGCTGGCGTGCTACCGGACGCAGATGTTTTTTAGCCGCATCGGCATCAAACGCAGTGAAGTCTTCATAGAAATAGCGGCAGCTTTCGGCAATCTCTTTCAGAGTCTTACAGCGTTCGCCCAGCAATTTAACCAGTTCAGTCAGTTGAGGACCGGTTGAGGTGTTAATATTTTGCTGCTCAATGTGCCATTGCAGATGAGTGGCAACATATTCAGGCGGCAGCGTATTAATATAATGATGGTTCAGCCACTGCAGCTTCTCAGTATTAAATGCACTGGCAGACTTGCTGACCGCTTCCAGGCGGAAAAATTCGGTCATTTCTGCAACAGAGAAAATTTCCTGATCACCATGTGCCCAGCCCATACGCACCAGATAGTTAAGTAACGCCTCTGGTAAATAGCCGTCATCACGGTATTGCATTACCCCGACAGCACCGTGGCGCTTGGACAGTTTTTTACCGTCATCGCCGAGGATCATTGAAACGTGTGCGTAAACAGGCACCTGTGCCCCGATAGCTTTCAGAATATTAATCTGACGGGGGGTGTTGTTAATATGGTCTTCACCACGGATCACATGGGTAATTTCCATATCCCAGTCATCAATCACCACACAGAAATTATACGTCGGCGAACCATCGGTACGACGGATAATCAAATCATCCAGCTCCTGATTGCTGAATTCAATAGGACCACGGATTTGATCATCAAAGATCACCGAGCCTTCCTGTGGGTTACGGAAGCGCACCACACAGGGCTCATCATCACTGTGATGTTGATGACTGTCGCGGCAGCGGCCATCGTAGCGGGGCTTTTCACCGTTAGCCATCTGCTCTTCACGTAACGCTTCCAGTCGTTCCTTCGGGCAATAGCATTTATAAGCTGTCCCGGCGACCAGCATTTCGTCAATCACCTGGTTGTAACGATCAAAACGTTTGGTCTGGTAATAAGGACCTTCATCCCAGTCCAGACCCAGCCAGTTCATCCCGTCCATAATTGCTTCTATTGCTTCGGGAGTGGAACGTTCCAGATCCGTATCTTCGATACGCAGAACAAATTCGCCTTTATTATGGCGGGCATATAACCATGAATACAGAGCAGTGCGGGCACCGCCAACATGCAGATAGCCGGTAGGACTTGGCGCAAAACGGGTTTTAATCTTCATTAAACATTGCCTTAGGACGCGGGTTTTCGATCACAAATGATAGAAACCAGAAAAAATGCAGGATTCCGTGATTTCATTTTAACACCTGGCAGTGAATCCTCAATCATTGCCAGCCCGGTGATCTGCCTTTATCGGTACTTTATGGCAAAAAAATAAACATTTTGTGTGAAAGCACCGCAGGATGGCTACTTTTAAGACGAACAAACATTTTACTCAGAAAAATCGTTGACTCATATTCAACTATCCCTATAATGCGACTCCACACAGCGGGGGTGATTAGCTCAGTTGGTAGAGCACCTCCCTTACAAGGAGGGGGTCGGCGGTTCGAACCCGTCATCACCCACCACTCGGGTCGTTAGCTCAGTTGGTAGAGCAGTTGACTTTTAATCAATTGGTCGCAGGTTCGAATCCTGCACGACCCACCAATTCAGAAAAGAGCCCCCTGCGGTTGCTTTTTTCGTTTACAGGACAATTACTGGCTTAACGTACAGTCACTGACCTGCCGGGAAAGTGTCCGGAAAAATTTGGGTGATTAGCTCAGTTGGTAGAGCACCTCCCTTACAAGGAGGGGGTCGGCGGTTCGAACCCGTCATCACCCACCAGATTGACAAAAAAGCACCTTCGGGTGCTTTTTTTGTTTCCGTCTTCAGAAAAAACCGCTATCCCTCACTGTACCGGCGATTAGCTGTCCGGTAATAACGGCCGTTCTCCGTTTAACTTTTCTGCCTGCTCACAGACCAGTGCCCAGATAGCCTCCGCGGCCGGACTCAGAGAACGGTTTTTTCGCCGGATCAGCATCAGCGTGCGGCAGACTTCCGGCATAATCCGGCGCACCCGTAAACGGCTGCCGGCCGGTAATGGCAAAGCCAGCCCAGGCAGAATACTGATGCCAATACCTGCTTCAACCATCGGATACAGCGTGACAGGATGTCCGACCTGCTGCACAATTTCCGGGCTGATCTGCTGTTGCTGAAAAATACGATCCACTAAAATTCTGCTGCCTGACGCATAATCCTGCAATACCATCCGTCGTCCCTGCAGGTGGTGCCATCCGACAACAGGGATCTGATTCAGGGGATCGTCGTCCCGGCAGAGCAGTAAAAAGGGATCAGACAATACTGGCTGGGAGTCAAACTCTTCGCCACGGGGATCAATCACAATGCCAAAATCAACTGTCGCATTACGTACACTCTGCAATACCGACTGCTGAACACTGTCCTGCAACAATAAACGAATTTCCGGATAACATTCCCGGGCTTCCGCCAGACATAAAGGCATCAGCCGTGCCGAAATCGTCTGACTCGCTGCCAGCCGCACGGTGCCACTGCGCTGCCCGCCATAACGGCGTAGTTCCAGTAAGGTACTGTTCAGCTCTTCCAGCTGAACAGTTAACCGTGATGCCAGCCGTTGCCCGGCATGGGTCAGCAGTACCTCGCGGGTTGTCCTGTCCAGCAGTTTCACGCCTATTTCAGACTCCAGCTGTTTAATGCTGTGGCTGACCGCCGACTGACTAAGGCCAATAATCTGTCCTGCCAGGCTGAAACTTCCCTGACTGGCGACGGTAGCAAACACTTTTAACTGTCTGAGGGTATAATTCATTTATTTAATTCATAGATTGATTTAATAAATCAATTTTATTTCTAAGCTCTGATACAGCACAATGTTTTTTATTTCAGACCGGAAATTACCGATGGGCTTCTTTCGTCTTGACCCGATGATGATCAAACTGATTATCACTGTACTGCTTGCGACTTTTTTACCTGCCAAAGGCGGGTTCGTCCCTTTTTTCGAATGGCTTACCACCGCAGCTATCGCCTTACTGTTTTTTATGCATGGCGCCAAGCTGTCACGGGATAAAATTATTGCCGGCAGCAGCCACTGGCGGCTGCATTTATGGATCTTATTCAGTACCTTCGTCATATTTCCGATTCTCGGGCTGCTGCTGGTCTGGTGGCATCCGGTCGATGTTGCTCCGGAAATTTATACCGGCTTTATCTATCTGTGCATACTGCCTGCCACCGTCCAGTCTTCCATCGCGTTTACGTCAATGGCCGGCGGGAATGTAGCGGCAGCCGTATGCAGTGCTTCCGCATCCAGCCTGCTGGGGGTGTTTATTTCTCCGCTGCTGGTCAACCTGGTGATGAATGTCCATAGCGGTATGCCAGGCAATGGTGTGGAGCAAATTGGTAAAATCATGCTGCAGTTACTGGTGCCTTTCCTGCTGGGCCACTTCTCACGCCGCTGGATTGCCGGCTGGGTTGAGAAGCACCGCAGTCTGATTGGTAAAACGGACCAGACGTCCATTTTACTGGTTGTCTATTCTGCCTTCAGCGAAGCCGTGGTTAACGGCATCTGGCATCAGGTTGGCATCAGCACCCTGGCATGGATTGTGGCAGGCAGTGTACTGCTGCTGTCAGTGGTATTGGTGATCAACGTGGTGGCGGCTCGTGCCTTTGGTTTCAGTCGGCCGGACGAAATCACAATTCTGTTCTGTGGTTCAAAGAAAAGCCTGGCAAATGGCGTTCCGATGGCAAATATTTTATTTCCGGCCAGTACCGTAGGGATTATCGTACTGCCATTAATGGTGTTCCATCAGGTGCAATTAATGGCATGCTCATTTATTGCCCAGCGCTATAAGAAAAGCCATCAGCAACGGGCAGAAACTGACCAGCCATTACAGCCAGCACCCGCCAGAAAATAATCCACCGCCCCTTTTGAGGGGGCGTATTTACGCATTATCCGGCTTTCCGCGTAGCAGAGTGTTACGCGGAAAGTATTTATTCCCGCTGATTTTTCTGATAGTTATATCCGTAATCCTCTGAGTATTACC
Organism: Tatumella sp. JGM94; assembly: GCF_018257595.1. Taxonomy (NCBI): domain Bacteria; kingdom Pseudomonadati; phylum Pseudomonadota; class Gammaproteobacteria; order Enterobacterales; family Erwiniaceae; genus Tatumella; species Tatumella sp. JGM94. The sequence goes on along the minus strand of NZ_JAERJN010000002.1, from coordinate 34,128 downwards.
TCACTGGGCCAGCCCTTATTCACCACCCTATAAAAAAATTACTCCGGGCGTTCAGGATTGTTGTTCCCCTTTTTAATGGCAGGAAAAAAATGAAACAAACTCATGGCGACAATGCCGGTCCGTCCGCGGATACTCCCTGGTCTGCGGCTGATCAGGCAGAAAGCACGCAGACAGATTCCGCCGAGCAGCGGAAACGTCCCGGTAAAAAACCACTGATTATTCTGGCAATGATTGTCATCCTTCTGCTGGCCACTGCGCTGGTGTTCTGGCTGATCAACCGTGGTACAGAAACCACTGATGATGCCTTTACTGACGGTAATGCGGTCATCATCGCACCTAAAACCTCCGGCTATATTGTCCGCTTACTGGTCAGGGATAATCAGAAAGTCAGCAAAGGTCAGCTGCTGGCCGAAATTGACCCACGGGACGCAACAGCACAGCTCGATCAGGCCCGTGCGCAGCTAGGGCTGGCTATGGCACAGTTACAGCAGGCAGAGGCACAACTGACACTTTCCAGAGTCCGGTATCCGGCTCAGCGGGAGCAGGCTCTCGCCGCCCGGGCTCGTGCCGGCGCTGAATTGCAGAATGCAGAAGCTGCTTATCGTCGTCAGCACGGCGTCGATCCTAAGGCAACCACCCAGACCAATATTGATAGTGCCACAGCCCGCTGGCGTTCAGCACAGGCGGAATATCAGAACGCTTCTGCACAGGTCGCGATTGCGTCACAGGTCGCCTTACAGATCCGCCAGCAGGAAACCAATGTCGAGGCACGCCAGCAGCAGGTCAGTGAAGCACAGGCCGGGCTGGAAACCGCCACCCTGAACCTTTCTTACACCCGGCTGTTGGCCCCCTTCAGCGGTTATGTGACCCGCAGAAATATACAACAGGGAAGTCTGGTGCAGGCCGGAACCGCCTTGTTTTCCCTCGTCTCTCCGGATATCTGGATCACTGCTAACTTTAAAGAATCACAGCTGCAATATATGAAACCGGGAGATGCTGTCAATATCAGTATCGATGCCTGGCCGGACCTGAAGTTACAAGGCCATGTGGACAGTATTCAGATGGGGACAGGTTCGCGCTTCTCTGCGTTTCCGGCAGAAAATGCCACCGGTAATTTTGTCAAAATAGTACAGCGGGTTCCGGTGAAAATTGTGATTGATAAAGGCCTTGATCCCGACCGGCCGTTACCTCTGGGATTGTCAGCCGAGCCTGAGGTGAGAGTGCAATGAGTGCCATCAGTGCCCCCGCCAGCTGGCGACCCTCCGCTAACCCGTGGATGGTTGCCCTGACCGTTACCCTGGCGGTATTTATGGAAGTACTGGATACCACCATTGTCAACGTGGCTCTGCCCCATGTGGCTGGCTCACTGTCTTCCAGCTACGACGAATCAACCTGGGTGCTGACGTCTTATCTGGTGGCAAACGGGATTGTACTGCCTATATCCGCCTTCCTCAGCCGGTATTTCGGCAGAAAAAATTATTTCCTGCTGTGTATTGTGATGTTCACCCTGTGTTCATTCCTGTGCGGTATTGCTACCGAACTCTGGCAACTGATTCTGTTCCGTATTTTGCAGGGATTTTTCGGTGGCGGGCTGCAGCCCGTCCAGCAATCGGTTTTGCTGGATTATTTCAGTAAGAAAGACCGCGGAAAAGCCTTTGGCTTGTCCTCGATTGCCATTATTGTCGCGCCAGTCATCGGCCCGACACTGGGGGGATGGATCACCGATAACTACAGCTGGCGCTGGATTTTCTTTATTAATATTCCTATCGGCATTATCGCAACCCTCGCCATATACCAGTTACTGGAAGATCCGCCATGGGAAAGAAAAGCCGCCAAAGGGACCCTCAGTATTGACTATATTGGTATCAGCCTGATTACGTTAGGTCTTGGCTGTTTACAGGTATTCCTCGACCGCGGGGAAGATGCAGACTGGTTCAGTTCACCGTTTATTATTGTCTTCGCGGTACTGGCTGCGACAGGGATTATCGGGGCAATATACTGGCTGATATACGCCCGAAAACCGGTGGTTGATATCCTGGTGATGCGTGACCGTAACTTCCGGGTAGCCGGTTTGCTGATGGCAGTCATGGCATTTATTTTATATGGCAGTTCGGTGGTGATTCCGCAGCTGGCACAGCAGGATCTCGGCTATACCGCCACCCTGGCGGGGCTGGTGCTGACGCCGGGGGCTATCTGTATTATCCTGACAATCCCTGTGGTGCTGCGGCTGATGCCTGTCGTTCAGACACGCTATATCATTATAGCCGGATTTATCTGTCTGGCCGCCTCGTTTTACTATTCAGCCCTGACCCTGACTCCGGGTCTCGATTTTACCTCGCTGGTCATTATGCGCAGTATCCAGTCTGTCGGCTTAGGCTTCTTATTTGTCCCTTTAACGACTATCGCTTTTATCAGTCTGCCTCAGCGGCTGAATGGGGATGCCTCAGCACTGTTTACGATGTTCCGTAACATCGCCGGATCAATCGGTATCTCCGTTTCAACAGCCGCGATCACCGAACGACAACAGGTGCACTCAGCCTATCTTTCCGGCCATATGAGCCTCCTCGATCAGCCGTTTAATCAGGCCGTTACCCGGATGGCCTTTGCCATAAAAAACTTTACCAGTATCGCCGGGGATAGCAGTTTGCTGGCCGCAGGGCAGTTATATCAACAAATGATCAGCCAGGCACGTTTCCTGGCTTACGTCGATGTATTCTCCGGGTTCTGTCTGGCAGGACTGGTAATGATCCCATTCTGTCTGTTACTGGCTCCGGTAAAAAGTGAAGGCAGTGCAGAAGGCCACTCATGAAGGAAATAACTATGCAACCTGTCCGTTACCGGCTAAGCACGCTGTTTATCAGCCTGTCACTGGCTGGCTGTAGTGTCGGACCTGACTTCAGTCCTCCGGTCAATCACCTGCCGGATCAATGGCAGCAGCTGTCTTCCTCGCAACAATCAAGACCATCATCAGCTGATCCTGCGACAGACTGGTGGAAAAACTTTAACGATCCGCTGCTCAACAGCCTGATTCGCCGGGCGATCGGCGGAAACCTGACCCTGCAACAAACGGTTCTGCGTATTGCAGGAGCCCGTGAACAGGTCACTCAGGCCAGCGGAACGTTGCTCCCGACCCTGGATGCTCAGGCGAGCTATGCACGACAGCAAGCCGGGCTAAAGGGAATACTGAAATCACATCATGCCTATGACAACCTGACGGACCAGCAAACCAGCCTGTTAGATAAAACCAGTGGCAGCGTTAGTTTTTATCAGGGAGGGTTCGATGCCAGCTGGGAACTTGACCTGTGGGGAAAAGCGCGGCGCCAGACCGAGATGGCACAGGCAGAGCAGCAGGCGGCAACCGAACAGCATAACGATGCTCTGGTGTCTCTGGAAGCCGAAGTCGCCCGCACCTATCTGCAGTTACGTGCAGCCCAGGCAACGGTAAAAGTGATTGAGCAGCAAATTGATATTGCACAGCAGACACAACAACTGACAGCCAGTCAGCTGGAGCACGGACTGGCTCCGGCCGCAAATCTTGAGAATGCGACCGCCCGCGTTACCGCGCTGCAGGCACAGTTACCCGGTTACCGGTCACTTATCAGCCAGGCAATGAACGGCCTGGCGGTATTATCAGGGCAAGCCCCGGGAGCACTGGATAACGAGCTGCAAACTGTGCATCCGTTACCGGCACTGCCGGCGGTCGTCGGTGTCGGGGTACCTGCGGAACTGGCCCGTCGCCGTCCTGATATCCGTCAGGCAGAAGCAATACTGCATGCCCGAACAGCCGCTATTGGTGTTTCTATCGCGCAACTGTTCCCCGACGTCTCACTGACAGGCCAGCTTGGTGTCAGAAATACCGATGCCGGCTACCTCGATAACTGGAGCAGCCATTTTTACAGTATTGGTCCGGGGATCTCACTGCCGATATTCAGGGGCGGACAACTGGTATCAGAAGTCAGACTGACCAGGGCGCAACAGGCTGAAGCAGCTCTCAGCTACCGTCAGACAGTATTAACCGCCTTACAGGATGCAGAGAATGCGCTGGTCAGTTACCGTGCCGATCAACAGCAACTGATATCACTGCAGGCGTCCGCTGACGCCCTGCAGCACGCGTTTTCACTCTCTGAAGAAGGTTATGCGAAAGGAATAAATAGCTATATTGATGTGCTGGATGCCCAGCGCCAGCTATCCGCCACTCAGCAACAGCTGGTGCAGGTTCAGGCAGAGACTGCGACAGATCTGGTGGCATTATATAAAGCACTGGGCGGCGGATGGCAGAACCAGCAGCAAATATCTCTGCCCCGCTATTCCGTATTTGGCGATACGCCGGCCACAGGCGTAACCGCCGGTTAGTCTCTCCCCTGGCGCACGCTGTAAAACAGAGTGCGTCAGGGCTGCTGACGCAACGGGTCGACTAATCCCTGCAACCCTTCGATTTTTATCGTCAGCGCCAGTTGCAGGAGCTCACCGGGATATCCCTGCGGGAAAATTTCTTTGCGGGCAAACCACAGTAAATATTCCTCAGGTAAATCAATCAGCACCCTGCCCTGGTATTTACCGAAGGGCATTCGGGTATTCGCCAGTGCGATTAAATCCTGCTTTTCCAGAATCAGCCTCCCAGTAAATCAATCATTTGCTGCTCATCTAATACCGTAATTCCCAGCGAATTGGCTTTTTCCAGTTTGGAGCCTGCCGCTTCCCCGGCAATCAGAAAATCGGTTTTTTTAGATACACTGCCGCTGACCCTGGCGCCCAGTGCTGTCAGCCGGTCTTTTGCTTCATCACGTGTCATCTGACTCAGTGACCCTGTCAGTACCACGGTTTTACCGGCGAACGGGTTATCTGCTGCCGGTAGCGGCTGTGACGGCAGCTGCGGCCATTCAATACCAATATCGTCTACCAGCTGACGGATCACTTCGCGGTTGCTTTCTTCATCCATAAAATGACGGACATGACTGGCCACAATCGGGCCCACATCGGCCACCTCGGTCAGCGCCTCTAAAGGGGCATCCATTAACGCCGGTAAACCGGTAAAGTGCGACGCCAGGCTGCGTGCCGTAGCTTCTCCGACTTCGCGGATCCCTAACGCATAAAGAAAACGGGGTAAGGTTGTCTGTTTCGCTTTCTGCAACGCATCGATAATATTCTGTGCCGATTTTGGTCCCAGCCGGTCAAGCCCGGTCAGTTTACCGGCACTCAGACGAAACAGGTCCGCGGGGGTATGCACATATTCCTTTTCTACCAGTTGATCGATAATCTTATCGCCCATTCCGTCAACATCCAGCGCCCTGCGCGATACGAAATGTTTGAGCGCTTCTTTGCGCTGTGCTCCGCAGATCAGCCCGCCGCTGCAGCGGGTGACGGCTTCGCCTTCTGTACGTTCAACATCGGAACCACAGACGGGACAGTGTTGCGGGAAAACGATTTCGCGGGTGTCGGACGGACGCTCATCCAAAACAACATTAACGATCTGCGGAATAACATCCCCGGCACGGCGGATAACCACCGTATCACCAATACGAATGCCGAGACGGGCAATCTCATCTGCATTATGCAGGGTGGCATTACTGACCATAACCCCGGCAACCTGTACTGGTTCAAGACGAGCCACCGGGGTAATTGCGCCGGTGCGCCCTACCTGAAACTCCACATCACGCACGGTAGTGATTTGCTCCTGAGCAGGAAATTTGAAGGCGGTCGCCCAGCGCGGAGCCCTGGCCACGAAGCCGAGTTGTTCCTGTAATGCCAGTGAATTAACTTTGATCACTACGCCGTCGATATCAAATCCCAGCGACGGACGCAGTTCAGCGATACGCTGATAAAATGCCAGTACCTCCTGCGGGTTGTGGCAAACACGGACCAGTTCATTAACCGGCAGCCCCCAGTGTTTTAGCTGCTGCAAGCGTTGGTAGTGTCCGTCCGCAAGGCTGCCGCCTTCAGCAATACCGATACCATAACAGTAAAAAGTCAGGGGGCGTTTGCCGGTAATTTTAGGATCCAGCTGGCGCAATGAACCTGCCGCCGCATTACGCGGATTCGCAAAAATTTTACCGCCGCTTTTGCGGGCTGCCTCATTCAGTTGTTCAAACCCCTGCTGACGGATAAAAACTTCACCACGCACTTCCAGCCGGGCGGGTATATTCTCCCCCCGTAAACGCAGTGGAATTGCCCGGATGGTACGGACGTTTTCCGTAATATTCTCACCGGTAGTCCCGTCCCCGCGGGTCGCGGCCTGCACCAGTTCCCCCCCGACGTATAACAGGCTGACAGCCAGCCCATCAAGTTTCAGCTCACAGCAATAATCTGTCCCTGACTGATCTTTTAAACGGTCAGTAATTCGTTTGTTAAACGCCAGAAACCCCTGTTCATCAAACACATTATCCAGTGACAGCATCGGTACTTCATGACGTACCTGTTCAAACGCTGACACCGGTGTCGCCCCTACCCTCTGGGTCGGTGAATCGCGGGTGACTAATTCCGGATGTTGTTCTTCGAGCGCTTTCAGCGCCTGCATCAGTTTATCGTATTCAGCATCAGGGATTTCAGGTGCATCCAGCACATGATAAAGATACTCGTGATGACGTAACTGTGTACGTAGCTTATTTAGCTGTTGCAGGATGTCGTTCATACTACCCCATAAGATAAAAAACCCCCGACAAGCGGGGGTTATAATGACCGGTAAATAAGGTTAACTGAGCCCGGTAACTTCCCGGATCCGTGATTTATACAGTTCCAGTTTTTGTGGTGTCATCATCCGGCGTTCGTCATCCAGTACAACCGCACCGACATCATCGGCAATCCGCTGTGCAGACTGCAGCATCAGCTTAAAGTTCTGATGGGCATCACCATACGAAGGCACCATCATAAATACAGAGACACCGGGAGTGGTGAAGTCGCCCATCAGATCCGGATCAAAAGAACCGGGTTTCAGCATATTGGCCAGGCTGAATAATACCGGACCACTGCCCGACGGATTCAGATGGCGGTGGAAAATGTTCATTTCACCAAACTGGAAACCGGCCTGTAAAATTGCCTGCAGCAGGGTTTCACCGTTTAGCTCGCCCCCGGTATGCGCTGCAACGTGTAATACCAGCACAGCCTCTTTGGCAGCAGGTTTCGCTGCTTCAGGGGCGGGTTCAGGTGCCGCCGGGACCGCGTCGGGTTCCTCAGCCGGAGTTATCTCTGCAGGCGCTGCCGGTTCAGCAGCCACAGGTTGCTGTGACGGCTCTGCCACCGGTTCAGGACTAACGTTGTGCGTTACCGGCTGAGAGACAGGTGCTTGCGGCTGATGTAGTGGTTGATCAGCAATCTCATTGTCATGGGATACTTCAGACGGCTGCCGGACAGGCGCAGACTCGTGACCGGGAGCGCTATCCATTAACGGATCAGCGACCGGTTCCTGACGATGGCGTAACGACGTTTTTGCGGCCGGGGCCGGTGCAGGCGTATTTTCAGAACGTTTATCCTGAGAAGGATAAACAGGCTCTTCTTCATGATGTTCGCGGCTGGCACGAAAATCAGCAACACCTTGTTCTTCTTCGACACTGAGCTCATCATTGTCACGTTGTTTTAAACGTTTGTGTGGGCGGTCGCGAAACACGGAAGACCGCTCCTTACGATTGGTCCAAAGACCATGAAGGAGAAGTGCAACGATGGCAACCGCACCAACAACGATTAATATCAGACGCAAATCCTGCATCATTGTATTCTCTGTTGTTCCAATACCTTGCCTTGCTAAAGGCACCTTTACCCTTAAATGTATTTGCCAGGCCCGACAAGTGCAAGTCTGCTTAGTACTTTCTGACAAATTATCTGATATCTATCGTGTAACTGCTGCTTTTTCAAACAAAAATTTACTTGTCCGGTGACAGAACAAGGTTATGATGCGCATTGAGTGTAATAAGGAGAATAATGTAATGCAGAACAGGAATTCCGGTACGACGATAAATGGTATCGGCTATTTTCGTCAGGGCTGGCAACTGGCAACCTTACCCGGCATCCGTCGCTATGTGATAGTTCCCCTGCTGGTCAATATTCTGTTCGTCGGCTCAGCCTTTAGCTGGTTATTTTTTCGCCTTGAACAGTGGATCCCGCGTTTACTCGGGCATGTTCCCGGCTGGCTGCAGTGGCTCAATTATTTACTCTGGCCATTGGCTATCCTGTCGTTATTGCTGATTTTCGGATACTTTTTTTCGACCCTGGCAAACTGGATTGCGGCACCTTTTTGCGGCTTACTCGCCGAACAGCTGGAAAACCGGCTTACGGGCCAGAATATACCTGACAGCGGCTGGGCAGGACTGATTAAAGATTTGCCACGGGTGATGCTGCGTGAATGGCAAAAACTCAGATATTATCTGCCACGGGCACTTATTCTGCTATTGGTGCATTTTATTCCGCTGATCGGCCAGACCCTGGCCCCTGTGTTATGGTTCATGTTTGGTGCCTGGATGATGGCCATACAGTACTGTGACTATCCGTTTGATAACCACCGGGTCCCTTTTAGTGATATGCGCCGGACACTGGCCGCCGACAGAACGGCTCACCTGCAATTCGGGGCCCTCGTCAGCCTGTTCACCCTGATACCACTGGTTAACCTGGTGATCATGCCGGTGGCAGTCTGCGGTGCAACCGCAATGTGGGTTGACCAGTATCGTGGCAGTCACGCTTCCCGAAAAGCACACAACCCGCCGGGCGTTATTGCCCCCTGACATAACGATATACTATTTCTTTACTTCACTGTCCCGACAGAAAGCGTATTCTCATTGTGTTCTCCACATTTCAAATAGTTAAGGACAAGCTATGAGTAAGATTTACGAAGATAATTCGTTAACCATTGGCCATACCCCACTGGTCAGACTTAACCGTATTGGTAACGGGCGTATTCTGGCGAAGGTTGAATCGCGTAATCCAAGCTTTAGCGTAAAATGTCGTATCGGTGCCAACATGATTTGGGATGCGGAGAAACGCGGTATCCTGAAACCCGGCGTCGAACTGGTTGAGCCGACCAGTGGTAATACCGGTATTGCGCTGGCCTATGTTGCAGCAGCCCGTGGCTATAAGCTGACACTGACGATGCCGGAAACAATGTCAGTGGAGAGACGCAAACTTCTTAAAGCACTGGGTGCCAACCTGGTGCTGACCAATGGCGCCCAGGGAATGAAAGGTGCAATCGCCAAAGCAGAAGAAATTGTCGCGACCAATCCGGCAAAATATGTCCTGCTGCAACAGTTCAGTAACCCGGCAAACCCGGAAATCCATGAGCAGACTACCGGCCCGGAAATCTGGGAGGATACGGATGGTGAGGTGGATGTCTTTATTGCTGGTGTTGGCACCGGCGGCACCCTGACAGGCGTCAGCCGTTACCTGAAAAATACCAAAGGCAAAAAATCGCTGGTCAGTGTGGCTGTCGAGCCGACTGACTCTCCGGTCATTACCCAGGCGCTGGCCGGTGAAGAAATCAAACCAGGTCCGCATAAAATTCAGGGTATCGGTGCCGGCTTTATTCCGGAAAATCTCGACCTGTCGCTGGTTGACCGTGTGGCAACGATTACTAACGAAGATGCTATCTTAACTGCCCGCCAGTTAATGGAATCGGAAGGTATTCTTGCGGGGATTTCTTCCGGTGCGGCTGTCGCTGCGGCGGTTCAGCTACAGCAAGAACCTGAATTTGCGGATAAAACTATCGTTGTTATTCTGCCTTCTTCCGGCGAACGCTATCTGAGTACCGCACTTTTTGCTGACCTGTTTACGGAAAAAGAACTGAATCAGTAACATTGAGTTCCGAGCGAACCCTCAGTTCAGATAACGACTAAAGCACCCTTGCGGTGCTTTTTTTGTGCTCTGGATCTCACTTTTACCCTACATCAGATTGATTTACTGCCGGCGGTTCTGCTATCACGCTACTATTTATTTAGAAGCCTAAAATAATTAGTCATTGTTAGAAGCGGATCAAAACCAGCACAATTACTGATAGGGCATAATTAAAAACGGCGGCATAATGGCCCGCAGGCTGACGGCATCAGTCCGGTTATCCTGATAAACCCGGCCTGCCATCCGCATGTAACATTTTTTTTATACGTGTATAGGGTAACAGTTCTGCGGGGGAACCGTCCCCGGTGCTGATACCTATAATAAACTCTGATAACGTTGGGGAAATAAAATGTTCCAGCAAGAAGTCACTATCACAGCACCTAATGGTTTACATACCCGCCCTGCTGCACAATTCGTAAAAGAAGCTAAAGCTTTCCAGTCAGAAATTACCGTCACTTCCAATGGCAAATCTGCCAGTGCCAAAAGCCTGTTTAAGCTGCAAACCCTGGGGTTAACTCAGGGAACGGTCATCACCCTGGCGGCGGAAGGTGAAGATGAACAGCAGGCGGTCGAACATTTAGTAAAACTAATGGCTGAGCTGGAATAATCGTTGCTTTTCTGCGCAAAGGGTGCAGATTTAACACAAACAATGTATAGGTATTGATCGCGGACAAACTGTCTGCGCTATTTTTCCGTAGATTGTTGTTGTTACGGAAAATGGCACCCCGTCATTCTTTTTGGCCATCGTACTTAAAGGTAAGATTATGATTTCAGGTATTCTCGCGTCACCCGGTATCGCTTTTGGCAAAGCTCTGCTGCTGAAAGAAGATGAGATCGTCATCAACCAGCACAAAATCACTGATGCTCAGGCAGAGCCGGAAGTGGCCCGTTTTCTCGAGGGCCGCAGCAAGGCTGCCACCCAGCTGGAAGCCATAAGAATCAAAGCCGGTGAAACTTTCGGTGCAGAGAAGGCTGCCATCTTCGAAGGACATATCATGCTGCTGGAAGATGAAGAGCTGGAACAGGAAATTATTGATCTTATCAGGAAGGATCACTACTCAGCCGATGCGGCTGCGCAGAAGGTAATCGAAAGTCAGGCTATCGCTCTGGAAGACCTTGATGATGAATACCTGAAAGAGCGTGCTGCTGATGTCCGTGATATTGGTAAGCGGTTACTGCAGAATATTCTGGGCCTGAATATTGTCGATTTAAGCGCAATTACCGAAGAAGTTATTCTGGTCGCCAGAGATCTGACCCCTTCAGAAACTGCCCAGTTAAATCTGCAAAAAGTGCTTGGTTTTATTACCGACCTCGGTGGCAGAACGTCCCATACTTCTATTATGGCCCGCTCCCTTGAATTACCGGCAATTGTCGGAACCGGTGACGTCACCAGCCAGGTCAGCAATGGTGATTTTCTGGTGCTGGACGGTGTGAATAACCAGGTCTATATCAACCCGACCGCAGAAGTACTGGCCGGCCTGAAAGATATCCAGGAACAATATCTTAGCGAAAAAGCCGACATGGCTAAGCTGAAAGATCTGCCGGCGATAACCCTGGACGGTCATCAGGTAGAAGTTTGTGCAAATATCGGTACCGTAAGAGATGTGGCAGGTGCCGAGCGTAATGGTGCCGAGGGCGTTGGTCTGTACCGTACCGAGTTTTTGTTTATGGACCGCGACTCCCTGCCTTCTGAAGAAGAACAGTTCGCAGCCTATAAAGCGGTTGCTGAAGCCATGGGTTCTCAGGCGGTTATCGTCCGGACCATGGATATTGGTGGCGATAAAGATCTGCCATATATGAATCTGCCGAAAGAAGATAACCCGTTTCTCGGCTGGCGCGCCATACGTATTGCTATGGACCGCAAAGAGATCCTTCATGCCCAGCTGCGGGCAATTTTACGTGCCTCCAGTTTCGGTAAGCTGCGTATCATGTTCCCGATGATCATCTCTGTTGAAGAAGTCCGCTTCCTGAAAAACGAAATTGAGCTACTTAAAAGTCAATTACGTGACGAAGGTAAAAGTTTTGATGAAAGCATCGAAATCGGAATCATGGTAGAAACTCCTGCATCAGCCGTGATTTCACGCCATCTTGCCAAAGAAGTCGATTTCTTTAGTATCGGGACTAACGACCTTACCCAGTATACTCTGGCCGTCGATCGTGGTAATGATAGAATTTCACATCTCTATAATCCGATGAGTCCTTCTGTACTGGGGCTGATCAAACAGGTTATTGACTCTTCACATGCTGAAGGCAAATGGACCGGGATGTGCGGCGAGTTAGCAGGTGATGAACGTGCTACACTATTATTACTGGGAATGGGGCTGGACGAGTTCAGTATGAGTGCCATTTCAATTCCACGTATCAAAAAAATTATTCGCAATACGAATTTTGGGGACGTTAAAGCGTTAGCAGAACAGGCTCTGGAACAGCCTACCGCAGAAGACTTAATGAAGCTGGTGGACCAATTCATTAAAGAAAAAACTCTCTGTTAGTCTGCAATACGCAAGCCCGAAAATACTGCTCAGGAGAAGATCATGGGATTGTTTTCTAAATTATTTGGCGACAAAGCAGAAAGTACCTCTGGTACTATCGATATCGTCGCTCCTCTGTCTGGCGAGATTGTTAATATTGAAGATGTACCTGACGTGGTTTTTGCAGAGAAGATTGTCGGTGATGGTGTTGCTATCCGGCCTGACGGAAACAAAATGGTTGCGCCGGTCGACGGAACCATTGGTAAAATTTTTGAAACAAACCATGCTTTCTCCATCGAATCTGATAGCGGTATCGAGTTGTTCGTTCACTTTGGTATCGATACGGTTGAGCTGAAAGGTGAAGGTTTTAAACGCATTGCTGCTGAAGGGCAAAAAGTCAGTAAAGGCGATGTGGTTATCGAGTTTGATCTTCCGTTACTGGAAGAGAAAGCCAAATCGACACTGACTCCGGTGGTTATCTCTAATATGGACGAAATTAAAGAACTGCAGAAACTGACGGGTCAGGTCATTGCCGGAGAGACTCCGGTAATCCGTATAAAAAAATAGCTGGTGGCTGACGCCATCCGTACACCGCCAGCCAGAATGCATTCATTCTGGCTGGTTTTCTTTTAATAACACTCCCTTTCCAGTCGTTATTCACAGACATAAAAGCTCCGGTTATTTTGTCTGGTTGTCCTCCCGGCGGTCAGCTTCAGGAGAAATTCATTTTTCAGTTACAGCTCACCTTCATAAATAATTAATTGATACAATTATACATAAAATAATGTCATATGATTTCAGAACGTGATTTTCATTTAAATCTGGCATGATTTTTTCCGCCACTCCCGTACTGTCAATATAGTCCGTAACCCCTCTCCGGATAAGCATTGCGACCGCACAATAACACTCAGATAACGATTAACAACCTGTAAAAAACATATTGCCTCCCGTAACAGGGGGAGCTGAACTTAAATAATAATTTTTACTTATCGGAGTGTTGCCTGACTACCACCACCCCGCGGGCGATAAGGGCATACAGGCGTAGACTACTGCCGGATTTTGTCAATGACATACCGCAGAAAAATGAGGGTTGATTTAAAAAAAACCAGGAAATATTAGTTTCATTTACTCTTTATTTAACTATTATTACTGATAAAGGATTAAGAAAAGATTAATTTTTTATGGCAGGAAAAATAAATAAAATTATTCTATTCAACTACATGAACTTTTTTTTAAGTACGTTATCATACAGGAGTAAATTCATCAGCCTGAATTAAACCATTGCTTGTCTGTTGAAGGTCGATATATCCCTGCAAAGATAAAATCGCAGTCATCAGACATGTATTCATTTGTTATGGAATACGTACTACCTCTTTGTGAGTACTAAAGTTAATGCCAGGAAAACTTATGACAGACTTTCTCCCCTTTTCCAGACCAGCACTGAATGAAGATGATGTCACGGCAATTCGTGAAGTGCTGCAATCAGGCTGGATAACCACCGGACCGAAAAATCAGGCACTGGAAGCTGAATTCTGTCAGTTAACCGGTGCCCGTCATGCCATTGCCGTAAGCTCAGCTACCGGGGGTATGCATGTCACTCTAATGGCATTAGGAATAGGTCCGGGAGATGAGGTGATTACCCCGTCCCTGACCTGGGTATCTACCGCCAATATGATTTCTCTGCTGGGTGCAGAGCCAGTGATGGTCGATGTTGACCCGCAGACCCTGATGGTAACTCCGCAGGCCATTGAAGCTGCCATTACCCCGCGTACCAAAGCTATTATCCCTGTCCATTTTGCCGGTGCTCCGGTCGATCTGGACGCAATCCATGCCATTGCCAGACAGCATAATATCCCGGTGATCGAAGATGCCGCCCATGCCGCAGGCTGTTATTACAAGGGCAGACATGTCGGCTACCGCCAGACCGCTATTTTTTCTTTCCACGCGATTAAGAACGTCACCTGTGCTGAAGGTGGCCTGATCGTTACAGAAGATGATGAACTGGCTAACCGGATAAGAACACTGAAGTTCCACGGACTGGGCGTCGACGCCTTCGACCGGGAAACCCTCGGCCGCAAGCCTCAGGCCGAAGTGATTACCCCGGGCTTCAAATATAACCTGACGGATATTCAGGCGGCGATTGCCCTGAACCAGTTAACTAAACTACCGCAGATCAATGCCCGTCGTGAAGCTATCGCACAACGCTATTTACGCGAACTGGCTGATACGCCTTTCCAGCCACTGGCTCTGCCTGAATGGCCACATCAGCACGCCTGGCATCTGTTTGTACTGCGTATTGATCCACAACGCTGCGGTCTGAACCGCGATCAGTTTATGCAGCAGCTGAAAGAGAGAAATATCGGTACCGGATTACACTTCCGGGCAGTACATACCCAGAAGTACTACCGCGAACGCTTTCCGTCATTATCCCTCCCCGCCACTGAATGGAACAGTGATCGTATCTGTTCTATCCCCTTGTTCCCGGATATGACAGACGAGGATTGCAGCAGAGTTATTGCCGCTATTCATGAAATTGCAGAGAGCTGAAATGCTAAATTCTTATGTTGTAAAAAAAGTATCGGTCGTTATCCCTGTGTATAACGAACAGGAAAGTCTGCCAGTACTGATCTCCCGGACCTCAGCCGCCTGTGAACAATTGGCTAAACCCTATGAAATTCTGCTGGTTGATGATGGCAGCAGTGATGAATCCGCACAGCTGATTATTGATGCAGCAGAGCAGCCTGACAGCCATATCGTGGCGGTATTACTGAACCGTAACTACGGACAACACTCGGCAATTATGGCTGGCTTCAGCTATGTTACCGGAGATCTGATTATCACTCTGGATGCCGACCTGCAAAACCCGCCAGAGGAAATTCCGCGGCTGGTGACTACTGCAGAACAAGGCTATGACGTGGTAGGTACCGTTCGTCAGAATCGTCAGGACAGCCCGTTCCGTAAAATTGCTTCAAAAATGATTAACCGTCTTATCCAGAGTACCACCGGTAAGGCTATGGGTGACTACGGCTGTATGTTACGCGCCTATCGCCGCCCGATTATCGAGGCGATGCTGCACTGCCAGGAAAGAAGTACTTTTATTCCGATTCTGGCGAATACCTTTGCCCGTCATACGACTGAAATTCCGGTACTGCATGCAGAGCGGGAGCATGGTACGTCAAAATACAGCTTTATGCGGCTGATTAACCTGATGTATGACCTGGTGACCTGCCTGACCACCACCCCGCTGCGTATGCTCAGTGTGGTTGGTGCACTGATTGCCTGCTCCGGATTCCTGTTCGCCTTCCTGTTGGTGGTACTGCGCTTAATCTTCGGCGCCCGCTGGGGTGCCGAAGGGGTCTTCAGCTTATTCGCGATTTTATTTATTTTTATTGGCGCACAGTTTATCGGCATGGGATTACTCGGCGAGTATATCGGCCGGATTTACAGTGATGTCCGTGCCCGTCCGCGCTATTTCGTGCAGCGTGTCGTCAATCACGCCACAGCTTCAACTACAGATACTGAGGAAGAATTATAATGAAAGCTATTGTCTTTGCTTACCATGACATGGGATGTGTTGGTGTTAAGGCACTGATTGACGCCGGTTATCAGATTGCGGCTATCTATACTCACCTTGATAACCCCGGAGAAAATCACTTTTTCGGTTCCGTCGCTCATCTGGCTGCTGAACATAATATCCCGGTATTCTCCCCGGAAAATATTAACCATCCATTGTGGATTGAACGGATTAAACAAAGCGCACCGGACATTATTTTTTCTTTTTATTACCGTGACCTGATTTGCGATGAAATCCTGGCCATTCCTCAGCAGGGTGCGTTTAATCTGCACGGTTCATTGCTGCCACGCTATCGTGGCCGCGCTCCGCTGAACTGGGTACTGGTGAACGGCGAAACCGAAACCGGTGTTACCCTGCATCAGATGGTGACGCGCGCGGATGCCGGTGATATTGCAGGTCAGCACAAAGTCTCTATCGATCCCAACGATGATGTCCTGCGTCTGCATAAAAAACTGACCCATACAGCCAAACAATTGCTGGCAGAACAGTTACCACTGATTGAAGCCGGTCAGCACACCCTGACACCGCAGGATGAAAAAAATGCCACCTATGTAGGTCGCAGAACGCCTGCGGATGGAAAACTCGACTGGACTAAAACCGCCACAGAACTGCATAACCTGGTAAGGGCTGTCAGTGAGCCCTGGCCTGGTGCGTTCGGTTATGTGGGTACTACACGTTTTATCGTCTGGAAATCCAGAGTACACCAGGACCTGCCGGTGGCGGTTCCGGGGAAAATTCTCTCAACGTCCCCTCTGATTATTGCGACCGCTGAGGGGGCTCTGGAGGTCGTCACCGGTCAGACAGACAACAGCGTTTATATGCAGGGTTCAGAGCTGGCCAATACCCTGGGTCTGGTTGAAGGTGCCCTGCTCAGCAGCCAGCCGGTAACCTCGGTGAAAAAGCGCACCCGCGTCTTGATCCTCGGTGTGAATGGCTTTATCGGTAACCATCTGACCGAACGCCTGTTACAGGACGATAACTACGAAGTCTTTGGTATGGATATCGGTTCTGATGCTATTGGCCGCTTCCTGTCGAATGAACGTTTCCATTTTGTCGAAGGCGACATTACTATTCACACGGAATGGATTGACTACCACATTAAAAAATGTGATGTCATTTTACCGCTGGTCGCCATTGCCACACCGGTAGAATACACACGTAATCCGTTGCGGGTATTTGAACTGGACTTTGAAGAAAACCTGAAAATAATCCGTGGTTGCGTCAAATACAAAAAACGTATCATTTTCCCTTCCACCTCAGAAGTCTACGGTATGTGTACCGATAAGACCTTTGATGAAGATAATTCCAATCTGGTGGTCGGGCCAATTAATAAACAACGCTGGATCTATTCGGTTTCTAAACAGTTACTGGATCGGGTTATCTGGGCTTATGGTGAAAAAGAAGATCTGCGTTTCACCCTGTTCCGTCCGTTTAACTGGATGGGGCCACGCCTGGACAGCCTGAACTCAGCCCGTATCGGCAGCTCCCGTGCGATTACCCAGTTAATTCTTAATCTGGTTGAAGGGTCACCAATCAAACTGGTTGATGGCGGTGCCCAGAAACGCTGCTTTACTGATATCAGCGATGGTATTGAAGCGCTGTTCCGGATTATCGAAAATAAAAACGGTAAATGTGACGGCCAGATTATCAACATCGGTAACCCGGAAAATGAAGCAAGTATCCGTGAACTGGCAGAAATGCTGTACCGCTGTTTCGAACGGCATCCACTGCGTGATAACTTCCCGCCGTTTGCCGGATTCCGTGAAATTGAAAGCAGCAGCTATTACGGTAAAGGGTATCAGGATGTGGAACATCGTAAACCCGATATCCGTAATGCCCGTCGTTTACTGGACTGGACCCCGGAAATCGAAATGGAAAAAACTGTCGAACAGACACTGGATTTCTTCCTGAAAACAGTCACTGCCCCGGATCAGATCCAATGAAAAAAGTGGGCCTGCGCATCGATGTTGATACCTGGCGGGGAACCCGCCACGGTGTCCCCGCGCTGCTGGATGCCATGGAAAATGCCGGGGTCAGATCCAGCATTTTCTTTAGTGTCGGCCCGGACAATATGGGGCGCCATTTATGGCGCCTGATTAAACCGCAATTTCTCTGGAAAATGCTGCGCTCCGGCGCCCCGTCATTGTATGGCTGGGATATCCTGCTGGCCGGCACCGCCTGGCCAGGCCGGCTGATTGGTCAGGGAAATGCAGATATCATCCGCAGGGCAGCACAACAGCATGAAACCGGCTTACACGCCTGGGATCATCATGCCTGGCAGATGTGGGCAGGTGTCTGGAAAATCCCCCGGTTATCTGCACAAATCCAGCGCGGCAAACAAGCGCTGGAAGCGATAACCGGTATCCCTGTGACCTGTTCCGCCGTGGCAGGATGGCGTGCTGACCAGCGGGTCGTTAAAGCCAAGCAGCCGTTTGGCTTTCGTTATAACAGTGACTGCAGGGGAACCACCCCGTTCCGCCCGCAACTCACTGAATCCACCCCCGGTACAGTACAGATCCCGGTGACACTACCCACCTGGGATGAAGTCGTCGGTAGTCAGGTCACCGCTGAAAACTTCAACCGTTTTATCCTTGATGCCATGCACAACGACACAGGAACACCGGTCTATACCATCCATGCGGAAGTGGAAGGGATTATCGGGCTGGAGGATTTTATCCGGTTGCTGGGTATGGCCCGCGAGGAAGGGATTGAATTCGTTCCGCTCAGCCAGTTATTACCTGAATCTGAACTTTCACTGCCTGTCGGCAAAATTATCCGTGGTACCCTGCCTGGCCGTGAGGGCTGGCTGGGATGTCAAACTCTTCTACCCCGGCGTTAAACCAATGAAAGCAACAAAATACGGATTTACCCTGCTGGTGCTTTACGCACTCAGCTATCTGCTGCCGCTGGAGTTCCGGTCTCTCTGGCAACCGGACGAGTTCCGTTACGCGGAAATCAGCAGAGAAATGCTGGCAAACCATAACTGGGTGGTGCCGCATTTCTTTGGCCTGCGCTATTTTGAAAAACCGATCGCCGGCTACTGGATTAACAATATCAGCCAGTTGTTGTTCGGCCACAATAACTTTGCGGTACGATTTGGTTCGGTATTCTCAATTACTGTCAGCGCGTTGCTGGTCAGTTGGATAGCCTCACGTATCTGGCAGGATCGCCGGATTACTGTCTTTTCTGCCGTCATCTATCTGAGTTGCATGCTGGTATACGCCATTGGTACTTATGCAGTTCTGGACCCGATGATTACCCTGTGGATGACAGCTGCTATGGCCGCGTTCTGGCTGGCAGCCAGTGCCGAAACCCCGGGAAAAAGGGCTATCGCTTATCTGCTGTTAGGACTGACCTGCGGTATGGGAGTGATGACCAAAGGTTTCCTGGCGCTGGCCATTCCTGTTATCAGTATTATTCCGTGGGTTATTGTCACCCGCCGCTGGCGGGAAGTTCTGATCTACGGCCCGCTGGCAGTCATCAGCGCAACACTGATTACCTTGCCCTGGGCCCTGGCGATTAATGCCCGTGAACCTGACTTCTGGCACTATTTCTTCTGGGTGGAACATATTCAGCGTTTTGCCGAATCTGATGCACAGCATAAGGCACCGTTCTGGTATTACGTTCCGGTATTACTGGCCGGCACACTGCCGTGGCTGGGTTACCTGCCAGCAGCCCTGAAAAGCGGCTGGCAGCAACGCCATCAAAACCACGGGGCAGTCTACCTGCTGGGCTGGGCAGTGATGCCGTTTCTGTTTTTCAGTATCGCAAAAGGCAAATTACCGACTTATATCCTGCCCTGCTTTGCCCCGCTGGCCATTCTGCTGGCAAATGTTGCCTGTCGCACTTACCAGCAGATAAAACACAGTGCCACGGCGAATGGCTGGATCAATCTGTTATTTGGCCTGCTGGGTGTCACTGCGCTACTGGTCAGCTATCTGATGCCGTCACACCCGTTATTTGCTCCCCATGAAATTACCGGTTTGCTACTGGCATTACTGGCGTTTCTGTTCTGGGCTGTGATCGGGCTGATAACCTTACTGCGCCCCGAAAAACGCTGGTGTGCGGCAGTGCTCTGCCCGTTAGTGCTGGTGCTGACCGTAGGTTATACCATTCCTGAACGTATCCGTGATGCTAAACAGCCACAAGACTTCCTTAACCAAATCAGTCACCGGATGGCTCGCAGTCACTATATTCTGGCGGAAAATGTCGGTATCGCTTCCGGCATCGCCTGGCAGTTAAAACGTCAGGATATTAACCTGTTTGATGAGTCGGGAGAAATGCGTTACGGACTGGCGTATCCGGACGGAAAAGGACGATTGATCACCCGTCAGCAATTCCCTGACTGGCTGGCTACCCGTCGTCAGCAAGGGGTATCGATGGTATTCCTGTTACCGAAAAACAAGGACCTTGATCAAATGCAGCTACCGGCACCTGATTTCAGCTATCAGCAAGGTCGTCTGCTGTATGTTGAATATGGTCCGAAGAAATGACCTATGCCTTACTGCTGCTGTCCAGTCTGTTAAGCTGCCTGGGACAGCTATGTCAGAAACAGGCCGCCTCTGCGCGGCCTGGCCGTCCCCGCCACCAGCATCTGTTGCTTTGGCTGGGGCTGGCTATACTCTGTCTTGGCGTGGCCATGTTGTTATGGCTGCTGGTATTACGTGCCTTACCCGTAGGGATCGCCTACCCGATGCTGAGTATGAACTTTATCTGGATCACCCTCGCCGCCCGCTGGATATGGCATGAACCCGTCAGCCCGCGCCACTGGTGCGGCACCGGTCTGATTGTAGCCGGAATAATTCTGCTTAGCGGGGCTATCTGATGGGCTATCTTCCGGCACTGTGCAGTGTCTTACTGGTCAGTTTCGCCCAGCTGGCGATGAAATACGCCATGAGCAGTTTACCGTCCGGCCTTGGCATAAGCGAAACCGGTCTGTTTTTCCTGCAACATCTTTCCGCCACCGGTTTTCTGTTCGCAGGGCTGGCCGGGTATGCTTTATCAATGGGCTGCTGGTACCTGACCTTAAAATACCTGCCACTCAGTAAAGCTTATGCACTGCTCAGCCTGAGTTATATTGTTGTCTGGGCACTGGCATTAGCGCTGGGTCTGCAGGGAGATGAGTTTTCGTTAAAAACCCTGACGGGCATATTATTGGTGATCGCCGGCGTCACATTAGTCTGTCTGCCGGCAACCGCAAAAAAATAGAGACCGGGAGCGAAATGCTGCCGACGACCTGACTTATTGCGGATGCCAGTGGGGTAACCGCAGTGAGATCTCCAGACCGCCTCCTGGCCGGTTACCGGCCCTGACCTCCCCATGATGTGCCAGTATCACTTTACGTACAATCGCCAGCCCCAGCCCGTACCCCTTACCTGACTGCGCGGATGCAACCCGCACAAAGGGGTCGAAAATACTCGATAGTTTATCCGGCTCTACCCCTGGCCCCTGATCGCGGATAACTATTGTCAGCCACTCCTGTTCTGCCTGCAGAATAATATCAATGGACTGTCCGGCCGAAGAGAACCGCAAGGCATTTCTCAGTACATTTTCGATACAACGCCGGACCATTTCAGCGTTACCCTGTACCATAAAATCGGCATTCTCATCATAACTGACATGAATATCTACCTGCGGAACCTGAGCTTCGAAACGTGCATCAGCCACCACCGCATCCAGTAAACTGGTCAGTTCAAAATATTGTTCGCGCACCATATGGGCATGTTCTGCGCGGGAAAACGTCAGCAGTTCACCGATCATTTTGTCCAGCTTGCGGGCTTCGTTATCAATGCGTTCCAGCGAGTCATATACATTATCGGGTGACTGGCGGGCCAGTGCGGTTGCCAGCTGTAAACGCGCCAGCGGAGTACGCAACTCATGGGAGATATCATGTAATAACTCTTCACGGGCTTTTACCAGCACATCTAACCGTTCCACCATGGCATCAAAATCGCGTGCCACCACCGAAAATTCATCGTGCCGGCGCTGCATTTTGCCGAATAAACGAACCGACAGATCACCGCTGGAAATATGACGAAACCCTTCCCGTAACTGCCGCATTGGCCGGGTCAGATTCCAGGCCAGTAACAGACTGAACAGTAATCCCATCGGGATAGCAAACACAACCACCGGCATCGGTATATGCAGAAAACGCTGGATAACAGGCAAAGTACCGCCCCGTCTTCGCGGATGGTCTGCATGCATATCCATAGAAATCACATAGTCTGTATTATCCGGTGCCGTTACCTGCCGGGTCAGGCGATCCGGAGGCGGGCCGCCGGGAGATTCAGGACGTTCACTCGCCAGCTGTAACTGTGTCACCGAGCGCAGCACTGCCGGCCATTCGGCTTCTGCCTGCTCAAGTCCCGCCGGCCCATGTAGTTCAACCTGTTTAGCCGCCTGATCCAGCTGCAGACTTAATGTCTGTCTCAATAACTGTTGCTCCGGGGGTTCTGATCCCAGCAGGCTGAATCCCAGCCATAAAAACTGGCTGATCACCAGAAAGACCAGCATAAACCCCAGTAACATTTTCCAGAACAGGCGTCCCGGATAATCATAGTTCATCGGATACGATAACCAATGCTGCGCACGGTCTCGATATTCAGTTGGTCGTTAGTCAGTTTACTCAGCTTTTGCCGGATATTACTGACATGGACATCAACACTGCGGTCATAGGCTTCGCGCTGGCGACCAAGGGCTTTTTCAGAAAGTTCATCTTTTGATACCACCCGGTCACTGGCAGCCAGCAACAGTTCCAGCAGATTAAATTCCGACGCGGTAAGATCAAATGCCTGACCTTTCCATGAGGATACGCGGGTCGCCGGGTCCAGGGACAAATCACCGTGAATAAGCTGTTCTTTTTTCTCTTCCCTGGCGGGCTGTTCATCAAAACGTCGCATCACAGAACGCAGACGGGCAACCAGTTCTCTGGGATAGCAGGGTTTAGGGACATAATCATCTGCCCCCATCTCCAGCCCGATCACCCGGTCAATATTGTCCCCTTTGGCGGTCAGCATAATCACCGGTAAGCGGCTGCTATGGCGCACCTGCCGCAATACATCAATACCACTCATATCTGGCAGCATAATATCGAGGATCATCGCACTGTACTGGCCTGAGAGCGCACTGGTGATAGCCTCTTTTCCGGTCATCACCAGTGCGTTGCTAAAACCTTCACCTTCAAGATACTGACTAAGCATACTGCCCAGTTCATGATCATCATCAACCAGCAAAATCTTCATAAACGTTCTCTTTCTGTAAAATAACGCCATTCTGACCCGATCCCGCGCGGGTTACCGCAGTATTTTCACTATCCTTACATGATGCCCTGTCTGCGGCTGTATAATTTGCTATTCATAGACCCCGGTGGAGAGGTAACGATCGCCGCGATCACAAATAATAGCGACAACTTTCGCACCGGGCGTGGCCGCGGCAATCTGTAGTGCACCGGCCACTGCCCCGCCGGAACTCATACCGCAAAAAATACCTTCCAGCCTTGCCAGATTACGCATGGTTTCTGTCGCCAGGGCTTCTGACATATCGATGGTTCTGTCGACCCATTGCGGCTGAAAAATACCCGGCCGGTAGGCTGCAGACCAGCGGCGGATCCCCGGGATCTGCGACCCCTCTTCAGGCTGCAGACCTATCACCTGTACCGCAGGATCCTGCTGTTTAAGATAACGTCCCACTCCGCTGATAGTCCCCGTTGTCCCCATGCTGGAAACAAAATGCGTCAGCCGGCCCCCTGTCTGCTGCCAAATCTCCGGCCCGGTGGTCATAAAATGCCCCAGAGGATTATCAGGATTATTAAACTGATCCAGTACCTTGCCTTCACCTCTGGCTGCCATTGCCGCGGCTAAATCACGGGCACCCTCTATTCCTCCCTGTTGCTGGCTGACCAGTATCAGTTCTGCGCCATAAGCTTTCATCGCCGCCTGGCGTTCAGGGCTCATATTATCCGGCATCAGTAACTTCATCCGGTACCCTTTCATGGCCGCAATCATTGCTAAGGCGATACCCGTATTGCCACTGGTCGCCTCTATCAGAGTATCGCCCGGCGCAATATCACCACGACATTCCGCCTGCTGTATCATCGAATACGCCGCCCGGTCTTTTACCGAACCGGCCGGATTATTACCTTCCAGTTTAACCAGCACCTGACTGCCGTTATCCGCGACCAGCCGCTGCAAACTGATTAAAGGGGTATTACCTATGGTACTTTCCAGAGTTATCACGGGGATCCCTGCCTATAAAAACGAAAACAGCCTGTCCGCGGTGAAAGCGCCAGGCTGTTTTACAGACCAGGTAACGAAAGTATCAGGCAGTTTCTGCAAAGGCAACAGGTTGTATTAACCGGTGCCCCTGATAAATTCTCGCCTGATCCACACCAATATATAAGCGCTCACCGCGCGATGGCGGCGTATGTCCGTCGTCACAGACCAGGGTCAGATCGGCGGCTTCCCAGCCCGACGGCTGCACCAGCAATTGCCAGAAATGACCACGCGGACTGGCTTCAACCACCTTCACCGCCAGTGGTGTATTGGCTGAGTACTCACGGCTGATCTCCGTCTCCCAGGGGCGCAGAAACAGTTCAACCTGGCCCTGTACTTCCGGTAACTCAGCCAGCGACCAGTGATGGCCTGCGACCTGTAACTGATTACCGGCCATGGTGCCTTCCAGCCGGTTAATTTCGCCGAGGAATTCAAGTACAAAACGGGATACAGGCTGCTGCCAGACCTGTTCCGGGGTCCCGGTCTGCTCTATATTTCCCTGACTCATCACCACAATCCGGTCTGCAACCTCCATCGCTTCTTCCTGGTCATGAGTCACGAACACGCTGGTGAATTGCAGTTCTTCGTGTAACTGGCGTAACCAGCGGCGTAATTCTTTACGTACCTGAGCGTCCAGCGCACCAAAAGGTTCATCCAGCAGCAGGATATGAGGATCAACCGCCAGTGCCCTGGCCAGCGCAACCCGTTGTTTTTGTCCGCCGGATAACTGTGCGGGAAAACGTCCTGCAAGGTGCGATAACTGCACCATTTCCAGCAGACGAGTGACTTTCTTTTTAATTTCCGCGGAGGACGGACGTTCCCGCCGCGGCAGTACTGTCAGACCAAATGCCACATTATCAAACACGGTCATATGCCGGAATAAGGCGTAGT
Organism: Tatumella sp. JGM94; assembly: GCF_018257595.1. Classification (NCBI taxonomy): domain Bacteria; kingdom Pseudomonadati; phylum Pseudomonadota; class Gammaproteobacteria; order Enterobacterales; family Erwiniaceae; genus Tatumella; species Tatumella sp. JGM94. Next base: position 9,112 of record NZ_JAERJN010000002.1, on the reverse strand, counting down.
GCTGAAAAACAAAGCCGACATGGCGATCTCTGGCATGTAACTGGCTGACATCACGGTTATGAAACGAAATCTGTCCGCTGTTCTGGTGTTCAAGCCCGGCAATAATACGTAATAAGGTTGTTTTCCCCGAACCGGAAGGCCCGAGTAATGCCACCATTTCTCCGGAAGCGATATCCAGAGAGATATCATTAAGTACCGGGGTTTTACCGAAAGACTTATTAATCTGATGAATATTAATGCTCATAGTTGCCGTCCTGTTGCTGACGCTGATGCTGACGCTCCAGACGCCATTGCAGTGCGCTTTTCAAAAATAAAGTGACAATCGCCATCAGGGCCAGCAGAGCTGCCGCTGTAAATGCACCGACTGTATTATAATCCTGGTGTAATAATTCGACCTGTAATGGCAGGGTATAAGTTTCGCCGCGGATCGAACCGGAGACTACCGATACCGCACCGAACTCACCCAGTGCACGGGCATTAGTCAGTACCAGCCCGTACAATAATGCCCAGCGGATATTAGGTAACGTAACACGCCGGAACATTTGCCAGCCGCTGGCACCAAGCAGGATAGCTGCTTCATCTTCCTGGCTCCCCTGGCTTAACATCACCGGCACCAGTTCACGGATCACAAACGGGCAGCTGATAAAAATAGTCACCAGCACCATCCCCGGCCAGGCAAACATGACCTGAATATTATGCGCATCCAGCCAGTATCCCGCAGGGCCATTAATTCCCCAGAACAGCAAATACAGTAGCCCCACCACCACCGGCGAAATTGCGAATGGAATATCAAATAATGTCAGTAATAATTGCCGGCCAGGGAAATTAAACCGGCTGACCAGCCAGGCCAGCAGAGTACCGAACACCAGATTCACCGGTACTGTGATTAAGGCGATCATCACTGTCATCCAGATTGCATGCAGCATATCCGGGTCTGCCAGGTTATCCAGGGAAGCAACGATGCCTTTACCCAGCGCTTCCCAGAAAATCGAAATCAGCGGTACCACCAGCACCAGCACAGACAGCAATATCCCGGCAGTCATCAGCAGTAAACGGCCCGGGTGAAACGATTTTCTGGCCCGCAGCGGCTGCGTAGTAGCTTCAGTCATCAGTGCCCCCCTAAACGACGGCCATAGCGGCTTTGCAGCACATTAATCCCAAACAGCAGCACCAGTGATGCCGCCATAATAACTGAAGCAATCGCGCTGGATGCCGGGAAGTCGAATTCCTGCTGGCGGATAAAAATCATCAGCGAGATAACCTCAGTTTTCCAGGCAATATTGCCGGCGATAAAGATCACTGCACCAAATTCGCCCAGGCTGCGGGTAAACGACAGAGCGGTCCCGGCCAGCAGTGACGGCGCAAGTTCGGGAAGAATAACGCGGTAAAAAGCCTGCCAGGGCCGTGCACCGAGGGTTTCTGCCGCTTCTTCATATTCCGGCCCCAGCTCTTCGAGCACCGGCTGAACGGTACGGATCACAAAAGGTATACTGGTAAATGCCATTGCTACCGCGATGCCCAGCCAGGTATAGGAAACTTTAATCCCGAACTGTGCCAGCCATTGCCCGTACCAGCCAGTGGTGGAAAATAAACCGGCCAGGGTCAGACCGGCGACTGCGGTGGGCAGAGCAAAAGGTAAATCCATCAGCCCGTTCAGCAGGGTTTTTCCCGGAAAAGTATAACGGGTCAGAATCCAGGCCATCAGCATGCCAAATACGGCATTAAAAGCCGATGCCAGTGCGGCCGATAATAGGGTCACTTTATAGGCTGCGACTAATTCTGGTTCGGTCACTACATGCCAGTAGTCAGCCCAGGTCATTTTTGACAACTGGATCACTAACGCACTCATCGGGAGTAACAGAATCAGACAGGTAAAAAACAGGCTGGTGCCCAGACTTAAACCAAATCCGGGTAATACCCGTTTATGACGCATTTGTTTCATTACTTATGTCCTGCTGACTGCAATTTATCGAATTCCCCGCCACTGGCGAACTGGGTCTGCATCGCCCTCTCCCAGCTGCCAAACAGGTCTTCAACACGAAACAATGACACCTGCGGGAAGCGGGATTTATTTTCGGCCATTAACTGAGGGTTGTTGACGCGGTAGTAGAAACTGGTGATGACTTTCTGTGCCTGCGGACTGTACAGGAACCGGAGATACTGGCTGGCCGCCTCAGCATTACCATCTGCGGCGACATTTCGGTCTATCCGGGCCACCGGAAACTCTGCCAGAATATTGGTCTGCGGTACCACAACCTCAAACTGCGAGGCCGGATACTGCTGACGAATATTATTTACTTCCGATTCAAAACTTATCAGGACATCACCGATACCACGTTCGGCAAAGGTAGTGGTCGAGCCACGGCCTCCTGTATCGAATACCGCGACATTATTCACAAAACGGCGCATAAAGGCCTCCGTTTTCGTCGGCGTATTTCCATCGGCTTTTGCTGCTGCTCCCCATGCCGCAAGCCAGGTATAACGGCCATTGCCGGAGGTTTTCGGATTAGGAAATACCAACTGAAGACCACTGCGGGTCAGATCTGACCAGTCATGGATATTTTTCGGGTTCCCTTTGCGGACAAGAAAAGCCATGGTGGAGTAAAAAGGAGAACTATTATCAGGTAAACGACGTTGCCAGTTGGCCGGGATCAGCTGGCCCCGGTCATGCAGTATTTGTACGTCAGAGACCTGATTATAGGTAACGACATCCGCCTTCAGCCCCTGCAGAATAGCCAGTGCCTGTTTCGACGAACCGCCGTGAGACTGACGAATGGTGAGTTTGTCAGCCGGATGCGCCTGATCCCATTGGGCGATAAAAAGCGGATTCAGCGCCGCGAATAACTCACGGGAAACATCGTAAGAACTGTTAAGCAGAGTGGTGGCATGTGCTGCACCGGCAGTAAACAGTATCAGCAGTACCCCACTGACCCGTTTTTTACCCTTTACCTTCATTAACTTACCCCTGAACACAAACGCGGCCGCTGTTAGCCGCATAATTAGTGTATTTATTTCTCAGGGCAAAGCTGTAGCGGTTTTATATACCGATTATTGCTTTAAAAGCATAAAAACGCATAAGGGCTGTCAGATAAATACTATCAGGCAATGATCGCGGGAATAGTCAGGTCAGCGGACCGACTCCGCCGACCTGTACCCCGGGGGAACGGTTTATAGTGCAGATAATTGTGACAATGACGGGGCATAAAAATAACTGCCGCTAACCGGCTTTGAAAAACGCAATAGCCCGTCATATTTACCATCGCTTTCGCCGAACATGCTCAGTAATTGCTGCTCAATATTGTGCAACCGTGCACAGTAAGCAATAAAATAGAGCCCATGCGTGCCGCTGACGGTGCCATAAGGCAGACTCTGGCGCAGAATTTTCAGCCCGGCACCATTCTCTTTGAGGTCGACACGGCTAAGGTGAGAAGTGACCGGACGAGTATCCGCGGGTAATTCTTCGTTGCTGTCTTTGGTACGTCCGATGATTGCTTCTTGCTTCGCGACCGGCAGTTTATGCCATGAGGTGAGGTTATGTTCCCAGCGCTGAGTAAACACATAACTGCCACCGGCATCTTCTCCGTCGGCAATAATGGCAACCTGCTGACGCTTCTCACCTTTCGGGTTTTCGGTGCCATCAACAAAACCACTCAGATCACGGTCTTCAACCCAGCGAAACCCCTGAGTTTCTTCACTGACATCCATCAGCGGACCCAGCAGTTCCATCGCAATCTGTCCAAGAGAGAAGTTCACATCCTGTCGCTGGGACTGGATATGAATCAGTACGTCGCGCTGCGTTGCCGGAGCCATACCTTTACCCAGCGGCCGGAAATCTTTAAGCTCAGGCGCAGAGGCTGAAACACCGTTCAAATCACGCCACAGTGCAGCACCAAAGGCAATAACACTGCCCAGCCGCGCATCGGGGTATTTTTGCTGCAGGGCTTTCTGCCGCGAGAGATACTCGCGGATTTGCATCCCTGCCTGCGCTAAATCACCGTTAAACGCGCCCTCCAGCCACAGGCCGGCACGGCAATGCTCCGGCAAAATACCACTCTGATAGTCCGTCACTGTCTGTATCTCCGATAGTCAGTAAAATCAATGTCTCTGTTCATATCCCTATGATACCGGAAATTCATTAACATAACCTTTATCAAAGCAAGGGATTATACTCCGCCAGACAGCGATTGCTGCCAGACAATGCGGGTCAGGATCCAGTTTTTCAGTGTTTCATCTGCCGGCATAATCCCCTGCGGTCCGTGCCACTCACCCTGATAAATATACCGTATATGCTGGCTGTCCGGTGCCTGACAACTGACCTGCTCTCCGTTTTCCAGCGGCTGGCAGTGACCAAAGGCCTGGGTGTAGACCTCAGAAAATTTACTGCCTGTTTTCACGCCGCTGGCCGAAGTAATCGCCGGATCAGATACATCGATACGTGACACTGTGCTTTGCCCCTGAATAACCAGCATCACCTGCCCGTCACGTAACGCCTGCCAGAAAGTGACAATATCGCCGTTTTCTGTACGCATCCCCTGCCGCAATTGATAGTCGCTGCCCAGCGCCCCACTGATTCCGGCTTCGGTCATCGGCGTCAGCCCGGTTAATCCGCCAACACCTTGTTCGCTGACAGTGGCTGAAGCACCAAACCAGTGCCAGGGTAATGCCGATGACCAGGAGTAGCTCAGTGGGTTCCACCATCTGACAGGATCATTGCCGGAGACATCATGATTTCCGCTGCCGGCACAGCCTGACAGTAAGATCACTCCGCTAAGCAGTGTGGTTTTCAGTAATTTCATCGCTATTTCTGTCCCTTTCGCAATAAGCTAATGCCGGATTGGAGTGATAAAACCGCAAAAAGTTTATTCTTCTGCCGGGAATTCCGGAACAAAACAGTCTTTCAGCCGGCGGCTGGTCAGCAACCAGCAGGCCGACAGCAGATCAAATATGAGTAAAATTAATGGTAACGGAGACTGTTGTAACAATACATAACTCAGTTGTGAGCACTGCCAGCCAAAAGTCACCAGCGAGCAGGCAACTAATAACCAGCGCCAGCCTCTCCATAACACAGGAAAACGCCGCCGGTAACCGCTCAGGAAAAATGCCGCAACCGCACTCAGTCCCAGCGCCAGACCAGGGTAAAACCCCTGCGTATCCGGATAAAATAAATTCAGCAGGGTTTCCCCCTGTTGCCGGGATGCACCGGCAACCACTAACACTATCCAGGTACGTGCCTGAAATATCAGGATCAGCCAGAATAAAAATGGCAACCGCAGTTGCCCTTTATTGTCATAATTTTCGGGAGAATAATCGATCAAAATACACCAGACACCCTGTCAGAACGGACTAAACCGTATCACTACGCTGATGCTCAGTACTCACGATCTTCAATCAGTCGTTTGCCTAAAATCAGCGAATCCACAATTTCGTATTCAAGTTTTTCATAAAAACCCAGTACGATATCGTTCTCTTCACGCACCATCAGATTGATCTTCGGGCAGCCGCGGGCAATCAGTTTCTTTTCCAGCCGGTTCATCAGTGCATTAGCAAACCCGCGGCCACGAAAATCAGGGTCAACCCCCAGATAATATACAGACCCACGGTGGCCGTCGTACCCCCCCATCAGGGTTGCCACCACCTGTCCGCCGGCGATTGCCACCAGAAACAGGTCCGGATCATGGTGCATTTTTCTTTCTATATCCATTTCAGGATCATTCCAGGGACGCAGTAAATCACAGCGCTCCCAGAGGGTGATGACTTCATCAAAGTCTTCCTGGCGAAATCCACGAATTTCCATCGCGAGGCCTCTGTCGTTGAGATATGGGCAGATTATGGCGTTTTCCCCTTTATCTGCAACCCTGAGAGGTGAACAAAAGCAGAAAAATCTGCCTTTTGTAAAGAACAGAACTGAAACACCCGGTAAAAGGCTGAAATATTTGCCTTGTCGCAATCCTCCGAATGTTACGATATAACAATGGAATGTTGATCTAAACTAACTCTCCGGATGACGATGGAAGTGCTGATGAAAAAATTATCCCCGCTGAAACGACTGGTAAATCGCCGCCAGTTACTCTTATCCGGTCTGGCATTAGCGGTACTTTCCCCGCGTGGTGTGTTAGCCCGGGAACATACCATCAAGCCCGTCGCCCAGCCGGCAAAACCCGTGAGTAATGGTAAATTTATCGTTATGATTGACCCCGGACATGGTGGCATTGATTCGGGGGCGGTCGGTGAAGAAGGCTCCATGGAAAAACATGTGGTACTGGAAATTGCCGGCACCATTCGTCAGCTACTCAACGACCATCCTCATATTGAAGTCCGGCTCACCCGCGACAGTGACCATTTTATTCCTCTGTATCAGCGGGTGGAAATTGCCAGCCAGCACGGCGCCAACCTGTTTATGTCAATTCATGCTGACGGTTACACCAGCCCGGAGGCACACGGGGCTTCGGTATTTGCGCTATCCAATCGCGGCGCGACCAGCGCCATGGCCCGTTATCTTTCTGAACGGGAAAACGCTGCCGATGATGTCGCCGGACTCAAAGTGCAGGAGAAAGATCACTACCTGCAACAGATTCTGTTCGATTTAGTCCAGACCAATACCATCAAAAACAGTCTGACACTCGGTAAACATGTGCTGGATAAAATCAGGCCGGTACACCATTTACACAGTCAGCACACGGAACAGGCGGCATTTGCCGTATTAAAATCGCCGTCTATCCCCTCGGTTCTGGTCGAAACGTCGTTTATTACCAATCCGGCAGAAGAAAAACTGCTGGGTTCTGCGGTTTTCCGCCATAAAATTGCCACCGCCATTACCGCAGGGATTGTAAATTATTATAATGAATCCGCTATCCACAATCGCCGGATAAGTTAGGTATAATCAGCAAAACCCCACAATAAATGATGTGATATGAACGTTCCCGACAAACATAAGGTCAAGGAGTTCCTGCTCTCATTACAGGACCAAATCTGTCAAAAACTGGCAGCTGCCGACGGCTCCGGAGGATTCGCGGAAGATGCCTGGCAACGGGAAGCCGGCGGTGGCGGACGTTCCCGTGTACTGCGAGATGGCGCGATATTCGAACAGGCTGGCGTTAATTTCTCTCATGTTTACGGTGAGAATATGCCAGCCTCAGCCACGGCTCACCGGCCGGAACTGGCTGGTCGCAGTTTTGAAGCCATGGGCGTATCGCTGGTTATTCATCCCCATAGCCCTTATATCCCCACCAGTCATGCCAATGTGCGCTTTTTTATTGCCGAGAAACCCGACGCTGACCCCATCTGGTGGTTTGGCGGTGGCTTTGACCTGACACCATTCTACGGTTTCACCGAAGATGCGGTTCACTGGCACCAGACGGCCAGAAATATTTGTCAGCCCTTCGGAGATGACCTCTTCCCGCGTTATAAAAAATGGTGTGATGACTATTTTCATCTGCGTCACCGCAACGAACAGCGGGGTATCGGCGGTCTGTTCTTTGATGATCTGAACACCCCTGACTTTGACCAGTGTTTTGCTTTTACCCGCGCCGTAGGCACCGGTTTTACCGACGCCTATTTGCCGATTGTCGAACGGCGTAACGCCCTGACCTGGGGTGAACGTGAACGGCAGTTTCAGCTTTATCGTCGCGGCCGTTATGTTGAATTTAATCTGGTCTGGGACCGTGGCACCCTGTTTGGTTTACAAACCGGGGGCAGAACTGAGTCTATTCTGATGTCGATGCCCCCCCAGGTACGCTGGGAATATAACTACCAGCCGTCTGCAGGTTCTGCCGAAGCAGAGCTGTATGAAAAATTCCTGCCTGTAAAAGACTGGGTATAGCCTGCCATCCCTGTACACGGGAGAATATTTAGCAATGATTCTCCCGCCCCTGCCTTTTTTTGGCCTGTGTCATGGTGTTACCTGTCGCTATTATCGGAGAAAACGTATTTTCTTCCCCGATAAATTCCGGCACAGTGTTAAATTCCTGTTACCAATTGTTCCGTCACCGATGGAATAACTGCTTTAGAAAGAATGAGAACGCTGCATGAACCCGCTTGATGCATTAAAACAATTTACAACAGTAGTCGCTGACAGCGGCGATTTTCAGTCAATTTGTGACTACCAGCCGCAGGACGCTACCACCAATCCCTCTCTGGTACTAAAAGCAGCCACATTACCTGCCTGCCGCCATCTGATCGACGAAGCTATCGATTACGCCCGTCGGCAAGGGGGGAATACCGAAACACGGATCATTAATGCCAGTGATCGCGTTGCCGTCAATCTCGGTGTGGAAATTCTGAAAAACATTCCCGGCAGAGTTTCGACTGAAGTAGATGCCCGTTTGTCTTTTAACCGTGGTATGTGTGTAGCAAAAGCCGAAAAACTGCTGCGGATGTATGAAGATCAGGGGATTGACCGTTCGCGGATACTGATAAAACTGGCATCCACCTGGGAAGGAATTAAAGCCGCAGAGGAACTGGAACAGAACGGTATCAATTGTAATCTGACCCTATTGTTCTCATTTGCTCAGGCAAGAGCCTGTGCAGAAGCCGGCGTTTATCTGATCTCTCCTTTTGCCGGCCGCATTTATGACTGGCACCACAGCCGTACTCCTCTGTCACCTTATCAGGCAGACCAGGACCCGGGAGTAAAATCCGTACGCAGTATTTACGACTATTATAAAAAGCACCGTTACACCACCATCATTATGGGTGCCAGCTTCCGTAATACGGAACAAATTCTTGCACTGGCAGGCTGTGACCGCCTGACTATTGCTCCGGCATTATTACAGGCGCTGAAAAACAGTCAGGTACCGGTGGTACAAAAACTGCGGCCGCCGGTGGAAGCATTTCACCAGCCGGCCCCGCTCTCTGAAGATGAATTCCGCTGGCAACATAATCAGGATGCAATGGCGGTAGATAAACTGTCTGAAGGTATCCGTCAGTTCGCCATTGACCAGCAAAGACTGGAAGATATGCTGGCCGCCCGACTTTAACTCTGTTACTTATTTTTAAATCAGCCGGAGCTACCTATGCCCTCACATAAAGAACTCGCCAATGCGATCCGTGCCCTCAGTATGGACGCTGTGCAAAAAGCCAAATCCGGTCACCCGGGTGCCCCGATGGGCATGGC
>NZ_JAERJN010000029.1:30099-30262 GCF_018257595.1 Tatumella sp. JGM94 | reverse complement strand
GTTCGGTCCGCCTGCTAAATATTATTGATGATTTCAATCGTGAAGCCCTGGCAATAGAGGTCGATTTTTCTCTGCCGGCAAGTCGTGTTGTGCGAACGCTGGAACAACTTATTGAGTGGAAAGGGAAACCCACAGCAATACGCTGTGATAACGGACCGGAATA
>NZ_JAERJN010000029.1:0-30087 GCF_018257595.1 Tatumella sp. JGM94 | reverse complement strand
ACAAGAGGTATCCAGATTAACTTTATCCAGCCAGGTAATCCGCAGCAAAATGCCTATATAGAGCGTTACAATAGGACGGTGCGCTATGACTGGCTGGGACAACACCTGTTTACCTCACTGGATGAATTGCAGAACTATGCCACGCGATGGCAATGGTTTTATAATCACGAGCGACCGAATATGGCACTGAATGGCTACACGCCGATGCAACATATTCAACGCTTATCTGATCCTACTTATTGCCTCCGTTAAAAATGGGGGGATTACCAAAGTATCCTTTAACCCCATATAGCCACTCAATATTCGACACGATAACGCTATCTATCTCTTTCTCTGTTACAAGAAACCATGGAATTTTTTGAGCAACCAATATCGTCGTTCAATTTCAAGTTTTTCGACCGTTCTTGGGTCTTTTAAGTCTTTTGTATACTTAGCTTGAATAGCAAACTTGGGCTGAATTTTGGAAGATGAGTTGACCAAAAAATCTGAGGACATGACAAGATTCACTCCACCTTGCGAAGGATGCCAAAGCTGACCTTCATTGGAAATATTTAGAGTGTCATCCCTATTGAGCGGAAATTGCTCTCGAATGTCAGTTGTGGCTGCACTATGGTCGAGAAGAAGAAAAACCGCGAATTCGAGGTCTGATAGTACATGATGAATACGGCCAGTTAGGTGAGAATAGATTCGCTGAGAACGACCTGTTGAAGGAACCTCATTAACATACAACCACGGTTTATAACTAGAAAGCCTTCCGGCCCCCCTACCTTCTTTAATCCGTTTGATGATTTGATTTTCAGTTAAAACGTACTTTGATTTTGCCATAACAAAAACCCGGTCAACTTTTAATCAGTTTAACCGGGTTTTAAAAGTTTTCAACTTTAATGTTACAGTTTCATTCTTTATTGTTTAGTTCTAATCTTTATTGTCTACCGACAAAAGATGTCGGGCGGATACTGTTATTTACTCAACGGTTACCGATTTTGCCAGGTTACGTGGCTGATCGACATCAGTGCCTTTAATTAAGGCAATATGATACGACAGTAATTGCAGCGGAATAGTATAAAACACCGGTGCCAGTACTTCTTCCACATGAGGGAGCTGAATGATTTTCATATTCGGGCTGTCGGTGAAACCGGCATCCTGATCAGCAAATACATACAGTTGTCCGCCCCGGGCGCGCACTTCTTCGATATTAGATTTCAGCTTTTCCAGTAACTCATTATTTGGCGCAATAATGATGACCGGCATATCAGCATCCACCAGCGCCAGCGGACCATGTTTCAGTTCTCCGGCGGCATAAGCTTCAGCATGGATATAAGAGATTTCTTTCAGTTTCAGCGCACCTTCCATCGCGATCGGGTACTGATCGCCGCGTCCCAGAAACAGGGCATGGTGTTTATCTGAAAATCCTTCTGCCAGTGCTTCGATCTGTTTGTCATGTGACAGGATTTGCTCAATCCGGCTGGGCAGCGCCTGCAGGGCATGAACGATATCATGTTCAACCTGTTCTGGCTGGCCATTCAGCCTTGCCATCTGAGCCACCAGCATCAGCAGTACTGTCAGCTGGGTGGTAAAGGCTTTGGTCGAGGCCACACCAATTTCGACCCCGGCTTTGGTCATCAGTGCCAGGTCAGATTCGCGTACCAGTGAGGAACCCGCCACATTACAAATGGCCAGTGAGCCAAGATAACCCAGTTGCTTAGACAGACGCAGTGCCCCGAGGGTATCTGCAGTTTCGCCGGACTGTGACAAGGTGATCAGCAGACTGTTTTTCCGTACCACCGATTTCCGGTAGCGGAATTCAGAGGCAATTTCAACATCACAGGGGATCCCTGCCAGCGACTCAAACCAGTAGCGGGCCACCAGCCCTGAATTATAAGACGTACCACAGGCCACAATCTGAATATGTTCAGCCTGGCTGAGCAGCTGTTCCGCATCCGGCCCTAATTCACTCAGGTCCACAACCCCCTGATGAAAACGTCCCTGCAGGGTATTTTTCACCGCCATCGGCTGCTCATAAATTTCTTTCTGCATGTAATGGCGATAGAGGCCTTTATCACCGGCATCATACTGGGCAGAAGATTCAATTTCCGGACGGCTAACCGGCTCACCGTCAGCGAAAATATTCACCGACCGCCGGGTGACCTCAGCAACATCACCTTCTTCCAGGTAGATAAAACGCCGGGTAACCGGCAACAACGCCAGCTGATCAGACGCGATAAAGTTTTCTCCGACACCACAACCAATCACCAGCGGGCTGCCTGAACGGGCCGCGACCAGAACCGAAGGATCGTTACTGTCCATGATCACCATACCGTAAGCACCACGCAGTTGCTTAATCACCCGCTGAACAATTTCACGCAGGCTGCCGCCACGTTTTTGCTCGTCATTAATCAGATGGGCAACCACTTCGGTATCTGTTTCAGAGACAAACGTATAGCCCAGAGCCTTAACCTTTACCCGTAGCTCTTCATGGTTCTCAATAATACCGTTATGCACCAGTACAATATTACCGGAGACATGGGGATGTGCATTCTGTTCTGAAGGCTCTCCGTGCGTCGCCCATCGGGTATGAGCAATACCGGTTCCCCCGGGCAATGGCTGCTGTGCAGCAGCCTCTGCCAGTGCCTGAACCTTACCCACACGCCGCAGACGGATCATCTCGCCCGGTTGGTTAACAACGGCCAGGCCTGCTGAATCATAACCACGGTATTCCAGGCGGCGTAAGCCTTCCAGCAGAATTTCCGCAATATCACGTTGTGCAACTGCACCCACTATTCCACACATATTTTTTAATCCTGACGTTATGGCGTATTCACCATAGAGATTGTCATCTGACCTGATGTTCCGTCGCGACGGATCCCCCGAGCCTTGCAGAGAATGGGGGTTATTATTTGTCACAGCCTGTCCGGTGCCGGTCTGTGCCGGCTGGCCGGGAAATATCAGATAATTTATTTTTTTACCGGCCGCAGCCAGTCAGCTTTTACACTTTGTTGCTTTGGATTATAAACCAGCGCTTCATGGTTTATATCTTTCATTACTGTGGTTCCCGCCGCAATAGTCACCCCGTCAGCGACCGATACCGGGGCAATAAACTGGCTGTCAGACCCGACAAACACATTATCACCGATAATGGTTTGTGATTTATTCTGCCCGTCATAATTACAGGTAATCGTCCCGGCACCAATATTGACCCCGGCGCCGATCTGCGCATCGCCCAGGTAGGTTAAATGGCCGGCTTTTGAACCGCTACCCAGTGCCGATTTTTTAATTTCGACAAAGTTACCCACATGAACTTGTTCAGCTAACGAGGTACCTGGCCTCAGGCGGGCAAAAGGCCCCACAGTACAGGCACTTTCCAGCCGGGCATCTTCAATGACGGAATAAGGACTGATTTCACAGCCATCACCGATCACGCTGTTTTTAATAATACATCCGGCACCGATTTTCACTCCATTGCCGAGCGTAACCTTACCTTCAAGGATCACATTAATATCAATGCTGACATCGCGGCCATGTTGCAGCTGCCCGCGTAAATCAAAACGCGCCGGATCGCTTAACATAACCCCGGCCAGCAAGAGTTTATCCGCCGACTGACGCTGATAGATCCGTTCCAGGGTTGCCAGTTGTTGCCGGTTATTAACCCCTTCCGTTTCACTGCTGTTTTGCGGATGAACGGCGGCAATACGGCACCCTTGCTGGTGGGCCATCGCGATAATATCAGTAATATAATACTCTTTCTGGGCATTATTGTTGGTCAGTTTAGCCAGCCAGCGCCGCAGATCACCACCATTGGCCAGCAGGATACCGGTATTAATTTCATTGATAGCCAGCTGCTGCGGGCTGGCATCTTTCTGTTCGACAATCCCGGTAATTTCGCCGTTTTCACGGACAATGCGGCCATAACCGAACGGGTTATCCAGTACCACTGTCAGCAATCCGATGCCACCTGCGGGTTTCTGCAGACGTAACTGTTGTAATGTCTGCTCAGAGATCAGCGGGACATCACCGTATAACATCAGAATATCTTCATCATCAGTAAAGAAAGGGGCTGCCTGTTGCATAGCATGGCCGGTACCCAGCTGCTCAGCCTGTTCAACCCAGTGTAATATCGGGTCATTAAGGGTGTTTTTCAATAACTCACCACCATGACCATACACCAGGTATATATTATCCGCACCCAGCCCCTTTGCCGCATCAATCACATGCTGCACCATAGGTTTTCCGGCCAGCTGATGGAGCACTTTCGGGAGATCCGAATACATCCGGGTCCCCTTACCGGCAGCAAGGATCACCACACTCATTTTTTTATCTGCCATCATCTGCCATCACTTTTATTTAATCGGGTAAAGCAAAGAGTATACAGTATAAGGATACCTGACTGCATAATCTGCCCGCGGGCTGCTCTCTGCGGAGACAGGATGCTGAGCCGCTGTTTCAGGAGATTATCCGCTCCCTGGCCGGATCAGGCACATAAAAAAAGCCGGTAAGCTTCCACTTACCGGCTTTTTTGCAGCGTAATGATCTTACATCACTTTCCTGGTCAGTTCGATGACGCGCAGTTTAGCAATAGCTTTCGCCAGTTCAGCAGAGGCCTGAGCATAGTCCACATCACCGTGGCTTTTGTTCATATGATCTTCTGCTTTACGTTTTGCTTCCAGAGCACGTGCTTCGTCCAGATCCTCACCACGGATGGCTGTATCAGCCATAACCGTAACACTTTCGGGCTGAACTTCCAGAATCCCCCCGGAGAGATAAATAAACTCTTCGTGGTTATTCTCTTTAACGATACGAACCATACCAGGTTTGATGGCAGTCAGAAGTGGTGCGTGACCGTGGAAAATCCCCAGCTCACCTTCACTTCCTGACACCTGGATATGCTGTACACTGCCGGCAAACATTTGTTGTTCAGCGCTGACAACATCCAGGTGATAACTTTTAGCCATATCAATCCTCCCGGGAAACTGAAATTACAGTTTCTTCGCTTTTTCTACAGCTTCGTCGATGGAACCAACCATGTAGAACGCTTGCTCAGGCAGATGGTCAAACTCACCTTCCATAATGCCTTTGAAGCCACGGATGGTATCTTTCAGAGAAACGTATTTACCTGGTGCACCGGTAAAGATTTCTGCGACGAAGAATGGCTGAGACAGGAAACGCTGAATTTTACGTGCACGGGACACCAGCAGTTTGTCGTCTTCAGACAGTTCATCCATACCCAGAATCGCGATGATATCTTTCAGTTCCTGGTAACGCTGTAACAGAGACTGTACGCCACGCGCAATATCATAGTGCTCCTGACCCACAATCATCGGATCCAGCTGACGGCTGGTGGAATCCAGCGGGTCAACCGCAGGGTAAATACCCAGTGATGCGATCTGGCGGCTCAGAGTTACCGTTGAGTCCAGGTGAGCAAAGGTGGTTGCCGGAGACGGGTCAGTCAGGTCATCCGCAGGTACATACACTGCCTGTACGGAAGTGATAGAACCGGTTTTGGTTGACGTGATACGTTCCTGCAGTACACCCATCTCTTCTGCCAGTGTTGGCTGATAACCTACCGCAGAAGGCATACGACCCAGCAGTGCTGATACTTCAGTACCGGCCAGGGTATAACGATAGATGTTATCGACAAACAGCAGAACATCACGGCCTTCGTCACGGAATTTTTCAGCCATAGTCAGACCGGTCAGCGCAACACGCAGACGGTTTCCTGGTGGCTCGTTCATCTGGCCATACACCAGAGCAACTTTATCCAGAACGTTAGACTCGGTCATTTCGTGGTAGAAGTCGTTACCTTCACGGGTACGCTCACCCACCCCTGCAAATACAGAGTAACCGGAGTGTTCAATTGCGATGTTACGGATAAGTTCCATCATGTTGACGGTCTTACCTACACCCGCACCACCGAACAGACCGACTTTACCGCCTTTAGCAAACGGACAAATCAGGTCGATAACCTTGATGCCTGTTTCCAGCAGTTCGGTGGAGTTAGCCAGTTCTTCGTAGCTTGGTGCTGCACGGTGAATAGAGTTTACTTCAACGGTGCTGCCATCTTCGTTCTGCAGATCGCCTTTCATATCGATAGGCTGACCCAGAACATTCATGATACGGCCCAGAGTAGCTTTACCTACCGGTACCTGAATCGGTTTTTGCAGATCGGTCACCTTAAGGCCACGTTTCAGGCCGTCAGAAGTACCCATTGCAATCGTACGAACAACACCACCGCCCAGCTGCTGCTGAACTTCCAGCACCAGACGGTTATCACCATTTTCAACCTCAAGGGCGTTGTACACCTGTGGTACAGCGTCCTGAGGGAACTCGACGTCAACTACGGCGCCGATAATCTGGACAATCTTTCCAGCTGCCATCTTGAATCCTCTACCTAATTCGTTACCTGGTTAAACCGCGGAGGCCCCCGAGACGATCTCGGTAAGTTCCTGGGTGATGCTGGCCTGGCGGGCTTTGTTGTAAACCAACTGAAGCTCTTTGATAAGCTCGCCACCGTTATCGGTTGCCGCTTTCATCGCCACCATACGTGCTGCCTGCTCGCTGGCCAGGTTCTCTACAACACCCTGATAAACCTGAGACTCGACGTAACGACGCAGCAGAGTATCCAGCAGCGCTTTCGGATCGGGTTCGTACAGGTAATCCCATGTTTTCTTCTTCAGTTCTTCATTATCTTCTGCTGGCGGTAACGGCAGCAGTTGATTGAGCACCGGAGTCTGGGACATGGTGTTGTTAAATTTATTACTGACAACATAAAGCTTGTCGATCCGGCCTTCATCGTAAGCCTGCAGCATCACTTTTACCGGGCCAATCAGATCAGACAGTGCAGGCTTATCGCCCAGACCGTTTACCTGAGCCACGATATCCGCGCCTGCGGCACCGAAGAAAGACAGGCCTTTGGAACCGATAATGGCCAGTTCACTCTGAACGCCTTTATCAGACCATGCTTTCATATCTGCCAGCAATTTCTTGAACAGGTTAATGTTCAAACCACCACAAAGCCCGCGGTCAGTAGATACGACCAGATAGCCGACGCGCTTAACGTCACGCTCTTCCAGGTAAGGGTGCTTGTATTCCAGATTCCCTAACGCTAAGTGACCAATCACTTTGCGAATGGTTTCTGCATACGGACGGCTGGCCGCCATGCGTTCCTGCGTTTTACGCATTTTGGAGGCGGCGACCATTTCCATCGCTTTGGTGATTTTCTGCGTATTCTTTACGCTTCCAATCTTACTACGTATTTCTTTTGCGCCGGCCATGAGCTTCTCCTCAAAGTCAGGCGGCCTGCCATTTCAGGCAAGCCGCAAGACATTACCAGGACTGAGTTGCTTTAAACGAATCGAGCAGCGCTTTTAACTTCGCTTCGATTTCGCCATTAAAGTTACCCGCTTGGTTGATTTCCTGCATCAGTTCAGCGTGTTCACGCTCAGCGAATGACAGCAGAGAAGACTCAAAGCTGAGGATTTTAGCAACCTCAACATCGCCCAGGTAACCGCGCTCAACCGCAAACAGGACCAGGCCCTGCTGAGCAACAGACATCGGTGCATACTGCTTCTGCTTCAGCAGTTCAGTGACTTTCTGACCGTGTTCCAGTTGCTTACGGGTAGCATCATCCAGATCTGACGCGAACTGAGAGAACGCCGCCAGTTCACGATACTGTGCCAGAGCGGTACGGATACCCCCGGACAGTTTCTTGATGATTTTCGTCTGTGCTGCACCACCTACACGGGATACAGAGATCCCCGGGTTAACAGCCGGACGGATACCGGAGTTAAACAGGTTAGATTCCAGGAAGATCTGACCATCTGTAATCGAAATTACGTTAGTCGGAACGAACGCAGAAACGTCACCCGCCTGAGTTTCAATGATAGGCAGAGCTGTCAGAGAACCGGTTTTACCTTTCACTGCACCTTTAGTGAATGCTTCAACGTACTCAGCATTTACGCGTGATGCACGCTCCAGCAGACGGGAGTGGAGGTAGAAAACGTCACCAGGGAATGCTTCACGGCCTGGCGGACGACGCAGCAGCAGTGA
Source organism: Tatumella sp. JGM94 (assembly GCF_018257595.1). Classification (NCBI taxonomy): domain Bacteria; kingdom Pseudomonadati; phylum Pseudomonadota; class Gammaproteobacteria; order Enterobacterales; family Erwiniaceae; genus Tatumella; species Tatumella sp. JGM94. Next base: position 22,044 of record NZ_JAERJN010000029.1, on the reverse strand, counting down.
AATCTGACGGTAAGCAACAGCCTGTTTTGACAGGTCATCATAAACGATCAGAGCATCTTCACCGCGGTCACGGAAGTATTCACCCATCGCACAACCGGCATAAGGTGCCAGGTATTGCAGGGCTGCAGACTCGGAAGCAGAGGCAACCACCACGATGGTGTTCGCTAATGCGCCGTGCTCTTCCAGTTTACGTACCACGTTAGAAATAGTGGACGCTTTCTGGCCGATAGCAACATAGACACATTTAATGCCTGAATCACGCTGGTTGATGATGGCATCGATAGCCATCGCTGTTTTACCTGTCTGACGGTCACCGATGATCAGCTCACGCTGACCACGTCCGACCGGGATCATGGAGTCAACAGCTTTATAACCGGTCTGAACAGGCTGATCGACTGACTGACGATCGATAACACCCGGTGCAATAACTTCTACAGGAGAGAAGCCATCGTTATCCACAGGGCCTTTACCGTCAATTGGCTCACCCAGGGTGTTAACAACACGCCCCAGTAAACCACGACCAACCGGTACTTCCAGAATACGGCCAGTACATTTCACTTTCATGCCTTCGGCAAGATCCATGTATGGGCCCATAACCACTGCACCTACAGAGTCACGCTCCAGGTTCAGTGCGATAGCGTAACGGTTACCCGGCAGGGCAATCATCTCACCCTGCATTACATCGGCCAGGCCGTTGATGCGGATGATACCGTCACTTACAGAAACAATAGTACCTTCATTGTGAGCTTCGCTCACCACATTGAACTGAGCAATGCGCTGCTTGATCAGTTCGCTGATTTCGGTGGAATTCAGTTGCATATGCTCCAGTCCCCTTAAGACTGCAAGTCGTCTGCCAGACGGTCAAGACGGCCACGTACGCTGCCATCAATGACCATGTCACCAGCCTGGATGACTACGCCCGCAATTACAGACTTATCGATTTTGCAATTCAGCTTAACTTTGCGTGATAAACGTTTTTCCATCGCAGCACTGATTTTAGCCAGCTGCTCTTCACTCAATTGATTGGCTGAAGTTACATCAACCTCTGCAATCGCTTCATAAGCGTCACGTAATTGAATGAATTGTTCCAAAACAGCAGGAAGCGCTTTCAAACGTTTATTATTTGCCATTACCTTAATCAGGTTCTGACTATTTTCATCGAGTTGATCACCACAGATGGCAATAAAGGTTGATGATACTGTTTCTGGCGCTTTCGCACCGGAAAGAAGTTCAGCAACTTGTTTATCACTTGCAACATCTGCAGAAAATGCCAGCATGCTCTGCCAGCGATCAATACTTTGATGCTCAACAGCAAAGTCAAAAGCTGCTTTGGCGTAGGGGCGAGCTACAGTAGTAAATTCAGACATCAGCCCCTCCCTCCTTACAGTTCAGCGACCAGTTTATCAACGATGTCGCTGTTAGCAGCTTCATCAACGGAACGCTCAATAATCTTCTCGGCACCCGCAACGGCCAGCAACGCTACCTGCTTACGTAATTCTTCACGTGCACGTTTACGTTCGGCATCAATTTCGGACTGAGCCTGAGCTACGATTTTGTGACGTTCAGCTTCAGCTTCGGCTTTTGCTTCATCCAGAATCTGGGCACGACGTTTATTTGCCTGCTCGATAATGACCTGAGCATCTTCTTTGGCTTTTTTCAGCTGTTCGGACGCATTAGCCTGAGCGATATCCAGGTCTTTTTGAGCGCGTTCTGCAGAAGCGAGACTATCAGCAACTTCTTTCTGACGTTTCTCGATAGCTGCCATAATCGGCGGCCATACGTACTTCATACAAAATGCGACGAACAGGATAAACGCAATGGCCTGGCCGAGGATTGTTGCATTAATATTCACAGCACAATGCCTCTTGTTAAGTTAGCTTGCTCTGCCGTTACCAACGTATTGGTAAACGGCAGAATTCGTTCATTCGCATAAAATCGCGATATGAACAACCGTATTACCAGGCGTGACTAGGCGACAGCAAACATCACGTAGAGACCCAGACCTACAGCGATCATTGGGATAGCATCCACCAGACCCATAACAACAAAGAACTGAGTGCGCAGCAGAGGAATCAGGTCAGGCTGACGAGCAGCACCTTCCAGAAATTTACCACCGAGGATGCCGATACCGATCGCAGCACCGATTGCCGCCAGACCCATCATCACAGCGGCAGCCATGTACAGCAGATCCATACTCACGTTTTCCATGACAGTCTCCAGTTTGTTTCAATAAATTCAGTAGTGTTGAGATAAAAAATCAATGTTCTTCAGATGCCATCGACAGATAGACAATCGTGAGGACCATGAAAATAAACGCCTGTAACGAGATAATCAATATGTGGAAAATGGCCCATGGCACATTCAGAACCCACTGTGACCACCACGGTAACAGTCCCGCAATCAGGATAAAGATCAGTTCACCCGCATACATGTTACCGAACAGTCGCAGACCGAGAGAAACCGGTTTGGACAGCAGGCTAACACCTTCAAGAATCAGGTTGATGGGGATAAAGATCGGGTGGTTGAAAGGCTGCAGAGTCAGTTCTTTAGTAAAACCACCCACGCCTTTCATTTTGATGCTGTAAAACAGAATCAAAATAAATACGCCCAGCGCCATAGATAATGTCACATTCACGTCAGCGGACGGCACAACACGTAATGCCGGCAAACCAAAGACATGCTCGCCCAGATAAGGCAGCAGATCGATTGGTAACAAATCCATGAAGTTCATTAAAAAGACCCAGACAAAAATAGTCAGAGCCAGCGGGGCGATAAGTTTGCTTTTGCCGTGATACATATCACGAACGTTGCCATCGACGAAACCAACAACCAGTTCAATAGCCGCCTGCAGTTTTCCCGGAACACCGCTGGTGACATGTTTTGCCACTTTACGGAACAGTACCAGAAAGACCAGACCCAGTACGACAGAGAAAAACATGGAATCCAGGTTTAACGTCCAGAAAGTTGCCGGAGCGTCGTGCGCATTCACCAACTGGAAAGTACGTAAATCAAGCTGCAAGTGTTGCAGGTGATGACTTATGTATTCCTGTGGGGTTGAGATTTCTCCTGCGGCCATGATGCATCTTACCCTTTTTTGTTAATTACAACCGGTGCAATGATTTGCACCACCAGCACCGATAACCAGCTCAGTCCAAGAGGCCAAAACACCGCCCCGAACACACCCAACGCCACAACAAGCAATACGATGGTGGTGAATACCTTGCAGACTTCACCTAATGCAAAAGTCCAGGCAACACGCCCTTTAGCCGGTGATTGCCCTTGCAGGCGCCAGGCCAGAAACGTAAACAGGACAGCCGGCAACCAGGCCGATAGCCCCCCTGCCAGAGCAGAAGCTCCCCAGTGAATGCTTTTCAAAGTAAAGAGAATACTGATGAGTAAAACGATCACCAATTGAATAAGCAGCACTGTCCTGGCTAATCTCAAACTATAAAGAGATACAGACATTACTTTCTTACTCTCCTTTACTTATGTTGGGTATATCGTGTGTTCTACACAAACTGCTGTGATCACCCCCGAAGAGATGAACAGCAAAAGCCGTGCAAATTATACGGGGCACTCCTGCGATTTCAATCTGTAAGTAGAGAAAAGGTGAACAATTATTTAAATTTCTTTCTGAAAAGGTGTTTTCACCAATAATCTTCGCCAAAAATCGCAGAATACAAAGAGACTGCCCGATCTGATGGCCTCTTTTCCTCGGTGTTTTATGAACCGGAGACGATACTACACCCTGAAAAAACAATTAGCCTTACATTTATTGCTGTTATTTGAAGGTTAATCATTTCATTTATTTATCATTTATTTTACATACCTGCCACGGCGCAATGACCAGACCGCGTCAGTATATTAAAAAATAAAAGGAAGTTATAAAATAAACACGGGGTTTTTAGCGCAGCAGAATATGCAGTCTGATAACAATACTAATTTAACCGCAATAAATCACGTGGCAAAAAAGCAGGAATAGCAAAAAATGCAGGTGTCTTCAGAGAATCTGTCCGCAAATAATAAAGAGGCGCTGATCGGGTCAGCGCCTCTGACATGATACAAATCAGTCACGTCTAAAAATGCAGATGCTAACGACAGAGAGAATAAAATCTCCCGGCTTACACATCAGCTGGCCAGAAATTTTTTAGCATTATCGACAATGCTCACCACCCCAAGACCGATACCGGTCGTGGCAAGAATCGGGCTCAGACCAACAATCGCCCCGATACCTGCGCCAAGCAATGCGCCGGAGGTTTTAAAGCTCAGCGACTGGCCTTTAAGGGCACCGACCCCGGCATCAACGATAGAGCCAATGGTGAAACCCAGTAAGCCACCGACAGGTCCGGTAACCAGAGTAAACAAACCACCACTGATCTGAGTGGTTTCTGTTATTGAAAGTTCTTTCATGTAATATCCTTATTTTCAGAAGATAAATACTGTTCCGGTGTTAACAATATTGTCCGGCCCGGTAACAGCCGGGTAACCTTACCCGCTGGCACACTAAATCAAATAAAATACTTAGTAAACAAAAGGATAATTATTAATAAATTCTGATTTGTCTTTATTTCATATCGTTCATTAGTCATCAGTTTTTCTGTTTAATTAAGGAATAATAATTACAGACCGCATGGCAGATAATCAGGTAACTTCAGGAAATCATGGCAGGAAACGAATAAAAACATAATAAAATCATGATGATAAAAAATTTTTCAGGAAGCACTGTTTATCCGGACTGAATAAACTGAATAAAACAGCACACCGGAAAAAATCTGTCCCCCGGAATACACATCTGTCCAGACAGACGAATATATCCGGCAAGTAATTAGCATGCTATTTATTAACGTAAAGTGATTTGTTAGCGGATATCTGCTGAGATACAGACCCGCAGGCAGCGGCAGAGAGTGTGAAATGAATTATTTCTGTGGTTCCGGCAGCCATTAACAGTTACAAATATCGTACTTAAATATATTTTATGTGATTTTTATCACATAAAATATATTCTCCCGGCGGCAGCGCCCTGCCCTGCCGCCGGGCAGGCCGATTTATTTTTGCTTTAAAATAACCAGATGACGTTCACCTTCCAGCTCAGGGACCTGTAGCGAGACCAGTTTTTCAACACTCAGGTTTGCGGGTAATTCCGCCAGCTCATCTTCGGGCACAACACCTTTTAACGCATAAAAACGTCCCTGCGCAGGTGCGGGTAAATGATGACACCAGCTGACCATATCCTGCAGTGAAGCAAATGCCCGACTAATCACCCCGTCAAACAGTGGCTGATCGGTAAATGCCTCTGCCCTGCTCTGTACCGGAATAATATTGTCCAGTTTAAGCTCATGCTGCACCTGGCGTAAAAAGCGGACCCGTTTCCCCAGACTGTCGAGCAGAGTGAAACTGGCTTCAGGACAGACAATCGCCAGTGGAATTCCCGGCAAACCGGGGCCGGTACCGACATCGATAAATTTGTTCCCTTTCAGATACGGTGCAACCACAATGCTGTCCATAATGTGACGAACAAGCATCTGCTGCGGATCACGAACCGAGGTCAGGTTATAAGCTTTATTCCATTTATCCAGTAAGCCCACATAACTGACCAGTTGCTGTTTTTGCTGATCGGTTAAGGAAATACCGGCCTTACTGAGTAATGCGGAGAGAGTATTAATCACGGGGAAATTCCTGTTGTCAGGGGCAGCCTTACAGCGGCCCCTGTTTATAGCTGAGGGCTCAGGCACTTTTACGCAGCAGGCCCTGTTTTTTCAGATAGATCAATAAAATTGAGATTGCGGCCGGAGTGATCCCGGAAATGCGCGATGCCTGACCAATTGACGATGGTTTATGATCGTTAAGCTTGGCAATCACTTCATTTGAAAGTCCGCTGACATTCCGGTAATCAAGGTCAACCGGCAACAGGGTATTCTCATTACGCTGCTGACGTTCAATCTCTTCTTTCTGACGGGCAATATACCCTTCGTATTTCACCTGAATTTCCACCTGCTCAGCAGCCAGTGGATCGCTGACCGCTGGCCCGAAAGCAGGCAATGACATCAGCTGAGAATAGGTCATTTCAGGGCGACGCAGTAAATCTTCGCCATTGGCTTCTTTTGTCAGTCCGGTACTCAGCAGTGAATTAACCTGCGAGACAATATCCGATTTAGGATGAACGTGAATATCCCGTAAACGCTGACGTTCCAGTTCAATCGATTCCAGTTTCTTATTGAAACTGGCCCAGCGTTCATCATTCACTAACCCCAATTCACGGCCGATGGACGTTAAGCGTAAATCGGCGTTATCTTCACGCAGCATCAGACGATATTCTGCACGTGAGGTAAACATACGGTAGGGTTCTTTGGTTCCCAGGGTACAGAGGTCATCCACCAGCACACCGAGATACGCTTCATCACGACGCGGCGTCCAGCCTTCTTTGTCCGCAGAAAAACGCCCGGCATTTAACCCTGCCAGTAATCCCTGGGCCGCAGCTTCTTCATAGCCGGTAGTGCCGTTAATCTGCCCGGCAAAAAACAGACCGTGGATATATTTACTTTCCAGGGTCGGTTTCAGGTCACGCGGGTCGAAGAAATCATATTCAATGGCATAACCCGGACGGATAATCTTTGCATTTTCCAGGCCCTGCATAGAACGGACGATTTTCATCTGTACATCAAATGGCAGACTGGTAGAAATACCGTTCGGGTAAATTTCGTTGCTGGTCAGCCCTTCCGGTTCGAGGAAGATCTGATGCGCATTACGATCGGCAAAACGCATCACCTTGTCTTCAATTGACGGACAGTAACGTGGCCCGATCCCTTCGATCACTCCGGCATACATCGGGCTGCGATCGAGGTTATCACGGATCACATCATGGGTTTTTTCATTGGTATGAGTGATATAACAGGCCATCTGTGCCGGATGATCGGATGCTTTCCCCATAAACGAGAACACAGGCACCGGATTATCACCATGCTGTGCAGCCAGCACAGAAAAATCGATGGTTCTGGCATCGATACGCGGCGGTGTACCGGTTTTCAGACGACTGACCCGTAAAGGCAATTCACGCAGTCTGCGGGATAACGGGATAGATGGCGGATCGCCGGCACGACCACCACTGTAATTATCCAGTCCGATATGAATTTTTCCGTCAAGGAAAGTCCCGACGGTCAGTACCACGGCTTTAGCACGGAAACGGAGCCCCATCTGAGTTACAGCACCAACGACCTGATCGTTTTCCACAATCAGATCTTCAACGGCCTGCTGGAAGATCATCAGGTTTGGCTGGTTTTCCAGTGCGGTACGTACAGCCTGCCGATAGAGTACTCTGTCAGCCTGTGCCCGTGTAGCACGCACCGCAGGGCCTTTGCTGCTGTTTAGTATTCTAAACTGGATGCCCGATTTATCGATAGCTTCGGCCATCAGGCCACCCAGCGCATCGACTTCTTTCACCAGATGCCCTTTGCCGATCCCACCGATCGCCGGATTACATGACATTTGTCCCAGCGTATCGATATTGTGGGTCAGTAGCAGGGTTTGCTGACCCATTCGGGCAGCGGCCATTGCGGCTTCTGTTCCCGCATGACCACCACCAATGATGATGACGTCAAAAGGATCTGGATAAAACATGAAACGATACCTCGGTAGATTAACGGTTGGGAGCATATCCCGGCAGTGGATTCTACTTAAATTCCAGCGCATGGGAAAGTGGCAGGATCGTAAGGGTTTAAAAGAAAGATCTTTATTTTATGTATGATCTTTCTGTTAGATCTCTTATTAGGATCGCCCGATCCTGTGGGTAAGTGTCAATTCTTTATAGTTAACAGCAGTCTGAGATAGATCCAATGCTGTGAATGATCGGTTGATCCGTAACGTATAAGCTGAGATCAAAATCGCTACTTATACACAGCACAAAAAATCGCCATCGGTTATTCATTGGATAACTACCGGTTATCAGCACAATAAAGGGGTACTTATCCACAGAGCCCGGGAAAAAAAACAGTAAAAAACAGGACAATTGACCGTGGATCCTCATAAATAAACGATCAACAACCGTGTCAGTGATCTCAAATCAGGCTTTTCCAGTCGGCTAACCACTCGCTGGCCGGATCTTCCGGGACATCATGTTGCAGAACATCAATTTCCAGACGATCGCCGATCCTGGTGGCCCCAAGGGACTGCAGTAGTTGATCAATACTTCTGATCGCGCCACAAAACAGATCATACTCATGATTACCTAAGCCGATAGCACCATAGCGTACCGCGGAAAGATCCGGTTGCTGTTCTTTTAATTGTTCAAAGAACGGTAAAAGATTGTCCGGGACTTCACCGGCACCATGGGTTGAGGTTATCAGTAACCAGGTTCCGGTGACTGGCAGGTCATCAAGCGCCGGGCCATGCAGAATTTCAGACGAAATTTCTTCCTGTTCGAGTAATGCTGCTAATTCTTCAGCCACATATTCGGCACTTCCCAGGGTGCTGCCTGTGATAAACGTGATATCCGCCATCAGTCTTCCCTCAGTAAAAGGCAGCATTGTACGCTGTGATCAAGCCGTGATCCACCTGTGGACAACAAGGTTATTCATTTTTATTTTACGGGGAAATTGCAGAGAAAGCAGGGACCTGGTGGATGGATAAGGTTATCCACACAGATCTGTCTGATCAGGGCTTTATCGTACGGCTGATAGGGTTTTGCAGGGAGATAAGTGTTTCTGTGGACTGAATTTCATCAATGGTCTGAATCTTATTGATCAGCACCTGTTGCAGAGCATCAATAGAGCGGCACATCACTTTAATAAAAATACTGTAATGTCCGGTGGTGTACCAGGCTTCAACCACTTCATCCAGCGCCCGGAGTTTGCTCAGGGCTGCCGGATAATCACGGGCACTCTTCAGAATAATACCGATAAAACAGCACACATCGAATCCCAGTTTTCTTGGGTCAACATCAATACGGGTGCCGAGAATAATACCGGCCTGACGCATTTTTTCGACCCTGACATGAACAGTGCCTGCGCTGACATTAAACTGTTTTGCCAGCTCTGCGTAGGCGGTTCTGGCATTATTAAGTAATACGTTCAGGATATCGCGATCGAGTTGATCCAGTTGCAGCATATCGGCCATCATTTGTCCTTTCTAAATCTGTCGCGGGCGGTGTGTTCTGCCGTCCCCCTGGGATGATGTATTGACAGTAATCCGGGAAATATCCGCTGTCTAGCGTTTCAGGTATCTCAGCAGGCGGGTTCTGAGGCGGGTATCGAATTTCCATATATGGTCAAATATCTGCAATATTCCGGGTTTCCCATGGGCTGACATACAGACTGCGTGGAAACGCTGCTGGCTGTGTTGCTGATGGTGTGTAACCCGTTTGATCAGCACCTCCGGCAGATGCTGAGCTATAAAATCTGAAATAATGACTGCATCAGCATCCTTCCAGGCCGGGTTTTCCATGCTGTCCAGTACCCTGTTAAGGCACTTTGCGATATCGGTTCCTCCGCGAAAACGCTGGCTCAGAAAACGCACGGCCTGTTCCAGTCCGTTCTCTGTGGTCAGCTCATAATGGATCACGTCATGGGCAAACAACATAATGAAACAACCGCGGTTTTCGGCCAGCGCGATTTTTAGTAACGCCAGGCAAAATGCTTTAGCACAGCGTTCATTAAACCCGCCCATGGAACCGGAGGTATCCACACAGACAATAAACGGCCCTTTTGGCTGTTGATCCTTATGTCTGTAGATCACCGGCCGCTGGCGGATATCATCATGTACAGATTCCCCCTGCAGCTGGTAGGTAAGCAGACGCTTTTCCACCAGCCGCCGGTAGAATTCCAGTTCGAGCTCACTGATACTCAGTGCCGCCAGTTCCGTGGGGAGTAACCGCAGAATATCGTCACTTTGATGAATACCACAGACTTCTTCCGGCAGTGTTTCAGTTTTATGTACCTGCACAATCTGCTGGCCCGGCGGTGCGTTTTCTGCCGGGAGCGACTGTGCCTCTCTGCTGCGGCCTAACCGGGCAGCCAGTGTCTGTAATTCCGGACAGGTATTCAGAAATTCACTGTATTGCAGAATCAGCCCCGTATCCCCTTTTCCCGGTGGCGATTTACTCATATCCCACAAATGGCCGGCTGCCGTTTCCTCGTTGCCGTCTGATAACGGTGAAAGCTGGCTGGACAGGGTCATACGCTGTTGTAACTCAGTAATAAGTTTATCTCGCTGTTGCTCCAGCAGCCCCTCATTTAAGGTGACGGTCTGCAGTGTCAGACTCTGGCGCCAGCGCTGAAAAAATAAGCTATGTTGCGCAGCTGTCAGTAGCTGGTCGTCAGCCCCGGTGACCAGTCTGTTTGCCTCCTCCCTGAACGGAGAGCCGAGCTGTTCCAGCCGGAGCAATGTATCGGACATATTCTGGCTGAAATGATAAAGACTGAATGACTTTTGCAGGGTGAACAGCTGAAACTCCTGTGCCAGGCTGGCCGGTACAGGCGTATTTTTTTGTTCTTCGCTGATAGCGGCTTTAATATCCGGTAATTCTTTCAGCAGCGCTTTTTTAAGGCCGGGGCTTTTTTCGAGAAAAATAACTAATTGCGGTGCCGCCAGCAGTGCCGACAAAAAGTCATTGAGGGTGTCGGCATCACTGTAGGTCAGCAGACTGAGCAGAGAATCAATGGAGATCATTGGGTTTCCTGTTCTATCTGTTCTGCCACATCCTGCAGGCTTTGCTCAATAATCGCCAGCCAGTCATTATCAATAAATAAACATTGCTGATGCTGACGGAAAAGTAACCGCTGGGTTTGTAGCCGGTCTTTGAGCTCATTCAGGCCGCGGGTTATTTCTTCCGGTATCTCGCGCAGAGTCTCGCGCGGAAGTACACTCAGTAAAGAGGATTGCAGGCTGATATCCCTGATATTGAGACAGTCCCGGTCATCAATATACAAGTCCAGAGGTTGTGCAAAGCCGATACCATTCAGCTGCCCTTTTATTTCGCCGCCCCTGGCCAGCCACTGGTTCAGTTCCTCTTTGCTGACCACAAGATGGTTACTCTTCTGTTCATGCAGGATCAGGGGATTTTGCAGGATCAGTGTCAGTTGTTCACCTTCCCCTAAGGCCGGTAAAATATGGTGATGTTTACGGCTAAATAACCTGCTCTGCTTTTCCAGTTTCAGCGCCTGATCGAGGTTCATCTGTTGTTGCAGTGCAAATTTACGGGTCTGTAACTGACGAAGCTTGATCAGTAAAGGCTGTTGCTCAAAAGCGTAGCCTGTCAGTAATCCTTTAATTTCCCGCTCTGTCAGTTGCATTGATGCCTGGTCATGCCACAGGCAGTCTTTCAGTAAAATAATATCAACCGGTGCAATCGCCTGGCGGCCGCTGAAAAAAGCACTTGCCTGCAGCAAGTGGATCGCCTTCTTCCAGCGACGATCAGAAATATAAGGCGCATCAGGCAGGCTCTCCAGCTGACGGCGTAACTGATAGATAAGGTCGAAGACATTATCCGGCAAGCTGACTTTGAGGATCTCTTGCTGCCACTGGTGATACTCATCGTCAGTGATACGCAGAGACTCTTCTGCGGCGGTGAACGGGGCGTCAGGCGACGAGATAAGCACATTGCGGAAATTATTTTTACTGCTGACATTATCAAGACACAGACGGATCAGCATACGGTCATACAGTGCCGACAGGCCACTTTCTGCATCGGGTAATTCATTCGACGCCGCAATCAGCAGCCTCATCGGTATCGTCGTTTCGTTATCACCGTTACGAAAGCGGCGTTCATTAATGGCCGTCAGCAATGTATTGAGTATTGCCGGGCCAGCCTTCCATATTTCATCAAGAAAAACGATTTCGGCGTCGGGAAGATATCCTTTGGTCAGGCGCTGATAACGGCCTTCGTCTTTCAGAGCCTGTATCGATAACGGTCCGAAGACTTCTTCGGGAGTGGAGAAGCGAGTCATCAGATATTCAAAAGCCTTGGCATCGCGAAAGGCATACTTTATCCTGCGCGCGATCAGGCTCTTTGCAATCCCCGGAGGACCCATCAGAAAAACACTCTCACCGGCTAATGCCGCCAGCAGACATAACCGGATAGTGTGGTGTCTTTCATACAGACCTTGTTCCAGCATATTACTGAGCCGTGTAATTCTGTCTGCTAAGAGATGAGTCAGTGCCATAATACGAATTGAGTCCTTGTAATAACTGCCTGAGACTTGACCGCCGGGATAGCTGTCATTAAAAGATCACCACTGCCTGCAGGTGCTTTTATCTTTATGATTTTTTTTACGGAGTATGGTTCCCCGGTGATAAGCGTATGGATTTTAGATGCCATTGTCTGATAATCGGGTGGGTTTTTATATTAATAAGTGCATACTGTGCCACTTTGGTAACGAGTGAAGCATGTATTTACGGGATTGGTTAAAAACAAGATAAAATGATATGAGCTCAAATAACAAACAATCAACTGGCGCATTGACGCTGGCAGCGATAGGTGTGGTGTATGGTGATATTGGTACCAGCCCGCTGTATACACTGCGTGAGTGTCTTTCGGGACAATTTGGTTTTGGCATCGAGCAGCAATCGGTTTTTGGATTTTTGTCATTAATTTTCTGGCTATTAATCCTTGTCGTATCGTTAAAATATATCTGCTATGTCATGCGGGCGGATAATGCCGGTGAAGGCGGGATTCTGACGTTAATGTCTCTCGCCGGCCGGAATACCAGTGCGCGGATTACCGCCGTGTTATTGATTATGGGGCTGGTGGGGGGAAGCTTCTTCTATGGTGAAGTTGTGATTACCCCGGCAATATCCGTAATGTCAGCAATGGAAGGGCTTGAAATTGCCGCTCCGTCTCTGGACCCTTATATCGTACCGCTTTCAATTGCTGTACTGACGTTACTGTTTCTGATCCAGAAGCATGGCACCGGGCTGGTCGGTAAGATGTTTGCCCCGGTGATGGTGTTATGGTTCCTTGTACTGGCAGTTCTCGGGGCGAAAAGTATTATCAGCAATCCGGTAGTTCTGCATGCACTTAATCCCTGGTATGCCATTGAATTCTTCATCCACTATAAAAGTGTGTCGTTCTTTGCTCTCGGGGCGGTGGTTCTGTCGATTACCGGTGTTGAAGCATTGTATGCTGACATGGGGCATTTCGGTAAATTGCCGATCCGTATTGCCTGGTTTGGTGCGGTATTGCCTTCTCTGGTGATCAACTATTTTGGTCAGGGTGCACTGCTGTTAGCACACCCTGAAGCGATTAAAAACCCTTTCTTCCTGCTGGCACCGGACTGGGCCCTGATCCCGATGTTACTGCTGGCAACCCTTGCGACAGTTATTGCTTCTCAGGCCGTTATTTCCGGCGTATTTTCACTGACCCGTCAGGCGGTACGGCTGGGGTATTTACCGCCGATGCGTATTATTTATACCTCTGAAATGGAGTCCGGACAGATTTATGTTCCGGTGATTAACTGGCTGCTCTATTTTGCTGTGCTGGTGGTTATTATCTGTTTCCGTCATTCCAGCAACCTTGCGGCGGCTTATGGTATTGCGGTGACCGGAACCATGATCCTGACGACAATATTGTCCTGTACCGTAGCGCGTAAAAACTGGCACTGGAATATTTTCCTGGTCTCACTGATTTTTATCGTCCTGATGTGTGTCGATGTTCCGCTGTTCAGTGCTAACCTGGTGAAAATTTTCTCCGGAGGCTGGCTACCGCTTTGTCTGGCGCTGGTGATGTTTATTATTATGACCACCTGGAAAAGTGAACGCTTCAGGGTACTGCGGCGGATGCATGAACATGGTAATTCTCTGGAAGCCATGATTGCCTCGCTGGAAAAGAATCCTCCGGTCAGGGTTCCGGGAACGGCGGTATTTATGTCCAGGGTACTGAATGTTATTCCGTTCGCAATGCTGCATAACCTGAAGCACAACAAAGTATTACATGAGCGGGTAGTCTTGTTGACGCTGCGTACCGAAGATGCCCCTTACGTACATAATGTACGACGGGTCACTATTGAACAGTTATCACCGACCTTCTGGCGGGTGGTTGCCAGCTATGGCTGGCGTGAAACCCCGAATGTCGAGGAAATTTTTCACCGCTGCGGACTGGAAGGACTTAATTGCCGGATGATGGACACCTCTTTCTTTATGTCGAGAGAGTCGCTGATCCTCGGGAAGCGGCCATGGTATCTGCGGTTGCGCGGTAAGCTATTTATGGCGTTACAACGCAATGCACTACGGGCTCCTGATCAGTTTGAAATCCCGCCTAACCGGGTGATTGAACTGGGGACTCAGGTCGAGTTCTGATGCACGGGAGCGGTCTGAAAACTGACCGCTCCCTTCCCCCTGACATGTTGCCCGGAGAATCCTTTCCCCGTCGCCTGATAACCGCAGGTTTTTTGTGTCACCGCAGGTTATGGATATTTTGTATCGCCGTGACCGGTGACCTCTCTTTCCCGTCCTTTTTTCCTCCGCCGGAATATGATCATGGATGCGGTGTACTGCCTCTGCGGAATGTTTAGAGGGTGCTCACATTTTCACCGCAGGCTGGTTGTTATCTCCTCGTCCCTGTCTAATATGCAGCCATCGAAACGTTTCGACAGCGAGTGAAACATGAAAAAAGGCACCTTACTGAATGCTGAGATTTCGGCAGTTATCGCCCGAACAGGCCACACTGACAGTCTTACCATCAGTGATGCAGGCCTGCCTGTTCCTGCTGGTCCGCAGCGTATTGATCTTGCGCTGACTCAGGGTGTTCCCGGTTTGTTGCAGGTAGTCCAAACGGTAACGGACGAAATGCAGGTTGAGAGTGTCTTTCTTGCGGAGGAGATAGTGCAGCATAACCCGCAGCTGCACAGTGAATTGCTCGCCCTGCTTGAATCATTGCAACACCATCAGGGAAATACTATCGATATCAGTTACCTCAGCCATGAACAGTTCAAAGAAAAAACACAACATAGTCAGGCTATTGTCCGCAGCGGTGAGTGCTCCCCCTATGCGAATATTATCCTTAACGCTGGCGTGACCTTCTGAGGGTGTTATGCAACCGTTACTGCAGCTTAAAGGCATTGATAAATCTTTCCCCGGAGTTAAAGCGTTATCCGGGGCCGCGCTGTCCGTCTATCCGGGGCGTGTGATGGCACTGGTGGGCGAAAACGGTGCCGGGAAATCCACCATGATGAAAGTCCTGACCGGGATCTATGCTCGTGACGCCGGAAGCCTTAAATGGCTGGGGAAAGAAACGACCTTTGACAGTCCTAAGGCATCGCAGGCAGCAGGGATCGGCATTATCCATCAGGAGCTCAATCTGATCCCGCAACTGAGTGTTGCAGAAAATATTTTTCTGGGACGGGAATGTATCAACCGTTTTGGGTGTATCCAGTGGAAAAAGATGCACCGGCAGGCTGAACGGTTAATGAAACGCCTGAATCTGCGTTTCAGCAGCGATAAGCGGGTGGGTGACTTATCAATTGGTGATCAACAGATGGTTGAGATTGCCAAAGTACTGAGTTTTGAATCCAAAGTCATCATTATGGATGAACCCACGGATGCACTGACCGATACGGAAACCGCCTCCCTGTTCCGAGTGATCAATGACCTCAAGGCTAAGGGCTGCGGTATTGTTTATATCTCCCACCGGATGAAAGAAATTTTTGAAATCTGCGATGACGTAACGATTTTCCGCGACGGTCAGTTTATTGCCGAGCGTGAGGTGACTACGCTGCGGGAAGAGTCGCTGATAGAAATGATGGTAGGCCGTAAGCTTGAAGATCAGTATCCGCGACTGAATAACCCCCCCGGAGATATTCTGCTGACTGTCGAACATGTGAGCGGACCCGGCATTGATGATGTCAGCTTTACCCTGCGTAAAGGCGAAATCCTTGGTGTGGCAGGTCTGATGGGCGCAGGGCGTACAGAATTAATGAAGGTTCTTTATGGTGCTTTGCCGCGCAGCTCCGGAACGGTGATACTGGACGGAAAAAAGGTGACAGTACGCTCACCGGAAGAAGGCCTGATTAACGGTATCGTCTATGTTTCTGAGGATCGTAAGCGTGACGGTCTGATACCGGGTATGTCAGTAAAAGAGAACATGTCACTGACGGCCCTTAAGTATTTCAGTCACCGCGGGGGATGCCTGAAACATACGGCAGAACAACTGGCGACAGGGGACTTTATCCGATGGTTTAACATCAAAACCCCTTCGGTAAATCAGTCGGTTGGCCTGCTGTCAGGCGGTAACCAACAGAAAATAGCGATCGCCCGAGGCCTGATGACGCGGCCCGTGGTGCTGATCCTTGATGAACCGACACGCGGAGTGGATGTCGGTGCGAAGAAAGAAATTTATCAGCTGATAAACCAGTTTAAAAAAGAAGGGATGAGTATCATCCTCGTCTCTTCTGAAATGCCGGAACTACTGGGGATCAGTGATCGTGTGCTGGTGATGCACGAAGGGCGGCTAAGCGGTAATTTCCCGATTGAGCAAGCGTCTCAGGAAATTCTGATGTCGGCAGCAGTAGGTAAATATGATAACGCGGAGACGGCATCATGATGAGTACAGACTCAATTCCTTCACACCGTTTACTCACTAAGGCCTGGCTGCTTGAACAGAAATCGCTGATTGCGCTTCTGGTGCTGATTGCCATTGTTTCTGCCATCAGTCCCGGCTTTTTTACCGTAGCTAACCTGCTTAATATTCTGCAACAGACCTCGGTGAACGCCATTATGGCCGCAGGGATGACGCTGGTTATTCTGACTTCAGGTATCGACCTTTCCGTCGGTGCGCTGCTGGCGCTGACCGGTGCCGTGGCGGCATCACTGGTTGGCCTGGAAATTAATGGGCTGGTGGCGGTGGCTGCTTCGCTGGCACTGGGTGCATTTATCGGAGGGATTACCGGAACGATTGTCGCAAAAGGAAAGGTCCAGGCGTTTATTGCCACGCTGGTTATGATGTTACTGCTGCGTGGTATCACCATGGTCTATACCGACGGTAGTCCGGTGAGTACTGGCTTTAATGAAAATGCTGATTTGTTTGGCTGGTTTGGTATTGGCCGGCCGCTGGGGATCCCGACCCCCGTCTGGCTGATGGCGATTGTTTTCCTGGCGGTATGGTACATGCTGCATCACACCCGGCAGGGGCGCTATATCTATGCGCTGGGTGGAAATGAAGCAGCGACGCGTCTTTCAGGGATCAGCGTGGACCGGGTAAAAATTATTGTTTATACGCTGTGTGGCATGCTGGCTGCACTGGCTGGAATTATCGAAGTGGCGCGCCTTTCTTCCGCGCAGCCAACCGCAGGAACCGGCTATGAGCTGGATGCCATTGCGGCTGTGGTTCTTGGCGGCACCAGTCTGACCGGGGGTAAGGGGCGGATTACGGGAACCCTTATTGGCGCGCTGATCCTTGGCTTCCTGAATAACGGGCTGAATTTGCTCGGTGTTTCCTCTTACTACCAAATGATCGTCAAAGCGGTAGTGATTTTACTGGCGGTGCTTGCAGATAACAAAAAAAGTAACTAACTGATTACCCTACAGGATAACGCATATGAAAACACTAACGGCACTGGCCTTATTGTTAGGCGCAACCTTAACCTCTCAGGCGATGGCGAAACAGACGATTGCACTGGTGATATCCACACTGAACAATCCTTTCTTTGTTTCATTGAAAGACGGTGCTAAGCAAGAAGCAGATAAGCTGGGTTATAACCTGCTGGTACTGGATTCACAGAATAACCCGGCGAAAGAGCTGGCAAACGTTCAGGATTTGATGGTGCGTGGCGCCAGCGCCATATTGATCAACCCGACTGATTCTGACGCGGTGGGTAACTCGGTAAAGATTGCCAATCAGGAAAATATCCCGGTGATTACGCTTGACCGCATAGCTCATCGTGGGAAGGTTGTCAGTCATATAGCTTCTGACAACCGTGCGGGTGGTAAGCTGGCCGGAGACTTTATCGCGGAGCAACGGGGAGAGGGTGCGAAAATCATTGAGTTGCAGGGGATTGCCGGAACGTCGGCCTCTCGTGAGCGTGGTGAAGGTTTTAAACTGGCGGCAGATGCCCATAAATTCAAAATTATCGCCAGCCAGCCTGCTGATTTCGACCGGACTAAGGGGCTGAATGTGATGCAAAACCTGCTGACCGTTCATCCTGATGTACAGGCTGTATTTGCTCAGAATGATGAAATGGCGCTGGGTGCATTACGGGCATTACAAACTGCCGGTAAGTCTGATGTAGTCGTGGTGGGTTTCGACGGTACACCCGACGGGGTGAAGGCGGTTGAACAGGGGAAACTGGCTGCCACGATAGCTCAACAGCCAGAGCTGATAGGTAAAATCGGTGTAGAAACAGCGGATAAAGTGCTTAAAGGGCAAAAAACAGAACAGCTGCACCCTGTAGGTCTGAAACTGGTTACTCAATAAATTAAACGCAGTATGGCATGCGCCGCCTGGGGTGGCGCAGTTATCCGGACGGTTATCTTAATGAAAAATAACGGTAAACTGGCAGTTCTTGGCAGTATTAATGTGGATCATATTCTGAATCTGGAGCAGTTTCCTCAGCCGGGAGAGACCCTTGCGGGGCAGCAGTATCAGGTTGCATTTGGCGGAAAAGGGGCGAATCAGGCAGTGGCTGCCGGACGCAGTGGCGCAGATATTGCTTTTATTGCCTGTATCGGAAACGACGATATTGGTCAGCGTATCCGTCGGCAACTGGCTGATGATGGTATTGATGTGGCGCCGGTAGCAGCCGTTAACGGTGAGTCAACCGGTGTTGCGCTGATTTTTGTTAATGCTGACGGCGAAAATAGCATTGGTATTTTCGCCGGGGCGAATGCAGCCCTGACACCTGAGTACCTTGTACAACATCATCAGGTCATTGCCGATGCGGATATACTGTTGATGCAGCTTGAATCTCCGCCAGAGACTGTACTGGCAGCGGCGCGTATTGCCCGTCAGAATCAGACCCGGGTGATACTGAACCCGGCACCGGCTACCGTTCTTTCCGATGAGCTATTGTCGCTGGTGGATATTATTACGCCAAATGAAACCGAAGCGCAGATCCTGACGGGAGTGGCGGTCACAACTGATGACGATGCCGCGAAAGCCGCTGCAGTGTTACATGAAAAGGGTATTGGTTCTGTGCTTATCACCCTTGGCAGCCGTGGCGTATGGCTGAGCGAACAAGGCAATGGTCAGCATATTCCGGGGTTTCGTGTTAAGGCGATAGATACTATCGCAGCAGGAGACACCTTTAATGGTGCATTGAGCACGGCATTACTGGAAAAGAAAACGATAACTGAGTCGGTGCATTTTGCCCGCGCCGCTGCCGCTATCGCGGTTACCCGCCGTGGTGCACAGCCTTCAGTACCCTGGCGGCAAGAAATTGATCGATTTTTGCTAACCCGGGGGTAAACGTGGCTACGATGAAAGATGTTGCCCGGCTGGCCGGCGTATCAACATCTACCGTATCGCACGTGATTAATAACAACCGGTTTGTCAGTGAAACGATCCGCGGGAAAGTGACTACGGCAATCAGTCAGCTTAACTATGCCCCTTCCGCATTGGCGCGCAGTCTGAAAATGAATCAGACCCGCACTCTGGGGATGTTGCTGACGACCAGCAGTAACCCGTTTTATGCAGAAGTTGTGCAAGGGGTGGAACGCAGTTGTTATGAACGGGGATACAGTCTGATTCTGTGTAATACCGAGGGGGATAAGGACCGGATGGATCGCAGCCTGGAAACGTTGCTACAGAAGCGCGTCGATGGGCTGTTAATTATGTGCACCGAAAGTCGCCGGCCTTCTGTTGAAATCCTCGGGCGTTATCCTTCAATTCCTGCAGTGATGATGGACTGGGCACCGTTTGACAGCAGCAGTGACGTTATTCAGGATAACGCCTTGCAGGGCGGAGGAATGGCCACCCGGCATCTTATTTCCTGTGGTTATACACGTATTGCCTGTATTGCCGGGCCTCAGGATAAAACGACAGCACGTCTGCGTCTGAAAGGATATCAGCATGCTATGGCGGCAGCGGCGTTGCCGGTTCCTGCCGGGTATATTGTTGAGGGGGACTTTGAATTCCAGGGCGGCTTCCATGCGATGCAGCAACTGCTGATGCTAAATCCGCGCCCTCAGGCTGTATTTACCAGTAATGATGCTATGGCTGTCGGGGGGTATCAGGCGCTTTATCAGGCCGGGCTAAGGATCCCTCAGGATATGGCAGTTATAGGATATGATGATATTGAGCTGGCCCGCTATCTGACACCGCCTCTGAGTACTATACGTCAGCCGAAAGATGAACTGGGTGAACTGGCCATTGATACATTACTTCATCGGATGAAGATGCCCGATGCCAGCCAGCAGTTGCTGGTGCTGACACCGGAGTTAATGGTACGGGCTTCGACGGGGAACCGTTAACCTTTCTTCTTCGCGCGGTCATGTATCAGATTCTTACCGTCAACGGCTTTTAACTGCAGGAAGACCAGTGCAGAAATCACCGTAATAATCCCCATGGTCAGGAAGGTGGCATGGAAGTGGCTTAATACAGTGCCATCAAAGTTCTGCCAGAAGCGTAATACTGCGGCACTGACCGCCACTCCGAAACTGATCGATATTTGCTGAGTGACAGCCAGCACACTATTTCCTGCACTGGCATTTTCGTCAGTTAAGTCAGCCAGAGTGATGGTATTCATCGAAGTAAACTGTGTGGACATAAACATTCCCATCACAAACAACGGGAGCAGTAGTGCCCATAACGGCAAGTCCGGGGATTGTAATGAAAAGCTGGCAATAAACAGTCCGATGATAAAAGTCACTGCAACCAGCGTCCGCCGGTATCCCAGCAAACGTAGTACCCGTGTCACCAGAGATTTTGCCAGCATCGATCCTAATGCGGTCGGTACCATAATGCAGCCGGCCAGCAGCGCCGTATAACCGAATCCCAGCTGTAACATTAATGGCATCAGAAAGGGAATACAGCCGGTCCCCAGCCGGGATGCAATATTCCCGATGATACCAATAGAGAATGTTCGGGTCTTAAACATAGGCAGGCCAATCAGCGGTGCGCTGTGTCCTCTGGCATGCCATACATAGGCGATTAATAGCAAAATCCCTGTGATCAGGATAGCGGCTGCCAGCAGTCCCGAGACCAGCTGTTCACCGAGTAATTCAATTCCGATAGAGACCGACACCAGACCGAAACCGAACAGTAAGAAACCTGCGGTATCAAAGCGGCGTTTTGGTGTCGTAAAGTCCGGCATATATTTGCGAGCAAAGACAACACCGGCCAGCGCGATAGGAATATTAATCAGGAAAATCCAATGCCAGGTCGCATAGGTTACCAGTACCCCGCCAAGTACCGGTCCTAACACCGGCCCAATAAGCCCCGGCATAGTCACAAAGTTCAGGATCGGTAATAACTCACTGCGTGGATAAGCCCGTAATAGTGCCAGGCGAGCGACCGGCATCATCATTGCACCACCGATCCCCTGAATGACCCTCGAAGTGACCAGCATCGACAGTGAGCCTGATAATGCACAGAGTAATGACCCCAGAGCAAACAAACTGACCGCAACGATAAATACTTTACGGGTACCAAAGCGATCAGCCAGCCATCCGCTGACCGGAATAAGCATAGCGACAGTTAATGTATAACTGATAACTGCCGATTGCATGGCCAACGGGGGGCGATCAAGGCTATGGGCAATCGCGGGTAATGCGGTATTCAGAATTGTTGCATCCAGTGATTGCATAAAGAAAGCCATCGCGGCTATCCATGGCAAACCAGCCATACTACGAGCGGTACGAACCATTGAGTATCCTTTTGGCTTGAAGGGCCTGTCCTCAGATGCCCTGTCTACAGACTTCTTTCATTATTCTAATGTGTTTTCCCTGAGAGTAATAAATTTGCAGAAAAAAAACGCAATTATTAGTGTCTTTTGCGGGATAACTGCTGTTTTTTCCATCTTTTGCATAAAAACCCGCCAGTCAGTCATTGATTTAAAATAAACCCTTGCCAGAAAAAATTAACTCCCTATAATGCGCATCCACTGACACGGCAAAGCGCGATGCGCA
>NZ_JAERJN010000028.1:0-36877 GCF_018257595.1 Tatumella sp. JGM94 | reverse complement strand
ATACGCTGCTGCTCGGCACGTTGCTCTGCGGCGATACGCTCCTGTTTTTCCTTTTCGGCTGCGGCTTGTAGCTCACGTTCCCGGCGTTCAGTCTGTTCTCGGTCACGTTGGGCCTTTTCCTCTGCCTCACGCTTCACGCGTTCTTCAGCTTCCCGGGCGATGCGTTGCTCATGCTCAATGCGTTGCTGTTCTACCAGCCGGGCGGCTTCTGCTCGGTCACGGTCGAACTTGTCATTCATCAGCAGGGCGATTTCATGATCGGATTCGAATTTTTCAGCCGCGGTCTTATCGAATACGTCATTCATTTCCAGCGCTTCGGCGTGGGCGGTAGCTAGTGCTTCTTCTGCCTTGATGCGTTCCTGCTCGGCTTCCCAAGCGGTCACCGGCTGACGGATTTCGATAGCCAGTTCATCCAGTGCCTCGCGAATCTTCCGGCGACTGGCATCAACCAGGGCAGGGCGCTTTTTCATTTCAGCGACCAGCGTCTTACCGGCATCATCAATCGCTACCTTTGAGCTGCGAACGGTGGCCGCCATGCTGATGTAGGCTTTACGTCCTTTGGCAGTGTTGATGTCACCAACGACTGACTTTGCTTTAGCGCGGATTTCTTCAATCAGCCGGTCGGTGTAATCACCACTGATAAACGCTGCTTCCAGTTCACCTGCCGTCTTTGGCAGGCTGTAAAGCTGTAACTCTGTGCTTTCCATAATCCTCTCCTGAATGTGGTCATATAACCGTCCACTCAGTGAATGGACGCTTGTATTACAGGCATAAAAAAGCCCTCCACGAATGAAGGGCTGATATCAGAAGGCTTTAAAAATGATGCTTTAGTGCCTTTTTTACGGGCTTAATTACCCCTATCCCTAGTCTTGATATATAAATAAAACTGATTGTTTATATATTGACCTAATAATATGAGGGTGTAGCTATGGCGTGTGATATATATCTGCATTGCCCGCAATGTGGTAGTCAAAGCCTTGTGTTTCCAGCCGGTTTTGACTCCAGTAATGGGTATGATGGCGTCACCTGCGGCGGTTGCGGCAGGACTCTCACTGATGAAGATGTTACAGTTCAGGGCGAACAGACAATAAACAATGTTGTTGACGACATGCTGAACTATGGTTGGATGCGAGAATAGCATTCAGAATTTCTTAATTCATCAACCTATCTAAATATATCAGGACATAAAAATAGCGCCTGTTTTTACCGGGACAGGCTCCCGTTTTCCCTGCTTTCCACAGACAAAGGAAACTGCTACGTTGGCTATTCCACAGGCAGGTAAGGGAAGCTAATTAATGGCAAGATTTATTGTTCGAGTTGAGCTGCACGGTGCGGATTCAAACGACTACACTAAACTACATGAATCAATGAGAATTAGAGGCTATAACCAATCTATTCAAGATACAGATTTATCATGGTTTACCTTCCAACCGCTGAATACGTAATAAATGTTGATTCCAGCGCAGCTAACGTCAGAAATGACGTCATGGGTATTGTTCGGTCAGTTAATCAAAACTTTAGCTTACTGGTTATTGAGGTCGCTGATATAGCCTGGTATCTCACTAAGCGGTAGATCCACCACATGCAGAAACACCTTTAAATCTTTTCCTGCGCTGGACTTCATATTCCAGCGCGCTAACTGCCACCTTTACAGCCTCCTCGAAGCTAATACCCTCCTCGTCACAGAATGCTTGGACGGCAGCCCTCAGTTCTTCGTCGTGCTTTTCCATACTTCACCTCACACTAAAGGAATCGAACGACCGCGCGACTTCTGGCGGCCGGTGCATGTAATCCGGTTACCTTTGGTGCGGTGTCCGGCTGAGTCAATTGCGACATCTGACATGCACTGCGATACCAGCTCAGGACGGTTGCGCCAGTTCGGTGCTTTCAGTGCCTGCTCAACCCGATCTACCGAATTCAACTGCATAGCTTCTGCTGATTTACGGGCGTTGAACTCTGCCATGCGGCGTCTGTTTCTGTTCATTGGAATGTCCTCTGTAAGTTCTTTGGTGGAGTGGTGGCCGGCACTGATTTTCCGGCATGACTATCAGCAACCTAGTTGACACCGGAGTTTCACCGGGGCGAAGATTTCGGTTACTGTTTATTGGGCTATCACTGGACTTTAGGGCCGCTTACTCAACATTTTTTTCGTCCAGTCAGTCACGATACCCATCAGGTCTTACACTTACGCATCAGCCTGCGCATTCACCACTCCCCGAAGAACTCACTTCGGCCTGTGTATTCACAGGAACCTTGTTTTTAAATAGCAGCCTGACTTCATGTCCGGCGCGGTAGATAGTCCGTTTACCGCATCGATGTTTCGTTTCGATGTGGCAAATATACAAAACGTATCCATTACATGCAATACAAAATGTATACTTAATTCGAGTATAAATACGATATGTTTGTTTTTAAAGACTATTTATTTTTCACAGACGAAAAAATCCCGCCCTGTGAATGTCGGGAAGAGATGGGAGGTTAGATTTAATTGTTATTTTTTCATATCGATAGTGCTGCGTAATTGAATCTGGCTTGACTACCCACTTGCCTTTTACTTGGCGATCGTTTACATATTATTTGACCATCGTCAACTAAAATTGGTGTATAGCTAACATCTCATGATGAAGTTGATCTGAATGACAGTTGTGTGCCAAAAGCAGACATAACTGATTTATCGGATGAATCAATCAAAGCCAAGCTGCTATTTTTTGTGATCCTGTTTTTGATTCGCTTTTTTCGCCGCACTTAAACCAGAAGTAGCCTTAAGGCCTGCGGGGTCTTTTTTATTTCATCAAGATAGTTTTAGCCCTTGGTTAATTTAAGCCGCCTGTATTTCCCGTTCTGGATTTAACGTTACCGGACCTTCCTGCGGCCAGCTTCTCGCTTACCTGACCAGCGTTCAGGATGGGCCTATCTCGCGCTCCGGTACAGTTTATCACGCTGTTTCAGGAGCACATGATCTTCTCCGCGATATCGCTCTGATTGCGTCACATAGCGTATGCCGTTGTGACGGACCACTGGGTAAATTTTTCTACCCAACGACGGGCATCCGACAGTGTTCTTAACCCTGATGGCTGCCACTGCGGTACATACTTCAGCGTCTGGAAAAGTGACTCTGAATCCGCATTATCGTTACTCACCCGCGGACGGCTGTGGAACGGCGTGATATTCAGTTCGTGCAGTTTCATCTGCAGCATCTGTGATTTCATGGCTGCTCCGTTATCTGCGCGCAGTAACAGCGGATACCGCCAGCAGCCTGTTCACCTCATACCTAGTTATTTTCCGGCTGTACAGGTCAGTTATCATATGCAGGTCATATTCCATGACCAGACCTGACAGGGCCCGGTGGAGGTACAGGTTGTCGTGACTGTGGCCTTATGTTGCCGTGCCTGACGCCCCCGGCGGTGCACTTCGCCTGACCGGCGCAAATCGTGGTAAAGCGTGGATTCACTTGCCAAATGAACACCCTTATCCGCCAGCCGCGGAACGATTTGTAACTACGCCAGTTATACAGGGTAGCTTCGGATCTTCCTTCCATCTGCTTAACAACTGCCACTGAGGGGTATCTTTTTGCACTAGGTCAAAAAAGTTCAATTTTTTTTAGATTTCACCTCAGGATTTCGGCAGATTTTTTATTTATGGTATAAAATTAATTTACTGAACTGACAAACTGAATGGAAATTATCTCATGAAAAAGATCATCACAGCATCAGTAGTAGCCATCTTATCTATGTCTGCTGGATATGCTTCAGCTGCAGAGACCTCTGGGATTTATTTAAGTGGTAAAATTGGTGATTCTATCATCCGAAATCATGATATTAATTATGATTTTGCTGGCAACCATTCAAAATCTGCTGATAAGACTCGAGGTGTTTTTGGTGGTGGTGTTGCGGTAGGTTATGATTTTTATTCACAATACCAATTTCCTATGAGGGTTGAAATTGAATCAATGTTCAGAGGGAAAAGTAAATCAGTTGGACAAGCTGATGATGGTAGTGTTAGTACCCGTAATAAAGTACGCTTAGATACTTATATGCTTAATGGTTACTATGATTTCCATAATCAATCTGACTTTACACCATACATTACAGCTGGCCTGGGTGTTGCTGATGTTAAGCTAAATAATGAATTCTCTTCAGCTGATGCAAACGGAAGCATGTCTGGTTCAAAAACAAACTTCGCATGGGATGTAGGTGTAGGTGTTAAATATTCACTGACCGAAAATATTTCTATTGACGCGAGCTATAAATATATTGATGGCGGTAAGGCTGACATATCTCGTTCGTATGACGGAGAGTCCTATAGGTCTAAAATTAAAGCATCATCTAATGACCTGATGATTGGTGCATCGTATACATTCTAATTTCCCTTAAGGAGTAGGTGTTCTTATGGGGATTATGAAATATTCCATATTATAGTATAGTTCTTGTATGGCTATGATTTATATAGTGAATAGGCATCCACCCTTCGCCCGCATGAGGATGAGCAGTAATGTCTGATTTGTGGGCGTTTTTTATTAGGTATAATAGTTTTTAGTGATGCATGTAAATAACAATAAAGTAACCCAATTCCTTTGTGCTGATATATAATTATGAGCAATTGTCGATGTATTGATTTATTTAGTGTTGATAATCATCAATGAATGGGGTCGCCATGAAAATTAAATTAGTAGCTATTGCGATAGCAGCGGTTATGTTGTCAGGTTGTGTATCTATCCCTCAATCCATCAAAGGAACTAACAGCGCAGTAAAAAATGAAACATATTCAACCATGTATGGAGACTTTCCCTTTTATAAAGGAAGGGAAGTAAGAATCGGTGGGCGAGTCACAAATGTCATAAATAATAACAAAGAAACTCTCTTTGAAATTGTCACTCTACCTCTGAATGATAGTGCTCGCCCTGAGATAAACCGGAATTACCAAGGCCGAGTGATGGTGAAAGCGAACGAATTCATAGATCCTATTTCTTTGAGGGGGCATTTTGTTACAGTGCTTGGTACTGTAAATAGCATAGTTGAAGGTAGGGTTGGTAATTTTGATTATAATTTTATTCGCTTAGACCTTATTGGTTATCAAATTTGGAAGGTGAAAGATGACATAATTCCAATAGGTGTTATGGATTATGGTTTTGGACCGTACTGGCAAAATCAGTGGGGGGCAGCCTATAATACTTACATGCCGGGATGGGGTTGGGGCTGGTATCCTGATGAAACATCCTACCAAATACAAAAACAAGTTATACGCTAGTATAATAGCATCATGATAAAAAGGGATTTTTATCACTAAAGATAAAGGGCCATTGTTTAATAAGTGGGTCTGGATTTATTTTTTTAACGTTTTATTGCTTCCAGTCATAACGTCCACTAATTAAATCAATATATAATAATGGTGAAGTTAATATAAGGCACCTATTAAAAAACCGCCACTTTAAGTAGACGGGTACTCAATGGACATTGACATTCAATCTTCTATGGTAGTGATATCTTTATCTTCTTGGTTACCCGCAAAAGTACTCTTAGTATTACTTAAATCTCATCTTTGCTTCCACTGCGACGCCGATGATTTTGCAGTTTCCATTAATAGGGACCATAGGCCATGCCGGATTTAGACCTTTCAGGTACTTCTGACCACCGTCGATAATCAGCTTTTTAAATGTGGCTTCATTGGAATCGACCAGCTTTGCAATCACCAGACTACCGTTGATGGCATCTTTGCCAGTATCAAACAGCACATACATACCCTCAGGGACGCTCATTCCGGTTGGTGC
The DNA here is from genome assembly GCF_018257595.1 of Tatumella sp. JGM94. Taxonomy (NCBI): domain Bacteria; kingdom Pseudomonadati; phylum Pseudomonadota; class Gammaproteobacteria; order Enterobacterales; family Erwiniaceae; genus Tatumella; species Tatumella sp. JGM94. The sequence goes on along the minus strand of NZ_JAERJN010000028.1, from coordinate 31,110 downwards.
AGTCATCGAGTCACCTTCGACCTGTAACCAGAACGCCTCGCCCTGAATATGCGCATCAGACTCTAGCCATTCGTTCACATCATTGATGGTATAGGCTTCTATAGCCTCGGCCCAGCAACCGGCCTGTACAGAGCTCAGAACAGGGTATTCCTTCCCTGGTTTATATGGCTCAAAGTCACTTACATTTTGATTGCCAGAAGCAGCGGAGACTGTCCCATCTCGGTTCACGGTAAACTCTTTGAACCCTAGGAAATCCATCACCTTTGCTATTTCATCAATGCTCGGCTCTCTTTTTGCGGTAAGCCAGTGACTAATCGCACCTTTAGTTAACCCAAGGTGTTCTGCTAATTTTTCCTGACTCACCCCAAGTTCCTTCATTCGGATCTTGGCTAATTCATACCATTTCATATTCATCCCTAAATAATACAATCCGTATAAATATAATCGATACACAAAATGTATATTTCACTTGTTTGATTGGGATACGGAATGTATACTTTCTCATATTAAAAGGAGGACATCATGAACAACCTACGAACTATCCGTAAGCGGCTGGGCATGACTCAAGGAGAACTCGCTTCTGCCATTGGATTAAAGACTGCCGGTGCTATCTGTCATTACGAGCATGGCCGACGAGAGTTAAGCATTTCAATGAGCAGAAAGATTCTCCAGGTTTTAAACACTAAAGGTGCATCAGTATCTTTGGATGATTTGTTACCACCAACTGCCGCTTAGTACCACCCGCTCTTTAACAGTCAGCCACCCTCGGAATACCAGGGACCAACTCAAGTGACAGCCTTTGCTGATCACTCAACTAAACACACAAGGATATTAAGCAATGGATAACGCAAGTAACAGCAAGCTTTCTCAGAGGGCCATAGACCGAGCAGAGACTGACTTGCTCATCAATCTTGCCACATTAACGCAGCGCAAGCTGGCGACTCTCGTAGGGTGTCACGAATCGAAGATAAGCAGAACGGACTGGAGATTTATTGCTTCGGTGCTTTGTGCTTTCGGAATGGCATCAGACGTAAGTCCGATCAGCAGGGCGTTTCAGGAAGTATTTAAAGCTCTCACCAATAAAAAATCCCCGGTAGCCGCCGAGGATTCTTCACAGATAACAATTGATTTTTAACTGGATCAATTTACAGGGGTAATTATGTCTTCACTTTATCAGCTTTACAAGCACAAAAAGAAAAACGGTACCGGCACGTCAGTTAACAAAACTTACGTGGTACCGCTGTCTGAACTGTACGTCGAACCTGGCTTTAACGTCCGCGAAATCGATCAGGAGCATGTTGCCGAATTCCGGGATGCGTTCATTGCCGGTGAATACCTGCCACCGCTGGCCGTTCAGGTCACAGAGAAGGGTATCAAGATTCTGGATGGTCACCACCGCTATTACGGGGCGCTGGCCGCTACGGAAGCAGGGCACCCGATCCTGCGCATTGAGTGTAAGGACTTCGTCGGGTCTGATGCTGACCGTATCGCGTTTATGGTCACCTCATCCCAGGGTAAGCCTCTGACACCGATTGAGCGTGGCTCTGCGTATCTGCGGATGATTAACCAGGGATGGGAACCGGCAGAGATTGCCAGAAAGGTTAAACGGTCAGTATCGGACGTTAACCTGCATCTGGATCTGGTCCGTTGCGGCACTGAGCTTCTCGACATGGTTCGTTCTGGCGAGGTCGCGGCAACAACCGCCGTAGCGTTATCCCGTGAGCACGGTCCGCATGCGACATCTGTAGCGGTCGGGCAACTGGATAAGGCTAAGGCCGCGGGGAAGAAGAAAATAACCCGTGCTGACGCTATGCCTCTGTTTAACGCATCCAAAGCCAGACGGCTTGTAGAGCTTCTGGTAGACGCAACATTACAGAACGATAACTGCGGTGATGATCATCTGCTTCTGGCATCCGGTACCGCCAGAGAAATCACTCTCATCCTGGAAGATTACAGAGCCGGTATCCGGCAAGGGGAGGTTTAATGAACCTCGCATATGACAATATCTCACCAATCAGGCCCGATTTACGGGCCGTGGAGCGCCGTGTGGTCGATACCGATAATGGTTATACCAAAATCGCTAACGAGCTACTGGAGGCTATCGCAAGCGCCGATTTAACAGCGCGTCAGCTGAAGGTCATGATGGCTTACATCCGTAAAACGTATGGCTTCAACAAGAAAACAGATCGCATTGCTGACGAGCAGATATCTCAGGTTACCGGGATATCGAGACAGAACGTCAACAAAGCAAAAAAAGAACTGCTTTCAATGAATTGCCTGTTAATGGAAGGGAATCAAATCGGGGTTAACAAGGAGGTTTCGGCGTGGCAATTCAGCAAGTGTCTCCAAGTTAGTAACTTTGTCTCTAAGCCAGAGACAAAAAGTGTCTCTAAGTTGGAGACTTTACCTGTCTCTAATCCAGAGACACACAAAAGACATTATCCAAAAGAAAAGAAAGAAAGTAATAAACCCCCTAAATCCCCCAAGGGGGAATCGTCGAAATTTGACCCCCTGAGTATTCCCGTTCCTGACTTCCTGAACAGCCAGTCCTGGAGCGAATGGGTTGAATACCGTCGTCAGTCTGGTAAGCCAATCAAAACTCAGGTCACTGTGACCAAGGCCTTCAAGTTGCTACGCGAATGCTACGATGAAGGGCATAACCCGGCATCGGTGATTGATTCTAGTATCGCCAACGGTTACCAGGGACTATTCAAACCGAAGGGCAGACCAGTACCACCCGTCAACCAACAGCCTGAGCCACATTGGAACAGCGCTGAATCGTGGGAGGAATTCATATGAGCCGATTACTTCAGGCGGTTACCAGCCGTGATGCCAAGGCGTTATCGCAGATTGCCGGTAACTATCCTGATAAGCCATCACAAAACGTGGTCAACAGCGAGGCAGAGCATCTGGTCGACGCACTGTTCCGCCAGTTCCGGCAAGTATTCCCGGCGGCATCCGCAACAAATTTGCGCACTCCGGCAGACGAATCAGCCGCAAAAAAACAGTGGATTGCTGCTTTCGCTGAAAACGGGATCACTTCCCGGGAACAGCTGACGGCTGGCATGAAATGGGCGAGGGCGAAAGATACTCCGTTTATGCCGTCACCGGGTCAGTTCATCGAGCAGTGTAAGGCCGGAGCCTGCCATGCCGCCGGACTGCCGGATGCTGACGAGCTGTACCGGCGGGTGATGAAATACTGCGGAGAACGCGGATTCTACGAGTGTCCTGAGAACTATCCCTGGGAGAACAACGCGGATTACTGGATGATCACCACCCTGTACAGCCAGATGCAGGCCGGCAACCTGACGGAATCAGAACTGCGGCAGCGGTGCGGGAAGCAGCTAAAGTCCATGACTGACCGGATAACCTCCGGTGAAGAAATTCCCGAGCCGCGCAAGCAGATACCCCAGCTGCACATACCGTCAACTACCCAAACAGCAAAATCACACATCGCCAATATCCGGCAGATGATGAAACAGTCCCGGCACAACTAACCCGAAGGAATACTCAGTGTATTCTGTTCAATTGGGCTGCAGCTCACCAAATGTCAAAAAAACTCACGGTCAGCATCATCCTGGCTGATAGCTCTCAACACTCGACATGGATTCCCGACAGCTAGCATGTTTGGCGGTATATCTTTGGTAACAATGCTCCCGGCTCCAATGACACAGTTGTCTCCGATGGTTACACCCGGAGTGATGGTCACTCCACCTCCGATCCAGACATTATTACCTATGCTCACAGGCTTACCGTATTCAAGTCCCTGATTGCGACGCTTTGCATCAAGAGGGTGCCCGGCCGTATAAATACTCACGTTTGGTGCGATGAAAACATTGTCTCCGATTGTCACTTCAGAAGTATCAAGGATTATCAGGTTATGGTTTGAGTAAAAGTAATTACCAATCGAGATATTTTTCCCATAATCACAGACAAATGGGGGCTCAATCGTGGGATGGTCGCCACAGCCTTTGAGTAATTGCTGAATCATGGAGGTCCGTAATTTTTGGCTGCCTGGCCTGGTAGCATTGTAGTCGTAACAAATAGATTTCGCTTTTTCTCTTAATTCAAGAATCCGTGGATCATGGTTAGCATCGAACAACGTTCCATCAGGTACCTGCGTTATGTGATTAATTTTCAATTTGCTTACCTCTCCAGTGTTAATTATGAGCATGGTAGACCATGTGGCTAAGCTAAAAAATATCCTTAAATCTCATATGCGTTAGAAGTCAGTGCTCTAAGGCGCCGAAATACCCAAACTAACTACCCCAACATACTTCATCCACAACCAACCCGAAGGACTACCCGATGGAATTTTTTAAGAATGCGGCAATTTACCGTATGACCCGTGACGTCATTATCCTGGACGAGCTGGAAGAATTACTGGAGCACTGCCGGTTCACGCCGTGCGGATCGCAGGACATGGCAAGAGCTGGCTGGGTACCGCCAATGGGCGAAGCATTCAGCGACCAACTGGCCCATATCTCCGGTGGCCACATCCTGCTTACCATTCAGCGCGAAGAGAAAATCCTCCCGGCACCGGTTATCAAGCAGGCACTGGAAGCGAAGATCGCAAAGCTGGAAGCTGAGCAGCAGCGCAAGCTGAAAAAGACCGAGAAAGACAGCCTGAAGGACGAAGTCCTTCACTCGCTCTTACCCCGGGCATTCAGTCGCTATACGCAGGAACGTATCTGGATTAACACGCAGGGCAAGCTGATTGTGGTTGATGCCTCCAGCGCGAAACGAGCTGAAGATTGCCTGGCGCTGCTGCGTAAATCACTCGGCTCACTGCCTGTCGTGCCCCTGACTATGGAAACTCCAGTTGAGCTGACGATGACTGAGTGGGTGCGGGACGGCAATACACCGGCAGGAATGTCGCTACTGGACGAAGCCGAACTGGAAGCGGTGCTGGAAGAAGGCGGAACCGTCCGCTGTAAAAAACAGGCCCTGGTCAGCGATGAGGTATCAACCCATATCGAAGCCGGGAAGCGCGTTACCAGCGTAGGCATTGACTGGCAGGAGCGTATTCAGTTTACGCTCACTGACAGCCTACAACTGAAGCGTATCAAGCCAGCCACTGAACTACTGGAGCAGAACAACGATATCGACCGGGAAGACGTCGCGGCACGGTTTGACGCCGATTTCTGTCTGATGGCCGGTGAAGTATCGGTGCTTATTGATGTATTAGTCATGGCTCTAAGTGATGGAAATGAGCTTTAGAAGCTAAAATATCACTCTGTCGGTATAAAATAAGATATATCTCATGACATATAGCCCAATACAGACTACTTTTATACGGCAGTCGCTATTCTGCGACTCATAACGTGGCGGATACATGCAGATATTTGATACTGAACACGCGATTGGCTTTAAAATTGAGCAAGATGGAGAATTGATATTTTTGATTAATAAAAATGGTCACATCGCAATGGATAAAGAGCAGTTACTGGCTTTACTTGCGATGACAAGATCATGGGCTGAAGAAGGGCAGCCGTTAAGGAAAATATAATTGCATGATGACGCACTATCAGGGCCGCTTATTTGCGGCCCTTTTCATTGTTATAAATTGAACGTACTTGTATTAAATTCATTATCGAGAAGTGAAAATGCAATTCGACCTGGTGAAACACTCAGGCGGCGTATTCTCTCCAGCAAACGACATTGACCTCGAACGACTCCAGCGCTTCAAAACCGGCGAAACCTACACCGCCGAAATCAAACTGACCCGTAATCCGTCCTTTCACCGCAAGGTAATGGCCTTCTTTGGCTTTTGCTTCGATCACTGGTGCGCCAATCGTGCCGGTCTGGAGCATATGGACGAGCACAGCCAGTTTGACCGGTTCCGTAAAGACCTGACGATACTGGCCGGTTTTTATGTCCAGACAGTCCGGTTAAACGGTGACGTCAGAACGGAAGCAGAAAGTCTGGCATTCGCCAGTATGGACCAGGAGCGGTTCGAGAAGGTGTACAGCGCACTGATTAACGCCGCCATCAAACACATATTCTCGGGGACCAAAGACCCGAACATCCTAAACAGGCTGTATGCCTTTTTCTGAGGAAGTCTTATGACACCATACCGACAAAAGATACTCGATCTATTCGAGGACGGCCGCTGGTTAACCAACGGTGAAATAGTCGCAGCAACAGGGTTTCATGCCAGTAAAGTAAACCAGGACCTCCGGTGGTTGATTGATAACGACAAAATTCAGTTCAAAACCGATCCTGCACGGGCGTGGGCCAATGTTTACCGGAAAAGCACAATGCCATCTGTTGGCCGTGTAAAACTGCTGGATAGTTACCTCAGGGGGTGTCATGCAAACTGACTGCACTGCCTGCGGATTCCCGGCCACTGATAACCAGCTCTGTGATACCTGTGGTGAGCTTTACAGCGCAAAGAGCCCTAACTTTTACGACCTGGGAGGTGATGATGGTCAGGCAGAAGAAGCCGAAACCAAAAACTTGCCGCCACTGTAAATCGAAATACTTCCCCCGCACCACCACCCAGATAGTCTGCTCACCATCCTGCGCAATCCAATATAGCAAGCACCAATCAGCTAAACAGGCTGAGCGGCAGGCTATTGCCGATCGGAAAGCGCACCGGGAACGTAAAGCAGACCTGAAGCCATTAAGCCACTGGATGAACATGACCCAGCGGGCGTTTAACGACTTCATCAGGGCGCGGGACGGGGAGGTTTGTATCAGTTGTGGCAGTCGGTCGGCAGTCAGTTATCACGCAGGGCACTACCGGACTACGGCAAAGGCCAGTCAGCTTCGGTTCAACGAGGACAACTGTAATAGCCAATGCTCAGCCTGTAATACCCACCACTCCGGAAATATCGGTCCGTACCGTCTCAATCTGATAGCCAAAATCGGCACTGAGCGGGTCGAGGCGCTCGAAAACAACAACGAGCCACACCGATACACCAGGGAAGAACTGGAATTGCTCAGGGTGCGTTACAGGAAGAAAACCAGAGAGCTGATTAAACAGCAGGAGGATTCATGACCTGGCTAACCAAACTCCTCAACCATTTCACCCCGATAGTTCCGGATGTAAAACCCGCTCACTGGCAATCATGGGATGCCACACCCCGGAGGAAGAATGAATCTCGAAAATACAATTAAGTTTCACAGCCCGAAATCCCCACAATTCACTGATTCCCCACGAGCAACTGCATCAGAGGCATTAACCGGTACTGACGTTATGGGAGCGTTCGGGATGGTGCAGAGTCGCTCTCAACTCGGATTCACAGCTTTCAGCGGCAAAATGGATCTGAGTGAGAACGACAAACGAAAGGCAATTCAGTTACTGGCACAGCATGGATTAAAGCACTGCGACAAGGTGGCAGCCTTACGCAAGCTTGAAACAAAGGTTAAGGGAAAAGTGGTGCAAACACTCGCAACTTTCGCTTTTGCATCATGGTCCCGTTCGGCGGCAACGCCTGGGGCCCGATGTAAAGACTGTCATGGCACTGGCCGGGCATGTGATCGGGAGAAAACTGAAGCAAGTGGGGTGTTCACGGAAAAGGAGTGTAACCGGTGTTCGGGCGATGGCTACACTAGACTGCCGGCTGTATCAGCTTACAAGGCAATAAAGTCCAATATCACTGATAAACAGTGGCGCTATGAAGTGAAGCGATATTACGAATCACTGATATCGGAACTGGATAAATCAGAGAATCACGCCAATAGCATGTTGCGGCTGGTTACCACATTTTTTGACGAAGTTAATTAACTACAATCGATTGCAGTTGACTAAATGGCGGAAAATGGGTAGATTTGACACCAATGATGGGGTTTTTATATTTCGCATCTAATTGAATTCGAAGGGCTCGCAAATTGCGGGCCTTTTTTAGTTTATAGACTTTCAATTATGAGCAGACAAACTACTCTTAAATAGTGTCAGGGATTCAGAGGGACGTAGGGTCTTCTCTGAAGCTTGGCTTCTCCATTTAAGTCCCGCTTTCCCCGCGATCAAATCGCGGGGTTTTTTGTATATCGGGAAGCGGAATAATTACGTGTTCGCAAGCAAAGTTTCTAACTTGAACTAAATCGCTGAACGGACAGTGCGAAATTGTTGTATCCGTAAATTTTATCCAGGCTCTGCTACGGCAGGGCCTTTTTTATACTCAGATTTCACCCTCTGCCAATCGACGACCCGTTAAAAATCCTCTCTGACTGTAGCGTTAACGGCACAGGGTGAATCCCTACACACAGCACCGAGCTTTTCTCAAGCAAAGGTGGAACCCATGAAGATAAATATCATGCCCGACAAAATTGCATCGGCAGCAAGCTATTGCGTGTCCGGCACACTTGTCTGCGGAGGTAGCGTGGCCCAATGGATCAATGACCTCGACTGGAACAAGATAGCCGTTATCAGCGGGATCATCGTAGGTGTCGCAACACTATTGGTGAATGCCTGGTACAAAAGCCAGACGCTGAAAGCCTATAAAGACTCGATTGCCCGGGGAATCCCCAGCGCACCGCCAGAAGGTGACTGACCATGGCCATATCACCTTCACTCCGAAAGAAGCTGATTGCGGCCGCCGGTGGAGGTGTTATTGCCATTGCCTCAGTTCTGGTTAGCAGCCAGGAGGGGATAGAGCATATCCCGTACCGGGATGGCGGCGGGGTCTGGACTGTCTGCAAAGGACACACCGGACCTGATGTCATTCCCGGACGCACCTACACGGACGCTCAGTGCAATGCTTTCCTGTCTGCGGACATTGCTACCGCCAACCGGTCGGTCACCCGTCTGGTAAAGGTCCCGATGAATGAAATGCAGGAAGCCGCTCTGACCAGTTTCGTGTTTAACGTGGGGGCCGGTAACTTCTCTCGGTCATCGTTACTGCGTGAGCTCAACGCCGGTCATTATACCGAGGCCTGTAACTCGCTCACCCGATGGGTGTACATCGGCCGGACTAAATCCACTGGCTTAATGAACCGCCGGGAAATCGAGAAAGAAATCTGCCTGTGGGGTGCTCAATGATTTGGCTACTCGCAAACTGGCGTTATGTGCTGATCACTTTACTGGCCGGAATCCTGCTCAGTGTTGTAATCCTGATGGATCACTATCGGCATTCAGCGGATGAGTGGAAAGCAACGTCTCAGCAGCAATCATCTCTGGCCGATTCCCGGCTCAAAACTATCATCACGATGCAGGCGCAGCAGAAATCTGTCTCTGACATCGACAACCAGTACCAGAAAACTATCAAGGCGAAAGACGATGAAATCAGTTCTCTGCGCAACAGCGTTGACTCTGGTGCTGTCCGGTTGCGCATCAAAGCAGTATGTCCGGTCGGAGTGCCCAAAACCTCCGGCACCGCCAGCCGCTCTAATGCAACCAGCGCCGAACTCAGTCCAGACGCTCGACAAGATTATTACACCCTCCGCAGCCAACTGAATCAGGCCACTGCACAGATTAACGGCCTGCAGGCTTACATCAGGGAAATCACCAAATGAAATTCATCCAGTGGCTGAAAAGCCTTTTCACGAAAAAAGAGAGCGAAGAAATGTCAGATCAATCCGTAGTAGAACCAGTAGCAGCTACCCCAGTGGCAACTGAAACCCCAGCAGCGGCCGAAACACCAGTGTCAACTGATACCGGATCATCAGGCAGCGGTACCGCCGCTCAGGCAACATCCGACGCAGATACCACTGCAACCAGCTCACCGCTGGAGCAGGCCAAAGCCAAATTTGACGCTTTCGTGGAATTTGTTGAGCATGGTCTGGAAGTCTTCGGCAAAGAAGCCGAAACCGATCTGGTCGCACTGAAAGATAAGTTCCTGTAATCAGAACAGAGGCCATCACTGCGGTGGCCTCGATTGTGATTACCCGACAAGTAATTTCACTCCCCAAGCCCACTTTAACCGGTGGGCTTTTTTATTGGCGCAACGCACGCGCTTAAAACCCAGAACCTTTCAGGATGCACCTTGAGGAACCGGCTGGCTGTCGGAGCTCTCTGGGGGGCCGTTTTCCTGTGCGACAAGGTTCATCACTAAAAGGTAATTCCGATATGCAATATCCAACAGTAAAAGTGAATGGTATCTCTGTTCGTGTAGATGCTGAGGGCCGCTATAACCTCAATGATCTCCACGCTGCGGCAGTAAAAAACGGAGAGGCTACGGAGTCTCAGCGACCAAGCGTATTCTTACGAAGCGCCCAAGTTAAACGCTTTGTTAAGGCCTTAAAGTCCAAAGCACTAAAAAATGCTTTGGAACAAAATCAACCACTTATAGTTATACACGGTGGTGATAATCAAGGGGCGTGGGGCGTAGAGATGATTGCCGTCCGATATGCGGCATGGATAAAGCCCGAATTTGAAATTGACGTCTACAACACGTTCATTGAAAGCAGAACCAATGCACTGGATATTCTTAACCAGCTTAACCGCCTGGATTACCTGATATCTGGCGAAACCAAAGAGATAAGCCAGTGCGCAAGCAAAATGGGTAAATGGGGATCGGGCGGAAGAAAAGCGCTACTGAATGACGCGCGTCAAAACCTTATCGACCAGATAGATCCTGACATGGTGGCTCTGATGGAAAAATCAGTTGTGTGACCCGCAAAAAGTCGCTGGTTAACCCGAGAGCCACTTTCACAACGGCTCTCGGTGTTAGTTACTATCTTCTGCGGAAAATACCCCGTTTACTCCTTGACTCTTTGAAGAACGAAACACCCATCCAAACTGCCACGATCAATAGAGCTAAGGCTAAAGCCAAAAGGAAAAAGTTACTCATATAATATTCTTCAAATGTTCGAATCGCAGCATTATATTCCAACTCAACTTAAACTCAATTTGTAAGTGTTTCGTAAGGATAGGGTTTGTACGAATGTATCACAGAGCATCCGTCCGGGTGCTGTTTAATGCAATCAACAAGGAGCAACTATGAAACCTCAACTCGCTCATCTATACCGGAATGGCCGATTCTTCGGTTATGGGATAGTGGTAGATGGAGAGCTCATTGACCGGCAATTATCAGCAGGCATCCACTGTAGCCCTGACGATATACCGAAGGTTACAGCAACATTCAGCATTGATAACGAAATGATTGAGAATCCGGTAAGGATAGACCTTCCGGTTAAATAACAAGGAATAGGAATGGCGGCTGAAAAGAAAATCGGCTGTCTGACCGTTGTAACATCTGCTCATTAATCAACCTCTGTATTGGCAATGTTGATTTAGGTCAAAATCCAGCCTAAGTTTTAAACGTAAGGTTATTTAATCTCTGAGTTGTTAATTTTATGCGAGAGACGCCATGAAAACTGGATTTTACAGGGTAGGTAAGGACGGATGTGCTTCGAAGATATTACTTTTTCTTGAGGGATATGGATTTTTTACACCCAAGTGTAAAGTTGCCTTATCACTGAATCAACTTCAAGAAAAAGGCTTTCGCCTGATTGGTGATAAGATAGATATTAGTAAGTAATACCCCTTTGGTAAGTAATGAAATCAGAGCATTGTCATCTCATAGCATAGCCCACCTGATCATGTGGGCTTTTTTACATGCAATATCTGAGCACATTAAACTCTCTTACAACTCTGCGCCTTAGTGGATATTGTGCCTGGTTGATTCAATACAGTTACATTCTAGGTTTTGCATTGTGCCAGTGGATATGGGCGCAGTCATTTTTGACATGAAGATAGCACACTCTTTTGTCATGGAAGGTACATCCGGCCCTTTCTGAGCGCAGGAAACTAACGATAACGGTAGAAGTAAAAAAGAAACGAGCCTAATCAAATTTATCCCCTCTCATAAGTGCTAATCAGGTAGTTAAACAAAGCTGTAAAATTAATAGCTAAGTATCTTAACGGCAGTCCCCAATATCACAAGGTCATTATGGTTTTGGCTGTCTGGAAATGGAGAAACAATGGCAAAGCCGGATTGGAGCGAGCTTCAAGAACGGTTCCTGTCCGAATATGCCGAATCCGGCGTATCACCGAAAGAGTGGTGTGAGTCGCAGGGGCTGAACTATGCAACTGCTCGCCGATACATTAAGAAGCCTGCGCAGAGTGCGCAAAAAAGTGCGCAGCGTAAAACGCGCAGTGCGCAAAAACTGGAATGCGCAGAAGAGTTAACTGAAAGTGATGGGCTGACAAAGCAACAACGGGAATTTATTGCGGAGTACCTGAGCGATGGCAATGCTACACAGGCAGCTATCCGCGCAGGATATAGCAAGAAGACTGCTGAACAAATTGGTTATCAGTTGCTTCAGAAAACTTCAGTTGCGCAGGCCATTGCACAGCAGCAGAAAGCGTCAATCGCACGAACCATTGGCACCGCCGACGAAATCCTCTCCCAGATGTGGCAACTCGCCACCTTTGACGCCAACGACCTCACGCAATACCGTCGTGGCTGCTGCCGTCACTGCTGGGGCGTCGATCACAAATACCAGTGGACTGAATACGAATACCGGCAGGCGGAAGATAAAGCCGAACGCCAGGGGAAAGCACCGCCTGATTGCTCCGGCGGCCTTGATTACAACCGCACCATTGACCCTAACCCTGATTGCCCTGTTTGCAGCGGCGAAGGAGTGGGCCGCGTCTATATGCAGGACACTCGCAAGCTGTCTCCGATCGCCCGGCTGGCTTACTCCGGTACAAAGGTGACGAAAGGCGGCATTGAGGTGGTCAGCATCAGCCGTGAAAAGATGTTTGAAGCCATTATCAAGCGAATGGGCCTGTCTGATAGCGAGATTACGCAGAAACTCCAACAGCTCGAACTGGAGCGCAGACAGCTTGAGATTGAAAAACTGCGTAAGGAAATCAGTGCGCAGGGGAGTGACCAGCCGATAACACGAATGGAGGTGGTAATTGTCGGGGAGAACAATCAGAACGACCCTGACGCCACCACAGGGTAAGTTTTTCAACCTGCAGTGCAAATATCCGGCCTTCGTCGGCGGCTTCGGCACAGGCAAGACGGAGACCATGGCGGTGAGCGCGTTCCGTGATGCCAGTCACTCATCTGACGCACTGATAGCGATGTACGAACCAACCTACGACCTGATCCGCTTAATCCTCGCACCACGCATGGAAGATAAGCTCAGCGAATATGGTGTCCGGTACAAGTACAACAAGTCAGAGAACATCATCTACACCTCGTCACCGGGCATTGGCGACTTTGTCCTGCGCACACTGGATAACCCAGCGCGGATAGTCGGTTATGAGTCCTATCGCAGCCACATTGACGAAATCGACACGCTGAAAGAGCAACACGCGACCGATGTGTGGATCAAGGTGATAGCCCGTAACCGCCAGCGACCCAACGGATTGCCTGACCCGTTCAACCGGGTGAGTGTCTACACCACGCCTGAAGGTTTCCGGTTCGTGTATAAGACGTGGAAGCGCAACCCGAAGCCTGGCTACGAGATGGTTCAGGCCAGCACCTACAGCAACCCGTTTTTACCACCGGATTATGCTGACACATTGCGCAGTTCTTATCCCGCGCAGTTAATCGAAGCCTATCTGAACGGTGACTTTGTCAACCTGACCAGCGGGACGGTATATCACTGTTATGACCGCAAGCTGAATGGTAGTAGTGAGATTGTCACCGGTAGCGAACCAATTCATGTTGGGATGGACTTCAACGTCGGCAAAATGTCGGCCATTGTCCATGTGCTGCGCGGTGAGCATCCTCACGCCGTGGATGAAATTACGCAGGGCTACGACACGCCTGATGTGATTAAGACGCTGCAGAACCGGTTTCCGGCAAACAAGGTGCATGTCTATCCCGATGCCAGTGGCAACAGCCGCAAATCGGTGAATGCTTCCGAAACTGACCTCAGCCTATTACGCACCGCTGGATTTACCGTCCACGTTAACGGCACTAACCCATCAGTGAAAGACAGGGTGAACTCGGTCAATGCCATGCTGCTGAATGCAAAAGGTGAACGTCGGTACCGTATTAATGCTGACCGGTGCCCGGTTTACGCCGAATCACTGGAGCAGCAGATATGGTCACCTAACGGCGAACCTGACAAAACAGCAGGGTTTGACCACGCGAATGACGGCGGCGGTTATTTCATTGTGAAGCGATTCCCGATTATTAAGCCAACCGGCAAAGTAACTCAACTCCGGATGTAAACCATGCCAGATATCTCAACACCCAATCTCGACTACAACGATATGTGCGAGGCGTGGGACATTAACGATGCTCTCATGGGCGGTACGCTGGAAATGCGCCGCCAGGGTGAGACATATCTCCCGCGCTGGCCTAATGAAGACAAAGAAAGCTATAAGCAGCGTCTCAGTGTGGCCACACTTCTTCCTGCATACGAAGAAAGCATTAAGCAGAACATCGGCCGTATTTTCGCTGAGCCAACAGTGTTAAGTACATCAGCACCGGAAGCTATTAAGACGCTGACCGAAAACATCGATATGGAAGGTGATCGGCTGGATGTCTGGGCGCAGCAGTTCTTCAGTCTCGCGTTCCAGTACGGACTCGCGCATGCCCTGGTCGACTATCCGAAAACTGACCCAGCGATGGTGAAAACCCGAGCTGATGAACAGCAATCCGGCGCCCGGCCTTATGTGACCATGCTGAATCCGCGCCAAATCATCGGCTGGCAGTCTGCCGTGCAGGGCGGAAAGGTCGTTTTAACCGACCTACGCATCAAAGAAGTCGTAATCATTGATGGTGATGACTTCGGACAGACGAAAGTTGAGCAAATCAGGCATATCATGCCCGGCAAAGTCGAGATTTATCAGCCAGCGCAAGGTGAAAATGGAGCCATAGCCTGGACCATGGTCGATAGCTGGCAAACCAGCCGGCAGGATATCCCACTGGTGACGCTTTATACCAAACGCACCGGGTTTATGCGTGGCGCACCGCCGCTTCTGAACCTGGCTCATCTGAATGTTAAACACTGGCAGTCACAGTCTGAGCAGGACAACATTCTGCATGTTGCCCGTGTTCCGCTGCTGTCTGTGTTTGGATTGGCAGCAGACCAGGAGCTAACTATTGGCGCAGCCTGTGCAACGCAATTTTCTGACCGTTCAACGCAAGGTATGGAATACACCGAGCATACCGGCGCTGCGATTGGTTCCGGGAAAACCTCTTTGGATGACCTCGAAAACCAGATGCGGCAGGCAGGGGCGAAGCTCACTCGCGTTGAAAACACGTCGACCAAATCACTCGACCAGACTCATAGCGAACACATGCAGGAGAATTCGCCGCTATACACCATGGCAAACTCACTCGAAGACGCGCTGGATAATATCCTGCAAATCATGGCCGAGTGGATTGGCGAAAGTAATGGCGGCACTGTGGATGTTCGCACTGAGCTGGATGTATCCACACAGACCTACGATGCGCCGTCTGCATTGGCTGTACAGTCTCTGCAGCAGGGTGGAATCATTCGCAAGATTGATGCAGTACGCACGTTACAGGCGCTTAAGTTCATTGATCCGGATGCAGACCCTAACGAAGTCGTGGACGAACTAAACAATCTTCCGGTAACGCTAACAGGCGGTGATAATGTCAACATCGAACCAGGTTCTGCGGGATGAATACATCGCACACGCTATCTGGATTAGTAGGTTCGGCACTGGCGTTGCTAACCGGATAGTCAATATCCTCAACCAGAGCGATGCAGAGCTTACCGCGCGTCTGATAGTGGCAATGGACGGGATGGATGCTCAGAGCTTCACAGTGACTCGTCTGGAAGCATTGTTGTCCAGCGTCAGAACAACGAACGCCGCAGCCATTCGCGCTATGCAAACCGGCCTGACGGATGAACTGCAGCAACTGGCCCATCATGAAGCCGGGTATCAGCTCAGTCTGTTTGATCATGCCATTCCTGATTCAGTGCTGGCATTGCACCCGATCATTGGTATCCATCCTGACACGCTGTACGCCGCGGCAATGGCCCAGCCGTTTCAGGGTCGACTGTTGAGTGAGTGGGCGTCCAACCTCGAATCAGACCGGATGACGCGCATCAGCAATACTGTCCGTCAGGGATTTCTCCTCGGTGACACAACAGAGCAGATAGCCCGGAAGATTCGCGGCCAGGCCAATAACGGATATCAGGACGGCGCATTGCAGGTCAGTCGTGCGAATGCGGCCAGTATTGCCAAAACGGCAGTAGGGCACCTGGCATCAACCGCCAGAAACAGCTTTGCCAGCGCCAATGATGACATCATCAAAGGTAAGCAGTGGCTATCCACTCTGGACAACCGCACAACGCCAGCATGTCGCATCAGGGACCGGCTGAAATACACGCTGGATAATAAGCCTATCGGTCACAAAATCCCGTATCTGCAAGGCCCGGGCAAAATTCACTGGTGCTGCCGCTCGACCGAAACCTACATTCTGAAATCGGCTCAGGATCTCGGTATCGATATCAAAGAAATCCCGCCATCAGCGCGTGCCAGTATGGACGGGCAGGTGGCAGGTGATACCGATTATCAGAGCTGGTTTGCCCGACAGTCCTATGACCGCCAGAAACAGATTGTCGGCGAAAAACGGGCACGGTTGATGCGTGACGGCGGCATGAAGCCGGATGAATTTTACAGCGACAAGGGTGAATGGCTGACGCTCGACCAGTTAAAGGGTCGGGACAAACAGGCATTCAGTAAGGCAGGAATCAACTAACAAGGTCACTTCGGTGGCCTTTTTTTACGGCCGCAATCCGGATGGCAAGCGGCGCAACGGTCGGATGACCACACCAAAGGTATAAGCATGAAACTGAAAACAGTAGAAGTGAACGGTCAGAATTACGCGGCTCTCGATGATAATGGCCTGCCGGTCTATGTGCATGCAGATGGCAAAGAGATTGGTTTCGATGCTGCTCAGGCTGTCGGGAAAATCTCAGCACTGAATGGCGAGGCCAAATCACACCGTGAGGCCAAAGAAGCCGCAGAATCGAATCTGGCGAAGTTCTCCGGCATCACTGACCCGTCAAAGGCGCTGGAAGCTTTGGACATGATGACCAAAATCGACCAGAAAAAGCTGATCGACGCGGGTTCTGTTGACCAGGTTAAAGCGGAAATCACCAAATCGTTTCAGACCCAACTGGACGAAGCAAGTCAGCAGAATAAGGCTCTGCAAGGTCAGCTCTACAACGAGATGATCGGCGGTCGCTTTGCTGGCTCCCAATTCATCACCGAAAAACTGGCGATTCCTGCTGATTTCGTTCAGGCCCGCTTTGGTCAGGCATTCAAAATCGAAGACGGCCAGGTCGTTGCCTATGACGGCAGCGGTAACAAGGTCTACTCCCGCTCAAAACCAGGTGAAATCGCAGGCTTTGATGAGGCGCTTGAATACCTGGTCGAGCAATACCCGCAGAAAGACCACATTCTGAAAGCCAGCGGCAATAGCGGCGGCGGCTCTCAGCAATCACAGCATGCAGCCGGACAAAAGACAATGAAGAGCGAAACCTTCAAAGGGTTGGGGCCTGTTGAGCAACGCTCTGCACTCAAAGACGGTGTCACCATCGTCGATTAACGATCACCAACTGCCACGCCTCGGATGGGGTTTGGTGCCTGAGCTGGATGGCTCAAAAAACCTCATATCAACTTAATAGGAAATCAAGAGATGGCGAATACGCTGACTAATCTAATCCCGACCATTTTTACCGCGCTGGACGTTGTTTCACGTGAACAGGTCGGCTTCATTCCTGCTGTGGCCCGTAACGCAAAAACTGACGCGGCGGCAAAAGGGCAGACGGTAACAGCACCAGTCGCACCGGTTGCAACTACCGTTGATATCACCCCGGGTCCAGCTGCACCGAATACCGGTGATCAAAATATTGGTACCGTTAACGTACAAATCACTAAGTCCAAAATGGCAGCGGTTAAATGGAATGGTGAAGAGCAACTGGCTATCGGACCATCCGGTACCTACAACACCATTCTGGCTGACCAGTTCAAGCAGGCATTTCGTGCGCTGGCGAACGAAGTCGATGCTGACCTGGGTGCATTGTATTTCAACTCATCCCGCGCAGTTGGCACAGCCGGTACCGCTCCATTCGGTGTGAAAGATGACCTGTCTGATTTCGCTCTATCTCGCCAGGTGCTTACTGACAATGGTGCACCAACCACTGACCTGCAAATGGTCCTGGGTTCAGCGGCCATCGCCAACATGCGCGGTAAACAATCCGTTCTGTTCAAAATGAATGAAGCCGGCACGGATCAATTACTCCGCGAGGGTGTGATTGGTCGGGTTGAAGGCTTCAATATCCATGAGTCGGCGGGTGTTGCAAAAGTGGCTGCAACGGCTTCGACTGGCTATCTGGTGAACGGGGCTAAAAAAGAAGGCGATATCATCATTGCGGTAGACTCAGGCACTGGCGGTATCCTGCAGGGTAATGCGGTTAAATTTGCGGGCGATGATAATACTTACCTTGTAGTGGCTACGACGGCGACCACTATCACATTGGCGGCACCCGGCCTGCGACAAGATCTGGCTGATGATGCTGAAATCACCGTTATTGGTGGCTTCACCGCAAACATGGCTTTTGACCGCAACGCATTCCTGCTGGCTGCACGTACTCCTGCGATGCCGCAGGGCGGCGATACCGCTGATGACGTGATGAACGTAACTGATCCAGTGTCTGGAATCACTTTCCAGGTGGCGCTGTACCGTCAGTACCGTCAGGTGCGTTATGAAGTTGGTCTGGCATGGGGTGTGGCATCCATCAAGCCAGAGCACGCGACCATCCTGCTGGCTTAAGCCTGGTTACAACCTCGGGGCTTCGGCCCCGTTTTCATGGAGGGCTTATGGCCGGACTGACGAAAGAACAACGGGCACAGCGCGAGGCTGAGAAAGCGCAAAGCCAGCCGGCATTTATCTGCATGGTGACAGAGTTTCCGGCGTTCGAGGGCGCACCCACCAAAGCGAATGTGCATCCGGAAGAAGTTGAAGTCTGGAAAGCGCATGGCTGGAAAATTGAGGTGTAATCATGGTCACCTTTATCACAGTGGATGATGTTGATGCATTGCTGGGTAGCGCTTGGGCAGATACCGGCGGCAAAGCGAAAGCAGTATTAATGGCTAATGCCTGGCTGAATGGCCTGTCACTGCGCCTGCCGTGCGACAAGGTAACGCATGAACAGGTCATCCCTGATGATGTGAAAACAGCAGGTGCCTATGCGGCTCTGGCAGCGTCGACTGGCGGCCTGTACCAGCAAAAGACCGATTCAGGATCACTGCTGAGTAAGTCCGTCGATGCCAACGGCGTCAGTGTATCGAAAACCTTTGCTGAACTGGATGCAAACAGCTCAACTCTGCTGGATTCAAACCTACAGCTGGCGATGGCGATACTGAAACCGTACGGGCTCAGCACATCGCAGGTCAGACTGGTAAGGGGGTAGTGTGGGCATTCGTGATGAGCTGCAAACCGAGATTGCCGCTGCTTTCGATGATGCTGGCGGCCTGGCTGATGCCGTTAACAAATTCACTGCCAGTTATGTCGTGTCCGGTGAAGTCGATCCGGTGACTGAGGAGTCAGCCAGCCAGACAGTCAGTTACTCCGGGCGCGGCGTGTTATCAGGCTACAGCCTGAGCCGTATCGATAATGTTAACATCCTGCATGGTGACCTTAAACTAACTGCACTGACCAGCGAAGTCACTGACAAGCCAGCAGAAGGGCATGTTGTTTTGACCGATGATCTGGTCTCTGGCGAACAGCAGGCGTACAAGGTTGTCACTGTTGGTACTGATGCGGCGAAAGCCACGTATTCTATCCAGTTGCGGAGGGCATAGCGTGGCGAAAGGCTGGAGTTTTGACCCGTCAGAGTTTGCAGGAATGGTCAAAGAGGATGTCGGAAAAAAACTGAGGGTTATTTCCGTTCAGTTACTGAATGAGATTGTGATGACATCGCCGGTCGGAAATCCCGAACTGTGGATGAGTAAACCGCCTCCCGGCTATGTCGGCGGTACGTTCCGGGCGTCAAATCTTGTCAGTGTCGGTGAGCCTGATTACTCAGAGCCTGCCGGCCCCGATGAAGAAGGTTCCCGCACCATTCAGCAGGGGAATGCAGTCATCGCCACAGGCAAGCCTTTCTCAGTTATCTATATCCAGTCGAATCTACCTTACAGCGTCCCACTCGAAAACGGGCACTCAAAGCAAGCCCCGACGGGTGTCTACGCCAATGCATTTAACGGAGTAGCGCAGGCCAACAAATGACCCTTACCGAAATACGCAACGCTGTCATTAAACGAATGACGGTGCAGTCAGCCATGCCTGCAAATTCTGTGACTTATCCGAATGACCCGATTTTCGACCCGACAGGGAAAACCATCTGGGCGCGGTTAACCAATCTTCCCGGACTGGCTGGCGCGGTTGAAATCGGTGACGGCCCGGTTGTCCACCGTACCGGTACCATCATCATCCAGTTATTCGTCCCATCCGGTGCCCGATCGCTGCTGATCACCGAAACGGCTGATGCCATTCGTGAATTGTTCGAGTTCCAGACGGATGGTGCACTGGATTACTTCGCTGTAAGCGCGGTCGATGCCGGAGAAACAGACGGTTGGGCGCAGTTAAATCTTTCCATCCCATACCGCGCTATGTAGCGCTAATCAGGAGACAAAATGTCATCTGGAGCAAAAATACAGTTGGCTTACTGCCGCGAAACAACTGCCGGCACTACGCCGAATAACCCGTCATGGCTGTTGTGGAAACGCACGTCCAACGGGCTGAAACCTACGCAGAACATGATCGACAATGCCGAAATCGGCGGTACTCGTATGGCAAACGGTAAGACGCCGGGCACCACTGATGTTGGCGGTGATGTGGTCTGTAAATTCCGCTACGGTCAGCATGACCTTTTCCTGGCATCCTGCTTTGGCAGTGACTGGGCCGATAACAAGCTGGTTATGGGGAACGACCGCATCGCATTCTCAGTTGCCACATTTGCCTCTGACATCGGTGTAGCATCCATCGCTACCGGCTGTCAGGTCGGCACCTTCAAGCTTGAAATCCCGAACGATGGTGATTTGCAGGCTACCGTCACGCTATCCGGACTCGGCTGGGCTGACAAAGACGATGGCACCAGTTATTTCAGTTCACCAACTGATGCTGACGGCAAACTCCGTTTCTCATTCAAACAGGTAACTGCAATCAGCCTGAATGGTGTAAGTGGTGGTGACGGATTCTGTGTCGATACTTTCAACATCCAGTTCGACAACAACCTGCAGACCCAGCGCTGTATCGGTACCGGAACTGGTTTTGCTGGAGCAAATATCCCGACCACGTTCACACCGTCTGGCCAAATCACACTGTCCTGGTCGAAATCAGCCTATGAGGCGTGGAAGAAAACACTCACCGGCGCATCAATGCCTTTCAGCTTCACGATCGCGAATAACGAAGGTTCGTATATCTTTAACTTCCCGTCTGTGCAGGTTGATGGTGACTGGCCGGATGGTGGCAATACTGACATCGTTCAGGTGCAGCTTAATATCACCGGTTCGGACACACCCCCGACCATTACCCGTGTACCAGCTGTAAAATCTCATTCACAGGCAGCTGCCGACTCAAATACTACAAGCGGGTCA
This sequence comes from Tatumella sp. JGM94, assembly GCF_018257595.1. Taxonomy (NCBI): domain Bacteria; kingdom Pseudomonadati; phylum Pseudomonadota; class Gammaproteobacteria; order Enterobacterales; family Erwiniaceae; genus Tatumella; species Tatumella sp. JGM94. The sequence continues at coordinate 9,617 of NZ_JAERJN010000028.1, read as the reverse complement.
ACCGCTGGTTAATTCCTCATCTTTGCCCATGTCGTTCTGTATGGCGACTCGGGCCTTTTAACACGGAGGTATCATGTTAATTATTAATAAACATCTGGACGCTGATGGCACCCGTTGGATTGAGCCTGTCGCCGGGTTGAAACTGAAAGTTGGCAGCACCTCAAATCACGGTTTTAAATCCCGTACCGCGCTGGTTCGCCGCCACATCGATAAGCTGGACAGTCTGTTTAAAGCAGGTACCACTGATTTCAGCCTGGACGCTGTAGGTGATATCGACTCCATGGATGACTTGCTGCTGGAAACGTGCAGTCGTCACCTTCTACTGGATTGGGATGGTGTTGGCGAAGTGGTGAACGGTAAAGAGCAGGCGATCCCCTATACGCCGGAAGCCGGACTGGCGTTCCTACAACAAAACCCTGAGTTCTACTGGACTATCATTCAGACCGGTGCCGAGATTGCTGCTGGCAAAGAAGAACGGAAGCAGGATGCAGTGGGAAAGTAATAACCGCGCAGAAGTGGCTTAACCGTTACTCTGGGCTGGAGGGTGAACGTAATCGCTGGCGTGAAGAACGATTAGGTATCAAATCTGGAGACGAACCAGATGTTGATGAACTGACTGCACTACTATTGTCTTCCTATGCCACGATAAGCCGCGGCAGGCGATACACGGGAATGGCTGCATCACCTTTGCCAATCTCCATCAGAGATATTGATGCTTATCTGGCACCACGCCCGTTGGTGGTAGATCGTGAGTTATTCGAAGCAGCTATTTTCGCACTGGATGATGAATATCGGGCAGAATGGTCACGACAACAGCAGCAGGTCGAAGCGAATTCGGACGGTGACGAGGGCTGATTTGCTTTCCTTTGCATAATTTTAGTCCTAGGATTAATCCTGACTTTATCAATGAGGGTAGGGATGTGAAGAAGCTTATTTTGATTTCAGCTTTAGTTCTGTCGGCTTGTGCTTCTCATCAGGAGCAGGATATAAAAGAACGCGTGATGAAAACAGACAATATAATTGTTCACTATTCGGAAGAGAGTAAAGCGGACGTTATTTCCGCTGCTAAGGCTGATGATATACGTGTTGTTCATGATCTGAAAACAATGAATGTTTTAGTCTTTGGTGTTGCAGAAAAAGATGTAGATAAAGAGATCCATCGAATGGAGAAAGTGAAAGGTGTCCTCGGAGTTCAGAAAGATAGCAATACGGCAACACTGCAATAGTTAATGCTCATCTTGCTGTTTTTTATGCACTAATTCGTAGAAGAATATCACTATAAATTATTCGTTGGGATGTATATATGAAAGGGATTCTCTGGGCTATTTTTGCCGTGGTTGTTGTATTTTTTCTGTGGGGTTCCATTTTGAATTCTTCACCAGAGGAAAAAGCAAAAGCTCATGCTCGTGATGCGATCAGCTTGTGTAAATCTAATCAGGATAAGGTTTCAAACACACAGTCTGAGAGGCAATTCATTGCCAGCGTTTGTGAGCAAATGGAAAGTAATTATAAGCAGGAATATGGCACGACCCCATAGTCAGCTAGTTTTTATGGACCCAGCAAATGCTGGGTTTTTTTATGCCCGGAGAAAAGTAAATGGCAGAACAATCTTCACGTCTCGCAGTCATTATAGACAGCTCTGGGGCTCAAAAGAATGCCGACTCACTGGCAACATCCCTCGCAAAACTTACCCAGGCTGGTGAGAAAGCCGAAACAGCTACTGAAAACTTATCTGGGGCGACAAAAGATTACAACTCTTGGATGAAGCAGGGTCCCAGGCTTGTAGATGATGTTACTAAGTCCACACAGGCGGCGACCAAAGCCACGAATGACGAAGCCAAAGCCCTTGGTTCTTTGCTGGACAAAATCAATCCAATTAATGCCGCTCTGAACCGACTTGATGATCAGCAGCAGGCTCTATCTAAGTTCAAAAGCAAAGGTATGCTGGATGAAGAAACCTTCACTGAATACAGCGACAGGATTGACCAGGCCAGGAGTAAGTTAACTGGTTTTTCTGAGGCGCTGACAAAGACAGGTGACACCTCCAGACATGCGGCCCACAACATGGCAATGATACCGTCCCAACTGTCGTGGATGGTAACGAGTATTGCCAGTGGGCAGTCGCCTATCATGGCGCTGGTTCAGCAGGGCAGTATGTTAAGCGGCATGATGGGTGGACTTGGGCCGACAATTAAAGCAGTCGGCACTTACCTTGCTGGATTAGTCAATCCACTTACCATTGCAGGTGCCGCAGTAGCAGTTCTCGGACTGGCATATTATCAAGGAGAACAGGAGCAAGAGGCTTTTAAAAAGTCACTTATCCTGACCGGTAACCAGGTTGGGAAAACGGCGGATCAGCTTACTGATATGGCGGCCACCGTAAGCGCAGCCACTGGAACTACACAAGGGCAGGCGTCATCAGTTATCGCTCAAGCGGTATCGACCGGCACTATTGCGGGAGATTCTCTACAGAAAGTTTCCGCGGCCATTGTGAGTATGAGTGATGCTACCGGTCAAGCCACAGATAGCCTGGTGGCTGACTTCAGCAATATTGCCGCAGACCCTGTGGCGGCTATTACCAAGCTGAATGACCAGTACCATTTCCTCACTCTGGCTACTTATAACCAGATTAAGGCACTTCAAGACGAAGGTAATCAGCAGGGCGCGGCAAAAGTAGCTAATGACGCTTACGCCAATGCGCTAACCCAGAGAGCAAATGAGATTAAAAACAGCCTTGGTACACTGGAAACTATTTGGAATTCAGTGGGTGAGGCAGCGAAGGGCGCCTGGGATAGCATGCTGGATATTGGTCGTGGCCAGACCCTCCAACAGCAGATAGCGAACGTCCAAAAGCAAATCGCCGATATCCAAGGCAATGTTAAGCCGGGTATGTTTGGTTTGGGTGGGATCGGCGATGGCGGTGTCCAGGATAAACATCTTGCCTCATTAAAAGCACAGCTTTCCTTTTTGCAAAGTCAGGCTTCTACCCAAGATGTGCTAAATGGCTTTATCGATAAGCATAATCAGGCACAGCAGGCTGGCATTAAGGCACAGGAGTATATCGATAATCTCCAGGAACAATCCTTATCTAATGCTGAAAAAAGGACAAAAGAACAGAACCTGCTTACCGAAGCATTGAAGAAAACTCGGGCTGCTGGGACAAGCATAAGCGCCGCTGAAGAAGCGCAGCTCAGGCAGGATATCGATAACAAATATAAAGACCCCGCGCAGCCGAAACAGCGTCATGAAAAAGCCTATACAGAGGATGCAGGAACCAGGTTGCTCGAGCAGCTGAATCAACAGCATGCTGTAATGGTGTCACAGCTCGACACGACGGATAAGCTATCTACAGCCCAGCAATCGCTTGTGAAATGGGAACAGCAGCTGGCTAATCTGAAAAGTAAGTCTACATTGACAGCTGATCAGAAGTCATTGTTAGCAAATCAGGATAAAATCACGGCGTTATACCAACAGAATGCAGCCCTCGAACATCAGCAACAGTTACAAAAACAAGTAACGCAGCTTTCCGGATATCAGTCAAACATCAATAAAGATATCGGCAACAGACAATCACAGTATGGCACTGAGGAATGGTCTGCATCTGGTTCTATCAGCGCTTATCAGCAAGGGATTCTCACGCAAAGAACGACACTTGAGCAACAACTGAATGACAAGGTTATCCAACTGAGACAGCAACGAACCTCTGCTACAACGACCATTGACCGCGAAACTATAGATAAAGAAATATCTATGCAGCAGGCAGCAAATGACCAGATGCTTTCAGATTACGATAAGCATACGCAAAGCATGAGCGCTATACGAGGCTCATGGTCAAACGGAGCCGATAAAGCGTGGCAAGAGTATGCTGATAGCGCTTCAAATGCATCAGGAATGACGCAAACACTATTCAGTGACGCTTTTTCAAGCATGGAAGATTCCATCGCTACCTTTACCACAACGGGTAAGCTGTCATTTAAAGGGTTTGCCAATTCGGTTATTGGTGACATATCCAGAATCGCAGCCCGCATGGCTATATCCGGTATCGCGAGCAGTATCATTGGTGGTTTAAGCGGAATGTTTACAGGTGGAGGAGGGGGTAAGGCATCATCCGGCAGTTCCTTTTCATCAGGTGCTTACAATAACCTATCACTGAATGCAAAGGGTGGCGTTTACGACTCTCCATCGCTCAGTGCATACAGCAATCAGGTACACAGCTCACCCAAACTATTCGCTTTTGCTAAAGGCGCTGGCGTGTTCGGTGAGGCGGGACCAGAGGCTATCATGCCATTGACTCGCGGTAAGGATGGTTCACTTGGCGTAAGAGCCGTCGGTGGTCAATCAGCGGCAGGAGGGGGGATTCACCTGGGGGGCATTATCGTGAACGTAAACGGTCAGGGACAGGCGTCAGCAAACAATCCAGGTACTGACGGGCAGGGCATTGCCAAACAAATACAGGCTGCAGTAGTGAACATCATTAACAAGCAGGCAACGAAGCAAGGTACACCACTCTGGCGGGCAATTAAGGGGAAATGATGACTACTGATACCTTTGATTACTGCGTAAGTATAGGCGCATCAGGCACACTGCCGGTTAAGATATCCTCAGCCCAGTTCGGAGACGGATATAAGCAGGTTTCCGGAGTTGGCTTAAATGATGCTCTTGAAACCTGGGAACTGACCAGCAAAGGGCGTCCGGAGAATATGCTGGAAGTCCGCAATTTTTTGAGCAGCCATTGTGTTCATTCCTTTTATTGGACTAATCCTTGGGGAGAAAAGAAGCTTTATCGGGTCAAAGCTGACTCGATTGCCCCCTCTTTTGTTTATGGTAACTGGGCCGAAATATCTTTCACCTTTGAAGAGGCCGTAGCACCGTAAATCTGATCACAAACAATAGGCCGCCTGCGGGCGGTTTTTTTATGGGTGAAATATGAGCTTTACAGCCGACTTGCAACACCTGGAACCCGGTGCCCTTGTACAGCTTATTGAGGTTGACGGCACAGAATTTGGTATGCCGGATGTGCTGCGGTTCCATGCGTATAATATTACCGATCCTGACTGGCAGTCCTTCACCACCGGCAATCTGCCGTCAGTTATCTGGCAGGGGGAGGAATACGATCCGCACCCCTATGAGTTAACTAATCTTGCTGTTACCAGCGAAGGTGCTCAGGCAACGCCGACCCTGTCAGTGGGCAATGTCGGTAATTTTGTGGCCGCACTTTGTCTTGAATATGACGATCTGGTGAAAGCGAAGGTCAGAATTCATATAACGTTTAAAAAATACCTCGATGCGGCGAACTGGAAGGGCGGAAACAGCGCCGCCAATCCAAATGAATCACGAAAGCAGCTGTTTTACATCAATTCAAAAACCTCAGAGACCCGCGCACAGGTCGATTTCGAGCTGTGTTCCCCGTTTAACATCCAGAGCCTGCAACTACCATCACGTCAGATTACGCCTGGCTGCACGTGGTGTATGCGCGGCTGGTACCGGTCGGGCACTGGCTGTGATTATGCCGGTGAGAAATATTTTACAAAGGATGGCGTGTCGACAGATGACCCGTCGAAAGACGTGTGTGGTGGTTACCTCAGTGACTGCAAACTGCGTTTCGGTACCGACTCCCCGCTGCCGTTCGGCGGTTTCCCGGGCGCTAACCTGCAGGGGAAATAATGCTGCGTGAGAAACTGACTGACGCGATCCGGCAGCATGCCGCTGCCGAGTACCCGAACGAGTGTTGCGGCGTGATTGTACAGTGCGGTCACCGGCAACACTATATTCCATGCCATAACGATGCTGGCAGTCCGGAAGAGCAGTTTCTGATGCGCGATTCTGATTACCGGTCAGCAGAAGCACAGGGCGAAATTATCATGATTATCCACTCTCACCCAGATGTGCCGGTGCTTATCCCGTCTGAAACTGACCGGATTCAGTGTGACTACTCCGGTCTTGAGTGGGGCATTATCTCCTGGCCGGAGGGTGATTTTTGCACCTTCTCACCCAGGGCAGACCGGGATTATACCGGCCGTCCGTGGGTGCTAGGACATGCTGACTGCTGGTCACTTATTATGGATTACCACCGGCGGGAGTTCGGCATTGTATTGAAAAACTGGTCGGTACCGTACGAATGGTGGAAGGACGGCAAAGAAAACCGCTATGAAGATCACTGGTATGCGGAGGGCTTTCGTGAAGTTCAGCACCTTCAGCCAGGTGACATGGTTATGATGCGCATCGGTTCGCCGGTTACCAACCACGCCGCCGTTTATCTCGGCAACAATCTTATTCTTCATCACAATTTCGGCAATCTCTCAGCGCGGGTCCCTTACGGACAATATTTCCGTGACCGGACTGTGCGGATTGTCCGGCACAAGGATATTCCTGATGTTAAAAACGCTCATCCTTAAAGGTCAGGCCGGTAAGCGATTCGGTAAAGAGCACCGGTATCATGTTGATGACCTGAACGAAATGCTGAGGGCTATGTGCGCCCAGGTGCCCGGTTTCCGTAAATACATGGCACTGGCGCACCATGACGGTATCCGGTTTGCTTTCTTTACCGGTACAGACAATATCGGTATTGACGGATTTGGCCTGACGCGCACTTCGGAGACTTACACAATGCAGCCGGTGCCCCAGGGGGCAAAATCCGGCGGACTCCTGCAGGTTGTTATCGGTGCCGCTGCACTGGTCGGAGCATACTTTACCGCCGGTAGTTCACTTACACTGCTTGGTCTCAGCGCAACGTCAGTCAGTACGGCATTAACAGGTATCGGATTGTCGATGGCGCTGGGCGGTGTTGTCCAGATGCTGACCCCTCAGCCCAAATATGCCGTCGGCAGCTCATCCACCGAAAACAAGCCAAACTATGCTTTCGGCGCACCGGTGAATACCGTAGCGATGGGTTACCCGGTACCGCTGCTTTACGGAGAACGGGAAGTGGGCGGGGCGATTATCAGTGCCGGTATATTCTCCGGCGACCAGCAGTAAATCATTCAGAAATGTTCAGCCACCTCAGGGTGGTTTTTTTATGGAGTTTTTATGTCAATGAATACCATTCAGGGTGCCAAAGGCGGGGCTGCAAGTGCCCATACGCCAGTTGAACAGGCGGATGACTTACTGTCGACGGATAAGCTGAAAATGCTGGTTGCCGTTGCCGAAGGTGAAATAGAAGGTTCGCTGTCACCACAGGATATTTTTCTGAATGATACGCCACTCGCCAACAGTGACGGGTCTTACAATTTCACCGGCGTTAAATTTGATTTCCGTAACGGCACACAGGATCAGTCGTATATCCAGGGCATGCCAGAGGTGGATAATGAATTGTCAGTCGGTATCCTCGTCAAAAAGGCATCTCCCTGGACGCGTCAGTTTACCAATGCTGCGCTGGATGCTGTGCGGGTAAAATTGTCCCTGCCTGCGCAGTATCAGTACAAAGACAACGGCGATATGGCCGGAACGGTCACGGAATATGCTATCGATCTGTCCGTCGGCGGCGGAAGCTGGCAGACCATGGTATCCGGTAAGTTTGACGGTAAAACCACCTCAGAATACCAGCGTGATCACCGTATTAACCTGCCGGCATCAGCGTCTGGCTGGGCCGTACGTGTCCGCCGTATCACCGATGATTCGACAGACAGCAAACTGGTTAATGCCTTTAAAGTCTTTTCATTTGCGGAAGTCATCGACAGTAAACTGCGTTATCCGAATACCGCCTTACTGTATATAGAAACCGATGCTGAGCAGTTCAGCGGCAGCGCCCCGAAGGTGACGTGTAAAGTCAAAGGTAAAATCATCCGCGTACCGGATAACTATGACTCTGAAGCCAGAACTTACACCGGTGCATGGTCCGGTGGCTTTAAGCTTGCCTATTCAGATAACCCGGCCTGGATTTTTTACGATCTTCTGCTGGATAAAGTTTATGGTATGGGTAACCGTGTTGATGCCTCAATGATTGATAAATGGGAACTGTATCAGATTGGCGTTTACTGTGATCAGAAAGTGTCAGATGGTGCAGGCGGGACCGAACCGCGGTTTACCTGTAACGTATTCATTCAGAGTCAGGACGATGCCTATACCGTACTGAACGACCTGGCTGCTGTATTCCGCGGCATTACCTTCTGGGGAAATGATCAGATTACTGTCACTGCTGACACACCCGCGGATGATCCGGACTGGACCTATACGGCGGCAAATGTCATTGACGGACTGTTCACTTATGCCGGCGGTTCATATAAAAACCGTTATACCTCCTGCCAGGTCAGCTACTCAGACCCGCAAAATCATTACGCCGACACAGTTGAGCCTGTCTGTGAGCCCGATCTGATTGCCCGCTACGGCGTGAACGAAATGACTCTGACGGCCATTGGCTGCACGTCACAAAGTGAAGCCAACCGGCGGGGCCGCTGGGCACTGCTGTCAAACTCGAAAGACGGCACCGTAAGTTTCAGTGTCGGTCTTGACGGTCATATTCCGCTGCCTGCTTCAATCATTGGTGTGGCTGATCCGTACCGCGCCGGAAAACAGAACGGCGGCAGGCTGTCTGCTGTAAACGGGAATGTCTTTACGCTCGACCGAGCTGCCGATTTCGCAGCAGGTGACCGGCTGATTCTCAATCTGCCTGACGGCACATCACAGGCACGGACCATCGGTAATATCAGTGATGATAAAAAAACGCTCACTGTGAATACTGCATACAGCCAGACACCGGTCGCTGGTGCGGTTTGGGTGATTGACAGTGATAACCTTGCGGTGCAGCAATTCCGGGTAACCTCTGTTTCTGATAACGGTGACGGTACCTTTACGATCGCCGGCGTTCAGTACGACCCGAATAAATTTGCCTATATTGATGACGGGGTGAAAATTCAGGCCGCACCGGTAACGATAACCCCTGCAGCCGTTATGCCCGCGCCTGTAAATATTACGGTAAACGAAGTCAATTACACATCCCAGGGGATCAGTGTGTCTTCACTTCAGGTGTCATGGGGTGCCGTGAAAGGCGCGGTTAAATATTCTGCCCAGTGGCGGCGTGACAACGGGGAGTGGATCAATACCGGGACGGTTAGCAGCCAGGGATTTGCCGTCAATAATATTTATGCCGGTGTTTATGAAGTCAGAGTCCGTGCGATAAACTCCTCCGGAATATCTTCACCCTGGGGAACGGCTGATACCGTCACCCTCAGCGGGAAGCAGGGAAAACCGCCGGTACCGGTCTCACTGACTGCCTCTGATAACACTGTGTTCGGGATAGATCTGACCTGGTCATTCGGTACCGGCTCTGATGACGGCCTGAAAACTACGCTTATGGTTTCAACACTTGCTGACCATTCAGATGAAACGCTGCTGGCTGATATTCCGTACCCTCAAAGCACTTATTCACTGACCGGACTTGCGGCCGGCGTGGTGCGTTACTTCCGGGCTGCATTCACAGATAAATCGGGTAATCAGTCTGACCGGACTGATTATGTGAAGGGGCAGTCGTCTTCCCGTGCCAGCGATGTACTGAGCTATATTTCCGGGGAAATCAGCAAAACAGATTTAGCTAAAGACCTGACCACTGAGATTGATAATAAAGCGGAACAGTCGAAAGTTGATGCTCAGATATCCGGGGCCAGTACTGCCGCCAAAAATTC
>NZ_JAERJN010000027.1:0-39867 GCF_018257595.1 Tatumella sp. JGM94 | reverse complement strand
GCGGCCATTGCGCCCTTTGCCTGGTCGCCCGCAGCGGGGCAGTAAAAAATGACTTTACGTAATGGCGAACAGAACCCCGCCGGGTTTACATATTGCATATCAGCGCAAGCGTTACACCACAGCCCCGGCCGGGAATGAATGAAGGTACCGCGCAGCGGCGGAACGGTCTGCCGCACAGGCCCGGAGTGCAGAGGGCCTTTGCGCCCTTTGCCTTGTCGCCTCCTGCGGGGCGGCAAAAACCATAAATGTCAGATTATTTAATAATGTTAATTAATGTTTATTATATAAGGTATTTTTTGAACTGGATTGATTAAAAAATAACTACAATTACAGGCCGGGTCTGGTTAAATTAGCAGATAGAGCTATTTATGGTTTAAATTTCTATAGATCACCTCAGTGAAAATCAGTTTTTTTGTCGGCATAATCTGCTTTTTTCACTGATTTTTAATCAAAACGGGTTGAAATATCTCCGTTAACCGGTCAGAGGGCAATAATTAGAATAAATTGATAATGAAAAGAAAGTAGTATACCGTTAACCTTAATTTTTCCTTAAGGTGATAACATTGTCAGTTCACAAACTGAAACATAATGGCTATCGTATTTACTTTTCAGATGAAGGTAAAACCTTTCATCGCCTGATATCCGCGATGATGAATAATGATATTCAGGGAGAGTATTTAACCAGTGGTAATGCTCTGCGTAATGTCATGATCTTTGAACATGAATCTAAGAAATTTATACTGAAACGTGACAGAGAAGTTGATCAGCGATTTGAAAAGAAATTATCGGCATTATTTTCAGGATCATTTAATCTCAAACTGATTAAGAAAATCGACAGATATAAGCAGGATGTAATTGATATTACTTCTCGTTTGTATTATGTGGCAGAAAAAATAAAGTTTGGCCAGTGTGTCGATTCTTTTTGTGTCTACGAATATGCTGATGGTTATGCACTCAGTGATGAGAATATCAGCGATCACTATGAAGCAGTCGCATCATCAATATTATCTCTTCATCAGGCCGGGCTGGCCTCAAATGATATTCATCCGGCTAACTTTATCTGCAAGCCTGATGGCAAGCTGAAAGTTATTGATTTATCCTGCCGCGGCAGCATTAAAGTGTGTCAGGCTAATGACCGACTGGCTCTGAAGAAAAAATATAATCTTGATATAGAGTCGGGCGGGCTTATTTACTCTTTAATAAAAACAAAAGACAGCCTTAAATATTTTTCCAGAAAAATCCGCGGTAAAGTCTGAGATTTATCGCTGTCGGTCCAGTGCGCCATTGGTGGCGCACTGGCAGAACAGTACTCAGTCACACAGTGACTGCCTGATGGGAAACGGTAACAGCTTCACCGCTGGCTGTGGTCAGGATACTGTCCTTCATATCATCCAGCAGCTGATAACGTCGTTTATATTCAGAGCGTTTTTTACTGGCGATATCTTCGATTTTTTTCCGTTCAATTATCACCGGTAGTTCGAAGGTATTATCATCTTTTAGCGTCCCGCCGAGGGAGAGCCAGAAGTCATTATAACTGGATAGTAATTTACCTTTCTTCCGGTGATAACGGGAGCTTTTAAAGACATGCATATCATCACTGACTGCACAGACCGACTCTGCAGAGAGTAATCCGGAAAAAACTGAGATCACTTCCATCATGATTCGTTTAGGAAACAACCCGCTGGCTGACTTGGTGGCTTCTCTGATGAGGTCACTGGCGCCTTCATTATTTGGCCCCTGAAGCCCGCCAATAAACAGAGTTCTTTTATTATTGATATTCACTATCGAGAAGGTGATCAGTGAAACAGTGTGCCCCTGATAATCCATAATAATCGTTATTTCGCCTTCCCGATCAAAGTTTCCTGGTTTGCAGTAAAGCGTAAACTCTTCACCTTGTTTGCCGGAAAACTGTGCGATACTGACTACCGACTGACTGATAAGGATGTTTTTCAGACTGATATTACTCATAGAATTAATCAGGGAGTAATGATCTGTAATATATTTTACCCGTTCTGCAACTGAGCTTCCTTTTTTCAGATAGACACGGTGATGTTTAGCCAGAATTATCCCCTGAATACTGATTACCTGAGGGTAAATATCAAGGCTGGTAATTTTTTTTATATATCTGAAAGTGGAGACAGGATAGAACAAACTACGCAGGGCAAATTTAGCTCTGAAAACATTATCTTTCCACAGAGGATGGGATGAATTCCCACCAAACAATACCTTTAACGGGCTCATAATCTACCGTATATAGCAATAAAATGGCTTTAAATAAACTTACAGCACCCCATATCAGATATGGCGGTAATCAAAACGCACCGCTATCCGACAGAAAGTAAGCGGATTTTTCTTTTCAAAGAGAATGAGGTGAAGCATACTTATATTAAGAATACATTAACATATTTTAATTGTTCAGTGTGGCAGTTCATGTATCAAAATATGTCAAAAAACAAACATCTTCCGGCGGTCTGACGTACCGTCATGACCGCTATCCGGCGGGGCACCCTGTAAAAACGGGCTCTGTATCCGGTCACGGAGGGACTATCGATTACCTGCAGTTTACGGAAAGTGAACTATCCTTAATTATCACTGTTTCCGCAGACTATTCATCAAAAGGTATATCATGAAATTTAAATCCTCTTTATATATATTGATTCCGGCCCTGTTAAGTGCGTCCCTGCCAGCGATTGCCTGTACCAGCCTGGCAATTACTGACACAAAAGGTGATGTATTCCATGGCCGGACACTGGAACTCTCTGAAGATTTACCCTCCTGGTTAACCTACTATCCGGCAGGTACTGCGTTCCAGAAAAAAGCACCTGACGGACAAAATAGTGTGGCTTACACCGCTAAATACCCGATTTTAGCCATTACCTCTGATGTTTATTTTGATGGCGATGATCATAATATGATGGAAGGTATCAATGCGGCGGGCCTGTCTTTCAGCGCTAATATGGTACCGTCCGCTACTCTGACGCCGCTGCCGAAAACAGAGTATAAGGACTCTGTGCCTGTGACTTCGATCGGCGAATGGGCATTAGCGAATTTTTCAACGGTAGAACAGGTCCGCCAGGCAGTTAACAGCGGGCACTTCTGGTCCCCGGTTCTTGAAAAACTGGGCGGGGTCACTTCTCCTTTCCATTTTGCATTTTATGACAAAAGTGGCGGCAGTATTGTGGTTGAAGCGAATGACGGGAAATTCCGTGTTTATGATAACCCGACCAGAGTGATGACTAACGGCCCTGACTTTAAATGGCATTTGCAAAACCTTAATAACTATACACAACTGACAAATAAAGATCGTTCGGCAGCTGTGCTGGGTAATATTAAAGTGGCTCAGCCCGATAGCGGGATTGCGACCTCTGCGTTACCATCTTCTGATACTTCAGTCGGCCGTTTTGTCCGCGCAGTTTACTACACCACCTATGCCCCGAAATCAGATAATACGGCTACTGCGGTGAATAACCTGGCCCATATCATGAATAATTTCGATCGGGTGAAAAATATTACGACTGATACTATCGGAGAGTTCGGTCCGACCGGTACTGAGTCGTCAGAATATACGGTCTGGACCAGCCTGACAGATCTTTCTGACGGCGTAATGTTTATTCGGGGTTATAACGATATGAACTATCAGAAATTCTCTCTCGCAGAGTATAAAACCAGCAACAAACCGGTATTTAAGAAAATCAACGTACCTGAATAATATACCGCGCCGGGCTGTTATTGTCCGGTCTTGCTGTGGCTATCGTGTTTTCCGGCCAGAATGAAAGTAGCAGAGGGAAAATACATACAGAGGCAGGGCCGGAAGTGATGTCTGAACCTCACTGTCGCCAGGTAAAGGATCTACTCCGTCAGTCCGGGCTGGATATTTCTGTTGAAATACAGCTTTCGTTTACAGGTGTTTTCACTCAGGAATAAAAAACGCGGGGAAATCCCGCGTGGAAAGGCTGATAAAATATATCAGCCATCTTATTATTTATCAGGCCAGTTCTTTGCGGATAATCTCTGCACCGGCACTTAATGCATGCAGTTTAGCGTTAGCGACCTGGCGGGACAGTGGGGCCATACCGCAGTTAGTTGAAGGATAAAGTTTATCAGCATCAACAAATTGCAGTGCTTTACGTAAGGTATTGGCGACGTCTTCCGGAGTTTCAATGCTATTAGTCGCGACATCAATAGCTCCGACCATAACTTTTTTACCGCGGATCAGTTCAATCAGGTCCATAGGAACATGAGAGTTCTGGCATTCCAGTGAAACAATATCGATATTCGACTTCTGCAGTTTCGGGAATGCTTCCTCATACTGACGCCATTCTGTGCCGAGGGTTTTTTTCCAGTCGGTATTCGCTTTGATACCATAGCCATAGCAAATATGAACCGCAGTTTCACATTTCAGGCCTTCGATAGCCCGCTCTAATGCCGCCACACCCCAGTCATTAACTTCATCGAAGAATACATTAAAGGCCGGCTCATCAAACTGAATAATATCCACACCGGCAGCTTCTAATTCGCGCGCTTCCTGATTCAGGATCTTCGCAAATTCCCATGCCAGTTTTTCGCGGCTTTTGTAGTGGTTATCATACAGGGTATCAATCATTGTCATCGGTCCAGGCAATGCCCATTTAATCGGTTGACTGGTTAACTGACGCAGGTACCTGGCATCATCAACGAACACCGGTTTCCTGCGTTCCACTGCGCTGACAACGGTTGGTACACTGGCATCATAGCGGTTACGGATTTTAACCACTTCACGTTTCTCGAAATCAACGCCACTAAGATGTTCGATAAAGGTCGTCACGAAGTGCTGACGGGTTTGTTCGCCATCACTGACGATATCAATACCGGCCCGCAGCTGATCATCAAGGGATAAACGCAGAGCATCTTTTTTCCCTTCGATTAATATTTCATCGTCCAGTTTCCACGGTGACCATAATTTCTCTGGCTGCGCAAGCCATGAAGGTTTAGGCAGACTACCGGCTGTTGATGTAGGTAATAAAATTTTCATTGCAGGTGACCTTATATTTTTAATCAATTAAGCTTTGTAACCAGCAGACCATTGCTCAAGAATAGTGCTGTGCGGTTTGATGAAATATTCTTCAGTGAACTTACCTTGCTCAATGGCTAACCGGCTGCGCTCTTCACGGTCGTAAACAATCGTGGTTAATGAATAATCATCATAATTCAGGCTCGGCTGATACTGCAGTCCGGCTGCTGAGTTAGCGTTGTAAATTTCAGGCCGGTAGATTTTCTGGAATGTCTCCATAGTACTGATGGTGCTGATAAGCTCAAGATTTGTATAGTCACTGAGCAAATCTCCGGAAAAGTAGAAAGCCAGCGGAGCAACACTGTTTTCAGGCATAAAATAGCGAACCTGTAAGCCCATTTTTTCGAAATAGGCATCAGTCAGCGAGTGCTTATTCTGCTGGTATTCAACACCCAGTACCGGATGTGTGTTACCGATGCGGTGATAAACACTTTTACTGGCGACACTCAGACAAATGACCGGTGTTTTTTTAAAGTGATTTTTGTACGCATCAGAATTCACGAAGCTTTTAAAAATGTTACCGTGCAGAACACCGTAATTATCAGGAACGGTGAAATCTGATTTGTTTTTGTTGTGCTCCGGCAACAATACGCTGAAGTCATAGTCGCGCACATAGGAAGAAAAGTTATTTCCTGCAATACCTTCAATCTGCTGACCGGTTTTCTTATCGAGAATATTGGTTTTCAGAATCTCAATCACCGGAAAACTTTCACCCTGTTCTTCGATTTTCATTTCAACAGAGATAATGTCAATTTCGATGGCATAGCGATCTGCTTGCGGGTTATCCCAACTGGCCAGTGAGTTAAAGCGGTTATTCATCATCACGATGGTATTACGCAGGTTTTGCTGGCGGTTATCGCCCCGGGCAAGGTTAGCAAAGTTGGTTGTGATACGGGTGTTTTCCGAAGGATTATAATTCTCATCGAAACGACTTTTTGTAATTGTATAGGTAAAATCTTTATTCATTGTCTGCCTGCGTCCTGAGTCCTGAGATGAAAACCGGCGTTATAGACTGATTTTCCGGAGATTATCGTTACCCCGCATCGCCGTTTTCACATTACCAAAAGTGAATAATATTGCATAATTTATGCCTGACTCGCTGGCAGAGGGGAAGTGATTTAATTTCAACGAACTTGAATTTTTTTCAAGATGAAGTGCAGGAACAGAAAAACCACAGATTGCAGCAGAACGTCGATTATGGCAAGAGAGGCTATAACAGCAAAGCAAAACAGTCCTATGAAATAGCGATAATTCCCGCGAATAACACCGCGCCCGGCCGCACACTGCGGTTATCAGCCCGCTGAACGAGCGCCTTGTCTTCTTTTTCAGGGGCAGGGACGACTTACATTGAGTCCCGTATGACACCATTACCTCTCCGCTCGCGCAGCTGGCGGGATGACCACCACTGGCCGTATTTCTGCGGTGAAATCTTATGATAAGCATATTTTCAGATATCAGAAAAATTGTTGTATTGATGCAGGTGAACCGCGTCATTGAAGAATTTTTGTCGCCAATGTAATGCCCGAGCAGCTATTTCCACATTAGCTAAATTCCGCGATGATCTTTGCAACCTCATCAGGTCATAGCACATCACTGTGCGATACGGTTATTTTTATTTTCTTAATTTGCGATATATCTCGCAGAGGGTTTTTATGCACAATAAAAGCACACTGCTGTTACTGACTCTGTCAGTAGCAGTGTTTGGTGTTATTACCACTGAAATCGCGGTTATCGGCTTATTACCCGGGCTGGTTTCACAACTGCATGTTACGCCGGTACGGGTAGGTTTATTAGTCAGTATCTATGCAATAGTTGTTGCAGTCACCGGGCCGTTTATTACCCTGTCGCTTTCCGGATTTAATAAAAAGAAGGTACTGTTATCCATTCTGGCAGTCTTTATTATTTCTAATCTTATTTATACGACTACGGATATTTTTAACCTGATGTTATTATTTCGCATTTTGCCAGCTCTGGCTCATGCTGTATTTTTTGCAGTGGCTCTGGTTGTTGCAGCAAATTCTGTACCTGAAGCCAAAAGAGCCGGTGCTGCGGCGATAGTCTTTGCAGGTGTTGCTGTCGGTCTGGTGTTAGGGGTACCGCTCAGTGCTCTGATTGCTGAAAATGTTTCTCTGGCGGCGGCATTTTACTTTGGTGCGGCAGCCTGTTTTATAGCGTTTATCGGGGTGTTATTCTTTATTCCTTCCATGCCGG
This sequence comes from Tatumella sp. JGM94, assembly GCF_018257595.1. Lineage (NCBI taxonomy): Bacteria > Pseudomonadati > Pseudomonadota > Gammaproteobacteria > Enterobacterales > Erwiniaceae > Tatumella > Tatumella sp. JGM94. Next base: position 32,606 of record NZ_JAERJN010000027.1, on the reverse strand, counting down.
CACGCGAAAAGATGTCATTCAGAACCCGGGTCAGTGTGTTACGCAATAAGAGGCTATGGATGGCAATCATTACCGTTTCTATGATATTTGCGGCAATGTTCTCAGCTTTTAGCTATATCTCTGACTATTTATCCGGGGTTACCAAAATTAATAATAATTATATCAGTGCCATGCTGATTTTATTCGGGGTCTGTGGATTTATAGGTAACTTTATATTCAGTCATTTTCTGCAAAAAAATGTTATTCAGACTACACATTACTACCCTCTGATATTTGGTATTGTTTTACTGTTGGTATGGTGGCTGGGTTTTTCGCCACTGGCAATGTGTTTACTCACTGTTTTCTGGGGTATCTGCCACTCTTCAGGGTTAGTTGTCAGTCAGACCTGGCTAATGGGTGAGGCGAGTGAAGCTCCTGAATTCGCTAACAGTCTGTATATGTCATTTTCTAATCTGGGGATTACTATTGGTTCATTAACCGGCGGGTGGTTTATTGCCCGCTTCGGCACCCATTCAGTCGTATTAAGCAGTATTATTTTTTCGATACTGGCTTTTTTAAGTATTGTCGCGAAAAATCGCGCCGGAAATACCGCCGGAAATACCGCATTATTATTAGCTCAGGACTCATCCAGTGATCAGTAACAGCCGGTGCTCTGACTGGTTATTAGTCCAGTAAGCCATCGGCTGCTGCCTGAAGCAACTCATCAGCCACATAGCGTATTTTTGGTAATAACTGGCGGTTTTTTGGCCAGAGGATACTGACGGGTATTTCTCCTCCGGAATATCCGTTCAGTACTTCTTTTAACTCCCCGCTTTTCAGATGTCTGCCCACCAGCCATAAGGGTAATTGTGATATTCCGCAGCCCGCCAGTACCGCTGACAGCATTCCGTCACCATCCGCAAACTCATGGGTCGCGGGCGGAGTATAGCGGCTTATTTCGCCGTCAGGGTGTTTTAATAACCAGGATAAAGGCTGATGCCTGCGAAAGCCAGTGATGCAGTGATGCCTGTTCAGCTCCTGTGGTGTCACAGGTTCACCATACTGAGCCAGATAATCGGCAGCTGCACAGATAACCAGTTTTTGGGTCGTCAGTCGTCTGGCAACCAGGCCACTGCTGTCAGCGAGTTCTCCTATTCTGATAACCAGATCAATACCTTCTTCGATAGGATCAACAAACCTTTCACTGAAGGTTACGGTTAATGTCAGTTCCGGATAACGGCGTATTATTGTCAGTAACAGGGGCAGGATACGTTGTCTGCCAAATGCTGCCGGTAAATCAACCCGCAACCGTCCGGCAGGCCGGGCAATATGTGAGGTCAGTTCAGCTTCGGCTTGCTGCAGGATGTCGAGGGCATTCTGACAGCTTTGCAGAAAACGTTCACCTTCCGGTGTCAGGCTTAACCGGCGGGTGGCTCGCAGGAAAAGCTTGAGACCGAGGCGGTTTTCCAGACGGCTGACGCTTTTACCTACCGCAGATTTAGTCAGCCCGAGTCTTTCTGACGCTGCTGTAAAACTCCCTAACTGTGCGGTGGTAACAAAAGCGGTAACTCCGCCCAGATGTTCTGTATTTCTCATAGAATGATCCGTCTCTGCCTGAGATAAAGGAGCGGCTGAATGCCTGACGCCGTATAGCTGAATAATACAGAATAATTTCTGCCGGGTAATAATATTCCCGGTCTTCTCCGGCCAGATATGTTAATGATAAGCAAGTTTACAGGGGGTTATTTATACAATCGGGAATCTTAACTATGCATATAATTTGTCAGTTCGGGGATGATTACGCTCTTGCCAGCCACTGGGTTACCTGTCTTAAGCAACAGCTGCCCGGGGCAAAGGTTTCGGTATGGCAGCCCCATATGCCACCGGCCGATTTCGCCATCGTCTGGAATCCTTCTCAGGAAATGCTGGATCAGCAGATTTCCCTGAAAGCCATATTTAATGCCGGGGCCGGGGTTGATGCTATCCGTCAATTGAGGTTGTCTGAGGATATTCCGGTGATCCGGCTGGAAGATGCAGGGATGGCTGAACAGATGAGTGACTATATTTCTCATGCGGTATTACATCACTACCGTGAAATGGATGAGTATGCTGTACAGTCTGAAAAAAAGATCTGGCAGGTACGTTCGCCACGCAATAAAAATGAGTACAGTGTCGGGATCTTAGGTTTTGGTGTTCTGGGACAGGCGGTTGCTGAACGCATACATGCATTAGGTTTCAGAGTAAATGCATGGAGCAGAACCCCCCATAGCAGCCGCAATATTACTTTGTATAGCGGCGATAGCAGATTAAATGATTTTCTGTCAGCCAGCCGGATTCTCGTCTGCCTGTTACCATTAACCCCGTCAACCCGGGGGATCCTGTGTACGGCACATTTTCACTGGTTACCGGATGGTGCTTATATCATTAATGCCGGCAGAGGGGAGCACCTGGTGAATGATGACCTGCTTCAGGCGTTAGACAGTGGAAAAATTGCCGGCGCAACACTGGATGTTGTCGGGCAGGAACCGCTGCCGTCGTATCACCCTTTCTGGCAGCATCATAAAATTCGTATAACTCCGCATATTTCTGCCGCGACTTTACCCGCAGTTGCGGTCAGGCAAATTAGTGAAAAGATTACAGCAATTTTAGCCGGAGCCGGCGTCTCCGGGCGGCTGGATATGTGTAATGGCTATTAACTGTGATCCGCGGTTGTCGTAATAACGGATAAGCCTTCAGGCATCGCCGAACCAGTTATAACCCCGGCTTTTCCAGTAACCACCGGGGGATTGGTCCGTGACGAAAATAGTGGCGATATGTCCGGCATTTTACATTCCGGTTTGACCGGTATCCTCAGGCGCTGCGGATCGCCGAAGTCCGGCGGCAGGGCCTGGCCGTCAAAATCAGGGACCGGAAGGGGTTGCGGGTGTAACGGTATCCTGGCAGAAGAAATACCGTTGCTGATAACCGGCTACCCGGAACGTTATTGTACGGATTGCAGCAGTATCAGACAGCGCTGACTGGTCGTCCTGGCTTGTTGCTGCTGATCGGCGCTCAGCCTGTTCCACTCCTTCACCACTGCATTTCCTGCCGTACTATTATAGTGATACTTCCGCAATGAATAATCGGAATTAGAACCTTCAACGGTTTTTTCCAGTACCCGGGTAAAGTTATCTGCGGTGACCTGTTCTGGCCCGCTTGCAACGGCACACAGTAACGAACGGTAATAATGCATGGTATCTGGCGGAACTGTTTTCGGCCACAGCCAGAGGGAGGCAATAATCATCAGTATCAGCAGCAGGTAAAACTTCCGGCGACGGAACAAAGTGATAGACAGTGACATATTCGGTATTCACAATTTATGCAGGCTAAGAGTTTTGCCGGATAATATCACAGAAAAGTCACATATTTTTAAACCAGTAGCAAATTCCCCCGGTTATGCTGAGCAGGATGTAGCCATATTTATCTGTAAAATCATATTTAAGTAGCAATTACCAGTGTAAATGTTTATCAAATGTTCTGTTTTTGTTTTCAGTATGTATAATTTGGTTTCACTTAAAACCAGGGTGTATACGTATGACCTCGACATCAAAAAAAAAGCCTTTATGGCTCAAAACAGGTAGTTTTTTACTTGGGATAATACTCGTACTGACCGCCATTTTTTTTATTTATGGCGGTATCAAACTGATCTCACTGGGGGGAAGCTGGTATTTTCTGATCTCGGGTATTCTGATGCTGATCAGCGGCTATCTTTTGCTACGCGGCCGTTCTTCCGGGGCAGTGCTTTATATTCTGACCATGGCCGGGACCATTCTATGGGCGCTTGCCGATGCGGGGCTTAATTTCTGGCCGTTAATTTCCCGACTGATGTATCCGGGCGGACTGGCAATTATTGCTTTCTTATTACTGCCTCCTTTGCGCCGTTATGAAAACCGTGCATCGGAGTGGAAAAGTGCTTATCTGTTAGGCTTGCTGTCTGTTGTGGCCTTTGCGGTGTCATTTGGTTATATGTTTGTCCCCCATGATCCGGTGCCATTTGCTGGCCAGCAACAGCCGCTGGTACCTGTAGCCAAAGACCGGATGCAGAAAAACTGGGACAACTACGGTAATACCCCCGGTGGCAGCCGCTTTGTCGCACTGGATCAGATTAACCGGAATAATATTTCAGCACTGAAACCTGCCTGGACTTTCCACACCGGGGATATTCCCCTTAGTCCTGATGGTAACGGTGCAGAAGATCAACAAACACCTTTGCAGATCGGGGACCGTGTTTTCCTGTGTACTCCCCATAACAATGTGATTGCGGTTGATGCGGATACAGGGAAGCAGATCTGGAAAGCTGATATCAACGCCAAATCGTCTGTCTGGATGCGCTGCCGTGGTCTGGCTTATTTTGATGCGACCGCGCCGGTACCGCAGCCAACTGTACCTGGCAGTACGCCACCGGCTCCGGTGGCTACGGTAAATGCCGGAGGCTGTGAACGTCGTATTCTGATGAATACTATCGATGACCGCCTGATTGCGCTGAACGCTGACAATGGTGAATTCTGTGAAGACTTTGGTAACAAAGGTACAGTGAATCTGTTAGCCGGGATGGGCCATGCGCCGGATCCGCAATATGTGATCACATCGGCACCGACCCTGGCGGGTACGACTGTGGTGGTCGGTGGCCGGGTATCTGATAACGTCAGTACGGATATGCCCGGTGGTGTGATCCGTGGGTATGACGTTATCACGGGAGCGTTGCGCTGGGCCTTTGATGCGGGCAACAAGGATCCTAATGCAGTACTGAAAACCGGAGAACATTATGTCAGGAGTACCCCGAATTCATGGGCGCCGATGTCTTATGATCCGTCGATGAATACCGTATTTATGCCGATGGGCAGTTCTTCTGTTGATATCTGGGGAGCAAACCGCACAGCACTGGATCATAAATACGGTGCTTCTGTGCTTGCTGTTGATGCGACCACAGGTAAAGAAAAATGGGTATATCAGACAGTCCGCAATGATCTGTGGGATTTTGATGTTCCTATGCAACCGGGCCTGATTGATTTTAAAACCGGCGATGGCAGTGAAAAACCGGCAGTCGTTGTGGGCACCAAAGCAGGACAGATTTATGTGCTGGATCGTCTGACAGGAAAACCACTGACCAAAGTGGAAAATGTCACAGTGCAGGGCGGAGGGATCCCGGGGGAGCAATACAGCTATACTCAGCCACGTTCTGTCGGGATGCCACAAATTGGTGCGCAGACATTAAAAGAGTCTGATATGTGGGGGGCCACCCCTTTTGACCAGCTGGTATGTCGTATCAGCTTTAAATCAATGCGTTATAACGGACTCTATACCGCACCAGGTACCGATAAATCGCTGAGCTTCCCTGGTTCTCTGGGAGGAATGAACTGGGGCAGTCTGTCTGTCGACCCGGTGAACCACTACATCTTTGTCAACGATATGCGCCTCGGCCTGTGGCAGCAGCTGATCAAAGCCGACCCTGAGGCACAGACTGCGGTGAATACCGGCGGTGAGGCTGTTAATACCGGAATGGGCGCCGTACCGATGAAAGGTGCACCTTATTCGGTGAATAAAAACCGCTTTATGTCTCCGCTGGGTATTCCATGTCAGGCACCACCGTTCGGTACTCTGAGTGCTATTGATATGAATACGCAGAAAATTGTCTGGCAGGTGCCGGTGGGTACGGTTCAGGATACCGGCCCGTTCGGCATTAAAATGGGGGTAAAAATGCCTGTCGGTATGCCAACACTGGGCGGTACGCTGGCGACACAGGGCGGGCTGGTATTTATTGCCGGGACCCAGGATTACTACCTGCGTGCTTTTGACAGCTCAACCGGTAAAGAAGTATGGAAAGCGCGTTTACCTGTCGGCAGTCAGGGCGGACCGATGAGCTATGTTTCGCCGAAGACCGGTAAACAGTATATCCTGATTTCTGCGGGTGGCGGACGTCAGTCTCCGGACCGCGGTGATTATGTGATTGCTTACGCACTGGACAAATAATCATAATACAACCGCCCCCCGAAAGGGGGCGGATTGTATTAATGAAGCAGGAACAGGGTTGCCAGACCGAGAAAGATAAAAAAACCGCCGGTATCCGTCATGGCGGTAATCAGTACGCTGGAACCAATAGCAGGGTCCCGCTTCAGTTTGGTCATTATTAGCGGAATTAATACCCCCATACAGGCAGCAAGCAACAGGTTAAGGATCATAGCCAGCATCATCACTCCGCCCAATGCCAGGTTGTGATACAGCAGCCAGGTTATCAGCCCCATAATACCGCCCCAGAAAATCCCGTTAATTAACGCGACCCCAAGCTCCCGCAGAAACAGAAATGAAAAGTTACCCGGTTCGACCTGATGTAAAGCGAGGGCCCGGACAATCATGGTGATGGTCTGATTTCCGGTATTACCGCCGATACCGGCAACAATCGGCATCAGCGTCGCCAGGGCGACTAAATGGGCAATGGTATCTTCAAACAGACCTATCACCCTTGACGCAATAAATGCTGTACACAGATTAAGTGCCAGCCAGGCCCAGCGATTCTTTACCGCTTTACTGACCGGGGCAAAAACATCTTCTTCCTGACTGACCCCGCCCATTTTTCGGATGCTGGACTCATTTTCCTGATTCACCAGGTCGATAATATCTTCAATCGCGATACGGCCGATCAACCGTTGTTTCGGGTCAGTGACCGCGGCCGAAATCAGGTTATAACGTTCAAAAGCACTGGCGGCATCTTCAGCCTTATCTTCCAGCCGGAAGGTCACCGGTGAGGAATTCATGATATCGCAGACTTTACGATCCGGGGCATTGACCAGAATATCGGTCAGCATCAGTTCACCCAGTAACCGGTTATCACTGTCAGTAATAAATAATTTATCAGTACCCTCAGGAATTTTTCCTTTACGGCGCAGAAAGCGTTGCACAACCCCGAGTCTGATATCACTACGCACGGTGATAAAGTTGAAATCCATCACCCGTGCCACACCATCAACGTCATTTTTGATGATATTCAGCAAGTCGGAGCGTTGTTTCGGGGTCAGCGAAGTCAGCAGCCGTCCGGTCAGGTCGCGTGGCAGAAAACGGGCCAGCCATGCCTGGTCGTCGATATCCAGCGGGGCGATCGCTTGCAGAATATCTTTGTCTGTCATCGGCTCGGTCAGACTTTCCCAGACATTTTCCGACGCTTCAACCAGTACCCGCCCGCGATGTTCAGCCGGGACCATTTGCCACAGTGCCTGGCGGGCATCCTCGGGAAGTGACTCCAGAATATCTGCAATATCAGCAGCATGCAGATTATCGAGATCAGTTGTGAGTTGTTTACAGAGCGGGCCCAGTTGTGGATCGGTAAGGCAGGTCTTTGCCGGGTATTTTAACAGGCCAGTGATTAGCGCCGGGTTATTCAGTAACCCGGTAATAATATTCTGACGTTTTTGCTGCAATGTACGGGTATGAGGTACGGGCATACAACATCCTCTGTTAGAAACCAGCGTGGTTAATCCGGCGCAAGATATAATTAATCATAAACGAAAATATAAACAGACGGGCCGGGAAGTGACGGAAAACAGTGATGAGCTGCTGCAGATGAGGTCCGGACGGACTAATAATAATGATCCCTGCCTCCGGCACGCAACGCTGCCGCAAATGAGACAGGGCAGAGTCACTTATTTGATAGATGTTTTCTGAGCCAGCAGGGTGGCAAAGCGCATACGGATACGCTGACCATTAGCATCAGTTTTATGCAGTTCACCGTGGTGTTCATTATATTTCAGAATATGCCAGTTACGATAATAATGGCTTAACTCCCCGGATTTAAAGGTAAAAGGAAAATCCAGCGGGCAGGGAGTATCAGTGGTATCCATAGCTGCAACAATCAGGTTAAAGCCTTCTTTTGCAGTGGATGCCTGCATATCGGCAATCAGTTGCGGGATGGTCTCAGGCTGCAGGAACATCATTACCACGGTCGAGATGACTAACTGAAAGCTGCCGTTAAACCGGTGGTGGTTTACATCGATATTTTCACAGCGAATATGGGAAAGCTGTTCCTGATCGATCATCTGTTGCAGATGAGCCAGACTGGCCGGATTATTATCCCAGCCAGTAATATCAAAGCCATGGGCGTTAAGGTATAAGCTGTTACGTCCCCGCCCACAGCCAATATCCAGTGCTTTCCCGACCGTTAAACGGGGGAGTGCTTCCCGCAGCTCGGAATGGGGAAGTGAGAGCTGATACTTCTCTGCATAATAGTTATCAGGCCGGAGAGAGTGCTTATCCATGTTATGTCGGCTCCTTTTCGTCTTCTTCTTTCAGGTTCAGTTGCCAGCCGGTAACGTCCTGCCAGTAGAGTTGTTCACGTTCCAAATCAAGTTGCACCAGTGCATTCTGGCTGAAAAAACCGGTCGGAAAAATCAGCGTCCAGTGTCCGTCGTCGGTCTCCAGTTTCAGGCTGGCCGGATGTGTCGTTGCCTGGCGCTGGTTACTTAACAGGCTGGCCAGACGCAGGATAAAGATCAAGGGTAAAAACTGCTTCTTTTTAAAAGACATAAAACGGGGAAATTCCTCCGTCTTGATACCCTTACGGTGATTACGTACCAAAGTTGCCAGCAGTAATTGCTGTGACTGGCTAAAGCCCGGCATATTGGAGTTTTGCAGGATATACGATGAGTGGCGTTGCATTCCGCTGTGATTAATCGATAAGCCGACTTCGTGTAACATTGCTGCCCACTGTAATAATGCGGTCAGCTGAGGATTTTCCAGTTTCGGGTTTTGCTGCTGCCACTGGCTGTGCAGATGCCGGGCGGTTTGTAATACACGGTCAGCCTGCTCACTGTCAATCGCGTAATGGTTCGCCAGACTTTGTGCGGTGCGGGTGCGGATATCCTGATGGCGGAAGCGCCCCTCCATCTCATACAATACCCCTTCACGCAGTGCACCGTCCGAATAGAGCAGCTCGCGGATCCCCAGTGAGTCAAAAACACCGCGTAAAATTGCCAGCCCCGGGACAAACACCGTTTTACGTTCTTCCGATAATCCGGGCAGGCTTAACGCATCAAAGGACTTAAACTTAATCACTTCATCGTACAAACGGTCAAGTCCGTCAGGGGTGATCGTTTTTTCTTTTTCACCCAGCGCCGCCAGGACTTCACAGGCGGCTTTAATGGTTCCTGAGGCACCAAGAGCATATTTCCATCCCTGCAGGCGAAACTGCCAGGCAAGGGTTTCCAGTTTCCGGACCGATGCCAGCCGTGCACGGCGGAAATTTTCTGCCGAAATAGTCCCGCCAGGGAAATAAATATTAGAGAAACTAACGCAGCCCATCCGGCGGCTTTCGACCAGCTGGGGTTCAAAATCTTCACCGATCACCAGTTCGGTAGAACCGCCACCGATATCGATCACCAGTTTGCGGCCTTTCTCCGGCTGAGTGTGCTCGACCCCCATAAAAATTAACCGGGCTTCTTCGTTACCGGCAATAATTTCTATCGGATAGGGTATTATTTCGGCCGCACGTTGTAAAAACTCTTCGGCGTTAGTGACAACCCGTAATGTATGCGTTCCGACGATTGAAACATTTTCTGCCCGGAACCCCTGTAAACGCTCGGCAAACAGCGCCAGGCAGGACAGGCCGCGCTGGATCCCTTCTTCACTCAGACAATTCCGGTCATCAATAGCATCAGCCAGATGGACCCGCTGCTTCAGGCGACTAAGAACCTGCAAAGCACCGTCTACCACCCGGGCGATAACCATATGAAAACTATTAGAACCGAGGTCGATTGCCGCGAATTCCTGCGGTTTAGCTGCTTTTTTTGGCGTCGTTGGCATAGGTATTATTCAGGTTGTTCCAGGTTTCTGATGTACTCGTAAATAGCCAGTTGTCCGCGGACTTTACGGCGGTTACCGCGTGGCACATAACGATTACTCATCTCTTTATCAATGATCCTTGCTTTCACCGTATCGCTGAACAAAATACCGATGATATCAAGAATACGTTGCTTAATTTGCGGGTCGAGAATTATAACAGCAACTTCAATCCGGTAATCAATATTCCGCGTCATCCAGTCTGCCGAAGAGAGATAGACTTTTTTATCACCGTTGTTTTCAAAAATGTAGACCCTGTCATGTTCCAGATAACGGTCGAGGATACTGATCACTCTGATGTTCGTGCTGATACCGGGTAAGTCCGGAATCAGTGAGCACATTCCCCTGACCAGCAGGTTGACTTTCACCCCTGCTCCCGAGGCAGCATACAAGCGGTCAATCAGTCCTTTATCTACCAGGTTATTGATTTTAAGCGTTATTCCTGCCGGATTTCCCTGTTGTGCATGGGCTATCTCCTGATCAATTAACTGATACAGCATACGTCGTGAATTCTGCGGCGATACCATCAGATAATCAAAAGATACCGGACGGTAAGGGTTTTCAATAAAGTTAAATACCCGGCGGACTTCGTTGGTGATACGCGCATCGGAGGTTAACAATGAGTAGTCCGTATACAAGCGGGCTGTTTTTTCATTGAAGTTACCGGTGCCGATATGTGCGTAGCGTACCAGTTCTTCACCTTCCCGGCGGGAGATTAAAAACAGTTTAGCGTGGATTTTTAACCCCGGCGCCGAAAATATGACATGCACACCGGCCTCTGTCAGCCGTTTCGCCCAATGGATATTGGCTGCCTCATCGAATCTTGCCTGTAACTCTACGACCACGGTCACTTTTTTTCCGTTGTGTGCTGCGTGGATCATGGCATCCATAATCCGGGAATTTTTTGCGACCCGGTAGATATTAATTTTTATTGAAAGAACCGCAGGGTCAAACGATGCCTGGCGTAAAAATTCCAGCACATGCTCAAAGGTATGGTACGGGTAATACAGCAGAATATCCCGGGAGCGTACAGCATCAAAACCATTGCGGTAGTTATCGAATCCCGCGTGACGGATCGGTGGCAGTGGCTTATTTTCCAGATTGCGCTGGCCCGCATTCGGGAACTGGATAAAATCTTTAAAGTTGTGATAACGCCCGCCCGCCAGAATGGAATCATAATTTGAAACAGAGAGTTTTTCACACAACATTTCAACCATAGGGGCTGGCATATCCCGCTGGTAAACAAAGCGTACCGGCTCGGCGGTTAATCGCTGTTTCAGGCTGGATGACATAAGCTCCAGCAGGCTCGATTCCATTTCTGTGACCAGATCATATTCTGCATCGCGGGTCATTTTCATGGAGTAAGCATTCAGTTCGTCGTAATCGAAGAAACCTTTAAAAATATCATCCAGACAATATCTGAGAATATTATCCAGCAGGATCATCGGTTTTTTCCTGCGTGGCGGTTCGGCCGGCAGATTAATAAAACGCGGCACTTTATCGGAAGGGATCTCAAGCAGGGCGTAGCGGATATCTTCACCGCGGATAACCTCTACTGCCAGATAGGTATAATCATCTTTCAGAAACTGTGTCAGGTCGGTTTCGCTGTTCAGCAAAATAGGGGTAACGTGCGGACGCAGATTGCGGGCAAAATAGTCGCGCAGCCATACCTGCTGGTTGGTGGAAAGCTGACGTTCATTGATCAGGAATATCTGGTTACGGGCCATTTCCAGCAACAGTTCGTTGTAAAGCAGGTCGAATTCCTGGTCTGCCCGCATAACCCGTTGCTGAATTTTTTTCATTAAATGGCGGGGAACCGTCACTGAGCCTTGTTCTTCACCAATCAGAATCCGGCGTTTCAGCTCGGCAAAACGGACTTTATAGAATTCATCAAGGTTGCTTGAATAAATACCAAGAAAACGCATTCTTTCGATAAGCGGATTGAGTTTGTCAGCAGCTTCCTGTAGCACCCGTTCATTAAATGATAACCAGCTTAACTCTTTTTCTATATACAGCTTTTCCTGACCCATCCTGACCCCGTATTGCTGTGACACAACTAAAGCTTCAGTTTCTCATGCCATTATGGCGAGAATATTGCAGAAATGTCCAATACTGCTCAGTAACAAAAAAAGGCGGAGGAGGGCGCTAAGAAAAAAACGCTGCCTGTGACTCCGGCAGCGTTTCAGTGGCTATTCGCTCAGTGGCGAACGAATACCGGTGGCAGGCAGAGGAGTGCCATCCAGCCAAGCCAGACCATCTTTTAGTCTCAGGCGGTTTTCAAGAAACCACTGAATGGCTTGCGGGTAGATCACATGTTCCTGAACCCGGATTTTATCCTGTAGCTGTTGTTCGGTATCACCGTTATTTACGGGGACCACAGCCTGTAATATCACCGGGCCACCATCCAGCTGTTCCGTGACAAAATGTACCGAAACCCCGTGTTGTTTATCACCATTCTCCAGAACCTGGCGATGGGTATGCAGGCCGGGATAGGCTGGCAATAATGACGGGTGAATATTGATCATGTGACCGGCGTAATGCTGTACGAATTCCGCACTCAGGATACGCATATAACCTGCCAGCACTACCAGGTCGGGAGAATATTCGTCAACCAGTTTCATCAACTGCCGATCAAATTGCTGACGGTCAGCAAAATCTGACGGTGTCAGGGCATGTGCCGGAATCCCGGCCTGCCGCGCCCGATCAAGTCCGCTGGCGGTCACCTTATTGCTAAAAACTGCAACAATTTCAGCGGCTTCTGCAAGCTGGCCAGATCTGCAGGCATCGATAATTGCCTGCAGATTGGTGCCGGTGCCGGAAATCAGGATCACCAGCCTTTTCATCACTTAATCACTACCTGCTCATCGCTGGTGGTGGCCGCTTCAATGACCCCGATTTTCCAGGCTTTTTCGCCGGCATCCTGCAGTAACTGTAACGCTTTATCAGCATTCTCCGGACTCAGGGCAATAATCATCCCCACACCGCAGTTAAAGGTACGGTACATTTCGTGAGTACTGACATTGCCGGCCTGTTGTAACCAGCCGAAAATGGCCGGCCATTGCCAGCTGCTTTCATCAATCACGGCACGGGTATTTTCCGGTAATACACGCGGAATATTTTCCCAGAAACCACCGCCGGTCAGGTGAGCAATGGCATGTACATCAACCTGTGCAATCAGGTTCAGAATATTTTTGACGTAAATACGGGTCGGTGCCAGCAGGTGATCGGCCAGAGACTGACCTTCCAGCTGTTTTACTGAAGGATCTGTCTGGCTGACTTCCAGAATTTTACGGATCAGTGAATAACCGTTGGAATGCGGACCGCTGGATCCCAGAGCCAGCAGAACATCGCCATCACTGACTTTACTGCCATCAATAATTTCTGATTTCTCAACCACTCCGACGCAGAAACCAGCAACATCGTAATCTTCACCATGGTACATACCCGGCATTTCGGCCGTTTCCCCGCCGACCAGGGCACACCCTGATTGTGAACAGCCTTCAGCAATACCACTGATCACCGCGGCAGCAGTGTCGACATCCAGTTTCCCGGTGGCATAATAATCCAGGAAAAATAGCGGCTCAGCCCCTTGCACGACCAGGTCATTCACACACATTGCAACCAAATCAACACCGATATGGTCGTGGCGTTTCAGATCCATTGCTAAACGCAGCTTGGTGCCTACGCCATCGGTGCCTGAAACCAGAATAGGTTCACGGTATTTTTGTGGTAAGGCACAGAGTGCACCAAATCCACCGAGTCCACCCATCACTTCCGGGCGGCGGGTTTTTTTTACAACACCTTTAATACGATCAACCAGATCATTACCAGCATCAATATCAACACCGGCATCTTTATAACTGAGAGTGGTTTTGTCGGTCACTGCGGAGTCCCCACGCGAATTGCGGTTGGTGGTTTAAATAGAGCGCGGCTATTCTATCAGTGCAGGCAAACGTTTGCGAGTCTGATGTTAACCTGAAATTATCTGTCCGGAGCTTCAGACGCCGTCAGGGTGGCAGAGACAAAAAATGTCTGCGGATTGATACACAGGCGTATAAGCCACAGCGAAAAAGCGCTATAATCCGGCGATTTTTTTTTAGCTCAACACACTCCGGGAGAATAATAATGAAGATCGTGGAAGTCAGACACCCGCTGGTCAGACATAAACTGGGCCTGATGCGTGAGCATGATGTCAGTACCAAACGTTTTCGTGAACTGGCTTCAGAAGTGGGCAGTTTACTCACCTATGAAGCAACCGCCGATCTGGAAACAGAAACTGTCACTATTGATGGCTGGAATGGCCCGGTGCAAGTTGATCAGATCAAAGGTAAAAAAATTACCGTTGTTCCTATTCTGCGAGCCGGTCTGGGAATGATGGATGGTGTACTGGAACATATTCCCAGTGCCAGAATCAGTGTGGTAGGCGTGTACCGTGATGAGAAAACGCTGGAACCTGTGCCTTATTTTCAGAAGCTTGCTTCGAATATGGATGAACGTATGGCGCTGGTGGTTGACCCGATGTTGGCAACCGGCGGCTCGATGATCGCCACTATTGATCTGCTGAAAAAATCCGGTTGTAACAGTATAAAAGTCTTAGTACTGGTCGCGGCCCCGGAAGGGATTGCTGCACTGGAGAAAGTACATCCGGATGTTGAACTGTACACTGCCTCTGTCGATCAGGGACTGGATGAACAGGGTTATATTATCCCGGGTCTGGGTGATGCCGGTGATAAAATCTTTGGTACTAAATAATCAGTCGTTGTTATCGGGTAATGCTCAGCGGGCTGGTCGCTGGCCTATGAAGTCATTACTCTTTAACAGTGAAACTGCACAACAGATAACGTCACCGTTATCTGTTGTCGGTATATACCGGCAGCTGTGTTTTTTTCAGACCGACTCTGTGTCGGTTTTTTTATGTCCGGACAATTTTAAAGGGGATAAGCAGCAATGATACGGCGCACTATTGCGGTTGACGAAAGACCGTCGTTACTCCAGACCATTCCGCTCAGTTTACAGCATTTATTTGCGATGTTTGGTGCCACTGTACTGGTACCGATTTTGTTTCATGTGAATCCGGCCACCATCCTGTTATTTAATGGCCTGGGGACATTACTGTACCTGTTTATTTGTAAAGGAAAAATCCCCGCCTATCTCGGTTCCAGTTTTGCTTTTATTTCGCCGGTTTTGTTGCTGTTACCCCAGGGATATAACGTTGCATTGGGGGGATTTATTTTATGCGGAGTTCTGTTCTGCCTGGTCGGGCTGCTGGTCAAAAAAGCCGGTACTGGCTGGCTTAATATTATGTTTCCTCCGGCAGCGATGGGCGCGATAGTGGCGATTATCGGCCTGGAACTGGCCAGTATCGCCGCCGGAATGGCCGGGTTACTGCCGGCTGAGGGGGCCACGATTGACAGTAAGACCGTGACTGTTTCACTGGTAACCCTGGGGGTTACCGTCTTTGGTTCAGTGTTATTCCGCGGATTTCTTGCCATCATTCCGATCCTGATCGGGGTCGTTTTCGGTTATATGCTGGCTTCTTTTATGGGGATGGTTAACTGGACCGGCGTTGAACAGGCACACTGGTTTGCGTTACCGGTTTTTTATAAGCCGCGTTTTGAGTGGGCGGCAATGCTGACCATCCTGCCTGCAGCGCTGGTGGTGATCGCTGAACATGTGGGCCATCTGGTGGTTACCGCAAATATTGTTAAACGTGATCTGATTAAAGATCCGGGATTACATCGCTCAATGTTTGCCAATGGCCTGTCTACCGTAATTTCAGGCTTTTTCGGCTCCACCCCGAACACCACCTATGGTGAGAATATCGGAGTGATGGCGATCACCCGCGTTTACAGTACCTGGGTAATTGGCGGAGCGGCAGTAATTGCTATTTTTCTGTCCTGTATCGGTAAGCTGGCCGCGGTTATTCAGGCGATCCCTGTTCCGGTAATGGGCGGAGTCTCTTTACTGTTATACGGGGTGATTGCTGCTTCCGGGATCCGCGTACTGATTGATTCCAAAGTGGATTACAGTAAACCACAAAACCTGATGCTGACTGCGATTATCCTGATTATTGGCGTCAGCGGGGCCAAAATTCAGCTGGGAGCGGTGGAACTTAAAGGCATGGCTCTGGCGACGGTGGTCGGTGTGATATTAAGTATCCTCTTTCATATTATCAGTCTGGTACGTCCGGAACCTGAGGAATATGACAACGCAGAGTAAGGGACGACATATAAAGCAGGCAACCGCGGGTTGCCTGATTCATATCGACAGGGAAGTTGTGATAGACTCAGCAGGTTTCTTGCGAGTTATGCTGAGGTGCACCTGAACACGCCGGCGCAATTGTCATTGCCACTTTATTTGCCTGATGATGAAACCTTTGCCAGTTTTTGGCCGGGGGCGAATTCATCATTATTAGCTGCGCTCAAAGCAGCGCTTGATCAGCAACATGGCGGTTATATTTATTTCTGGTCACGGGAAGGCGGGGGCAGGAGCCACTTGCTGCACGCAGCCTGTACGGAAATATCATCACGTGATGCCGCCGTAGGCTATGTTCCGCTGGATAAACGCACCTGGTTTGTGCCTGAAGTACTGGAAGGTATGGAGCACCTGGCGCTGGTATGCATCGATAATATCGAATGTATTGCCGGGGATGAAGCCTGGGAAATGGCTATTTTCGATCTCTATAACCGGATCCTCGAGACCGGAAAGACCCTGTTACTGATCACCGGTGATCGCCCGCCCAGACAGCTGAACCTGAAATTAGCCGATCTTGCATCGCGTCTTGACTGGGGGCAGATTTACCGGCTACAGCCGTTATCGGATAACGAAAAACTCCAGGCCTTACAGCTGCGATCCGGTTTACGGGGGTTTGAGTTACCAGAAGATGTCGGGCGTTTTCTGCTGAAACGGCTGGACAGGGAAATGAGAACATTATTTGAGACCCTGGATCAGTTGGATCATGCCTCTATCACTGCCCAGCGAAAACTGACAATTCCTTTTGTTAAAGAGACCCTCGGGCTTTAGTCCCCGAGGATTTCCAGCACATTTTCCGGCGGGCGGCCAAGCCTTGCCCGCTCACCGTTGACCACGACAGGTCGCTCAATCAGTTTCGGGTGTTCGGCCATGGCCTGCAGTAATGTATCTTCACTTAAGGCCGGGTCATTTAATCCCGACTGTTTATAGATTTCTTCGCCACGGCGCATCAGCTGGCGGGGATCTGTAAAACCGAGTCTGGTAAGCAGGGATTTAACAGTGGCAATATCGGGCGGATTATCCAGATAGAGAATAATCTCGGGGTCGACCCCGTGTTGCTGTAACAGCTGCAATGTTTCACGGCTTTTCGAGCAACGGGGATTGTGATAGATACGGATGGTCAAAGTAATTACCCTTTCTGATACTGACGGTAGCGTTGTTGCAGCTGACGAAGCTGGTCTATACGGGCATCATAACGTGCCTGTTTCAGGCTGCCAACCGGCACCTGTGCGCTGGCGCTGCTCAGTGCACGGATAGCCTGGTCAAGCTGCCCGTCCAGTGCCAGACCCTGCGCCTGATCGAATAATACCTCATCACTGAGTCCCTGAGCGGCATCTGCCTGGCTCAGTAAATCCCAGCCATTTGGGTCGTCAGGATAGTCCCAGCTATAGCGGTTCAGCAGCTTACTGGCATTCGCTGGCTGCCCTGCCTGTAAATAGGCATTGGCAAGGTTGAGCTGTATCACCGGATTTTTCCGCGGGCTGCCGGCCGCGGTGAGTAAACGTATGGCAGCGGCAGGTTGCTTCAGACCGATATCAATGTCCGTCATAAGGTCGAGAAACCACGGATTAGCTGGCTGGCTTTGCAATAATGGCTGAATAATATTTTTGGCATCCTGAAACTTTTTGGCAGCCATAAACTGTATCGCTCTGCCGTATTTTGCGGCCAGTTGCTGACGGGTATTGCCTTTGGCATAGTTATTCAGTACTTCATCCAGTAATGCGTTACTTCGGCCCTGTGATGTGCCATACATTCCCATAATGCGGACTTTGGCAAAAAAGAAGTCTTGCGAGGAGTGGACGACGACCGGAGGCATTTGGTTCGCCCGATCACGGGCATCGGCCAGACGACTATCAGGTAACGGGTGCGTTAACAGAATTTCCGGGGGTTTCGACGCATAGCGTGACTGGTCGGCCAGTTTCTGCATAAAAGCGGGCATTGCCTGCGGATCAAACCCTGCCCGTTGCAGGACCTGAATACCAATACGGTCAGCTTCTTTTTCGTTATCCTGGGTAAAACTGATAATTCCCTGCTGGGTGCCTGCCAGGGTACCGGTTAATGCTGCCATTCCCGCCTGCGGGCTGGCCATGGCCAGCAGGATTGAGCCAAGTGCCCCGACCCAGGTTAACGGTGCACTGCGCTTTTGTGCTTCCATTGCCCGCGCCAGATGTCGCTGCGTCACATGGGATATTTCGTGTGCCATCACTGAGGCCAGCTGGCTTTCATTATCTGTATAACGAAAAAGCGCCGAATGCAGTACTACATTTCCGCCAAAGAAAGCGAAAGCATTCAGTTCATCATTCTGTATCAGGTAAAAATGAAAGGGAGTTTTGACTGACCAGGCATGAGCGACCAGACGCTGGCCGAGAGTATTAATGTAGTTTGTCAGTAACGGATCATTAATCAGCGGTGCACTGCCGCGTAACTGACGGACATAATAATCGCCCATCTGCAGTTCCTGATTAATCGATAAAGTCGCCCCGGCCGTCGTCCCGATATCCGGCAGCGAATCAGTGATATCAGCAAATGCAGGACAGATACCGCTGCCGGCTGAGGTAATTAATAGCAGAGTTGCTAACGTTTTATTTAACAAATACCTCATCACCTGTCCCTGTTTATCTGATTTGATGTTTTGACCTTTTTCCGGCCCGGAGGTTCGCGTTGTCAGGCTGGCCGTCTGTTAACGGTGTCTGTTGGCAGGCTGAACGGGGCCGGACAGATCACCCGCAGTATAGCAGAGAGTGAAACAGGGACAGAACAGGAGAGTCTTCCGCCGCAGAGTATCTGCGACGGAAAATAACGGCGCAAACGTCAGGCGTTCAGATAGCTGAGTATAACTTCGTGATGATTTGAGGTTTTAAAATCATCAAATACTTTTTCTATTTTTCCATCAGTACCGATCAGGAATGATGTACGGTGGATCCCGTCATAGGTTTTCCCCATAAACTTCTTTTCCCCCCAGATACCAAACTGCTCGCAAACCTGATGATCCTCATCAGATAACAGAGTGAAGTTCAGCAGTTCTTTTTCAGCAAAACGCGACAGTTTTTCCGGTTTGTCGGTGCTGATACCCACAACCTGTACTCCGGCATTATTCAGGGTTGCCATATTATCCCGTAAACCACAGGCCTGCACGGTACATCCCGGGGTCATCGCTTTCGGATAGAAGTAAACCAGTACCCGTTCTCCCCGGAAGTCGGTTAAATTAACCTGTTCTCCGTCCTGGTCTGGCAAGCTAAACATAGGTGCATTATCGCCGGCTTTCAGTGGATTCATCATAACTCTCCGATGGTTATCTTTTGGCCGAATCAGCCAGTGAAAATTAATTTTATCAGACAGCTTTACCTTCGGTAATATTCTGCTGCAGAGCAAGTGCGGAAAATGCTTATTCTTCCCGCGGGTAATACCAGGATACGGATGTTTTTCACTAATGATGACGGCAGATGACTTATTGTGCAGGAGATGTTTCTGACGGGCCACTGTCGAGCATACTGTGTAGCCGTATACTGCCTTGCCCGTTGAGTTCTGTACAGAGCCGGTGAAATGCCTGTTCAAATAAGTAGCGATCATCGCGGGCATCACTGTGGGCCGTCATCTGGATGTTCAGGGTCGGCTGCGAATTTTCACGGCCCGGGGTCGTGCGTGATACCAGTTCAGCAATATTCATCCGGTGCTGGTCCAGCAAATCAGTAAAACGTTCGATAATACTGGGGGAATCCGCAACTTCAACCGTGATCCAGGTGGTTTCCGGACGGGGAGGCTGTGTCTCTACCCGGGTGCGCTTCATCACAATCAGTAACTCAAGTTCCGCCCCTTTCAGGGGTAATGTCGACTCAATAAGTCCGATAGCATCCCAGCTTCCCGACAGCAGCATAATAAAGGTGAATTCATCGCCCAGAATTGCCAGCCGGCTATCATCAATGTTACATCCGCAGCGGCTGACATGACGGGTGATGGTATTGACAATGCCTGGCCTGTCAGCACCGAGAGCGGTGATCACTAAATGATGTTGCGGTGACTGTGGCAAAGTACTCTTTCCTGTTTTTTTCTAATAACTCTAAGGTAAACATAAAAAAAACTGCTGACAAGCTCAGGAAGCGTCTGGCTGGCTTGCTTTTCACATGAAGTAAACCTTACCATGAAGTAATTGCACGTTGAGGGGATCACTCATGTTTACCGGAAGTATTGTTGCGCTGATTACACCAATGGATGATAACGGTGATCTTTGCCGTGACAGCCTGAAAAAATTAATTGATTATCATGTTGATAGCGGTACTTCTGCCATCGTTTCTGTTGGAACGACCGGGGAGTCGGCGACACTCAGCCATTCTGAGCATGTGGAAGTGGTTAAAGCGACTGTTGAACTGGCCGCAGGACGTATTCCGGTTATTGCCGGTACCGGTACCAATGCAACGGCGGAAGGTATTGCATTAACCCGCAACTTTGAAGACAGCGGTGTGGTCGGTTGTCTGACGGTGGTACCTTACTATAACCGTCCGACTCAGGAAGGTATATATCAGCATTTTAAAGCGATTGCGGAAAGCAGCGAATTGCCACAAATGCTGTATAATGTACCGTCGCGCACCGGATGTGATATGTTGCCCGAAACTGTCGCCCGTTTAGCCGAAATTAAAAATATTATCGGAATAAAAGAAGCGACAGGGAACTTATCCCGTGTGAGTCAGATCCAAGAGCTGGTTGATGATAAGTTTATTTTGCTGAGCGGTGATGACGCCAGTGCCTTAGACTTTATGCAACTGGGAGGCTCGGGCGTTATTTCAGTAACAGCAAACGTTGCCGCCCGTGAAATGGCAGAAGTCTGCCGGCTTGCCGGACAAGGTGAATTTGCTGAAGCCCGGCACCTGAATCAGCGTTTGATGGCCTTACATCACACGTTATTTTGTGAACCCAATCCGATCCCCGTCAAGTGGGCAGCGAAACAGCTGGGGTTGATCGCAAACGACACATTGCGCCTGCCAATGACTCCGTTGACTGCAAAGGCAGTCCCGGCAATCGAAACAGCATTGCGTGATGCAGGTTTGCGATAATTTAGGGAGTTTGAATGGCTTACTCAGTTAAGAGTTCTGCAGTCGCTAAAGCAGCGGGGCTGTCGGTAGTATTATTACTGGCTGCCTGCTCTAACGATCAGAATTACAAGCGGCAAATTAATGGTAATGACGACTATCTGAAAGCCGCCGCATTACATGATCTGAATGTACCCGCCGGAATGATTCTGCCGTTAGAGAATGGACAGTATCAGGTACCTGCCGCACCGGCTGGCGGTGCGACCGGTACTCAGCTGGATATTCGTCCGCCGGCGCAGCCACTGGCATTGCTGAACGGTACCCGTACTCAGCTGAGCGGTAATACTGCGCAACTGATTTTTGATAATCAGCAGCCCGGGCTCTGGTCTCAGTTAATCACTATTCTCGGCAGCCGGCAGGTGAAAATTGCCCAGCGTAATGATGCTGCACAACAGCTGACCACCGACTGGATTAACTGGAACCGTCCGGACGAAGATTACCAGTACCGCGGCCGTTATCAGATTGCCGTACAGCAGCAGAGCTATCAGACGGTATTGAGCGTTCGCTCGCTGGAATTACAGCAGAAAGGTGTGGCTGTGAGTACTTCCGGTGAAATTCAGCGTTATACAACCCAATTGCTGAACGAAATTTCCGGTGAACTGAATGCGCAGGCGATTGCACGTGAAAATGCCGGAAACAGCCGTATCGGTAGTATCGATGTACAAAGCGGTGCTGATGATACCGGATTGCCGAATGTCATTATCCGCGCACCGTATTCTGCTGCATGGCAGCGTCTGCCGGTTGCTCTGTCTCATGTGGGGATGACCATATCAGATAAAGACCGTTCAGATGGCAGTCTGAAAGTCAGCTATAAAGCACCCGGCAGCAGCAGCTGGGATGCTTTAGGCGCGAAAGACCCGGGTCTGAGCAACGGTGACTACAAATTACAGCTGGGTGATTTGGGTAACCGCAGTAGTTTACAGTTCATTGATCCGAAAGGGCATGTGCTGACCCAGTCGCAAAATGATGCAATGGTACCTGTTTTACAGGCGGCGTTTAACAAATAACGCAAAAAAGGCCGGAGATTCTCCGGCCTTTTTGTTTTTAATTTGGCATAATAGTCGCGGTCAGGTAAACGATTGCGTAGCGCAATAGTTCAGGTAAAATCAATCATCATGCGTAAGTTCTTTCATGTTTGGAGTTAACAAGATGCAAAAGCAAGCTGAGTTGTATCGCGGCAAGGCTAAAACAGTATTCAGTACCGATAACCCCGATTTGCTGATACTGGAATTCCGCAATGATACATCAGCAGGAGACGGAGCCAGAATCGAACAGTTTGATCGTAAGGGAATGGTAAATAATAAATTTAACTATTTCATTATGCAGAAACTGCAACAGGCGGGTATCCCGACTCAGATGGAAGCATTGCTTTCAGATACGGAAGCGCTGGTCAGAAAACTGGATATGGTTCCGGTAGAATGCGTGGTGCGTAACCGTGCAGCCGGTTCACTGGTGAAAAGATTAGGGGTGGAAGAGGGGATTGTCCTTAACCCGCCGATCTTTGATCTTTTTCTGAAAGACGATGCGCATCATGATCCCATGATCAATGAATCTTACTGTGAAACTTTTGGCTGGGTCAGCCGGCAGCATCTGGCGCGGATGCGTGAACTGACATATCAGGCCAACGAAGTCCTGAGCCAGCTGTTTGATCAGGCCGGGCTGATTCTGGTCGACTTCAAACTGGAGTTCGGGCTATTTAACGGTGAAGTGGTGCTGGGTGATGAGTTTTCTCCGGATGGCGCACGTCTGTGGGATAAATCAACCATGGCTAAAATGGATAAAGACCGTTTCCGCCAGAGCCTGGGTGGCGTGGTAGAAGCGTACGAAGAAGTGGCCCACCGTCTGGGAGTACCACTGGATTAATTAACAGGGTGCCCCGTCAACGCCGGCATAACAGTGAGTCTGTTATGCCGGCGTTTTTGTTGGTATCAGGGTCAGCCCTGTTGCGGGACAGAGCCTGTGGGGGACTGGTCTTCTGCCGGTAACCCGACTAAAATCTGCATAATGTAATAAAAAATAACAGAGGTTACGGATGCGTTGGCAAGGGCGTCGTGAGAGCGAGAATGTCGAGGACCGGCGGGATCAGTCTTCCGGCAGCAGCGGAACGGGGGGCGGAAACGGTTTCCGTATCCCGCGCGGTAAAAGCGGTATTGTTATTCTGATTGTGGTGGTGGTAGCGGGTTATTATGGTTATGACCTGACACCTTTACTGAGTGGCGGTGGCGGTAGCAGCGTGACGACAGCATCAACTACCGGGCAGACTCATGTGCAGCGTCCGGCTGACGACCAGGCAGCGAAATTCACCTCAGTAGTGCTGGCATCAACGGAGGACACCTGGGGGGAAATTTTCCGTAAGATGGGGAAACATTACGTCAACCCTAAACTGGTGATCTATCGCGGTCATACGTCTACCGGATGCGGTACAGGGCAATCGGTTATGGGGCCGTTCTATTGTCCGGCGGATCAGACGGTCTATATTGACCTCTCTTTTTATGATGAGCTGAAAAATAAACTGGGTGCCGGCGGCGACTTTGCTAATGGTTATGTTATTGCTCATGAAGTGGGACACCATGTTCAGAAACTGCTGGGTATTGAAGAAAAAGTCAGACAGCAACAGCAACACAGCAGCCAGACAGAAGCTAATCGCCTGTCGGTGAAACTCGAACTACAGGCGGATTGTTTTGCCGGTGTCTGGGGACATTCGATGCAACAGCAAAATGTGCTGGAAAACGGTGACCTGCAGCAGGCGCTGAATGCGGCCGAAGCGATTGGTGATGATAAATTACAGCAACAGAGCCAGGGACGGGTAGTCCCGGACGGCTTTACCCATGGCACTTCTCAGCAGCGTTACAGCTGGTTTAAGCGCGGTTTTGACAGTGGTGACCCCGCCCAGTGTAATACCTTTGCCGCCGGATGACTGACTGGCAAACCAGCAGTGAACAGATGCGGCGGACCGGGATCCGCCGCATCTGTATCATCAGTGGTGACAAAGACTGGGTGACGGGGGCTGCCCGCAGTGTCCGGAATACCCTGACGGGTGACTGGCTGACGGTCAGTGCAGACCTGCCGCCAGACCCACGGGTGGTCCGGCCGTCGGCAGTAAAATCTCTGCTCGGCCGGGAGTATCTTCACGGGATTTTTGATGCCCGTGACGGGTTTCATGCTGAATCTCTGGCGTGTATGGCCGGAACGTTACTGGCTGGCAGCTGGCTGCTGTTATTACTTCCGCCGAAAGCACAATGGATGACCCGAGCCGACCAGGACAGTCTCCGCTGGGCTGATACCACAGCGGCGATTGCTGTTCCCCGCTTTATGAGTCATTTTGCGTCGGTGATTGGCGCGGACAGTGAGATCAGCCATTGGCAGCAACATCAGCCGTTGTCTCTTGCACCACTGAAACCCTTTCCGGACTGGCAGTGCCGTGCGGCACAACAACAGCAGGATATTATTCGCCGGTTGCAGGAAATGGAACAGGGGGTTGCTGTACTGACAGCAGCCCGCGGACGTGGAAAGTCTGCCCTGGCAGGAATGCTGGCCCGCATTTCTCCGGGGACTATCGTCTCCGCTCCGGCAAAAGTCTCAACCGGTGTTTTACAGACGTTTGCCGGTGATAATTTTCGTTTTATAGCCCCGGATGCTTTACTGGCTGATCCGCCAGCAGATGATGGTGGCTGGCTGATTGTTGATGAAGCCGCGGCCATCCCGGCCCCGTTATTACGACAAATGACGAAATGTTTTAGCCGTGTTTTATTATCGACCACGGTACAGGGCTATGAAGGTACCGGCAGAGGATTTCTGCTGAAATTTTGTGCCGGTTTGCCTGAGGTCAGCTTTTTCAGTTTATCTGAGCCTCTGCGCTGGTCGGTACAGGACCCGCTGGAACGCTTTATTGATCAGCTGTTTCTGTTTGATGAGTCCGGCCCTTTACCAGCGGGTGAGCCGGGGGCAATACATAAGCTGTCGCGTGACAGCTGGCTGGCCGATCCCCGCACCGCCCGTGCTTTGTATCAGTTACTGAGCAGTGCACATTACCGGACAACCCCGCTGGACCTGCGGCGGATGATGGATGCCCCCGGTATGCACTTCTGGCTGGCTGAAGGGGCAACCGCCTTACCGGGGGCTCTGTGGCTGGTGGAGGAAGGAGGGCTGAGTCAGTCTTTGAGTAATGCCGTCTGGGCCGGGTTCCGGCGGCCAAAAGGTAATCTGGTGGCCCAGTCCCTGGCGGCACACGCGGGGTTTCCGCAGGCGGCCAGTATGCGTTCCCGGCGTATCAGCCGGGTCGCGGTCGATTATATGTCCCGGCGTCAGGGGACAGGTAAAGCACTGGTGATGGCGGCCATCGCCAGCACCGGAGAGGACTGTGACTATATCTCGGTCAGTTTTGGTTTTACCACTGAGCTTTGGCAATTCTGGCAGGCCTGCGGTTTTCGTCTGGTCCGGTTTGGTACTCAACCTGAAGCCAGCAGCGGGTGTTATGCAGCGATGGCAATCCGGCCTCTGAGTGCGGCCGGTGAGCAATTAGCAACCGCTGCAGAGCAGCGTCTGTGGCGCGACTGGGAGTACCTTGCGCCGCGCTGGCTGAGTCTTCCCGGGCTGGAAAGACCCTCAGCACCCGCTCAGGGAACAGACTCTGTTGCCGGGGCAGACTGGCAGGAGCTGGCGGGTTTTGCCTGGGGAAGCCGGCCTTATGAAAGTAGTTACCCTGCACTGAGACGTTTACTGTGCAGACTACAGCAATGGCCTGAGACTCTGGCGGCTTGTGCTGATCCGGTAGCGGAGAAACACAGTATAGCCGCGGCTGGCGGGCGTAAAGCCTGGCTGAGGAAACTGCGGGCAGAAGTATCACAGCAGTTAATCATGCAGGATATACAGCAAGCACAAGACTGGCAGCAGCAACTGCAACAGCTCAGACACCCCTGAAAACCGGATAAAAAGCAGACAGGCAGCCGGTTATGGTTGCCTGTCTGTCATTGCCGATGGTTTATTTTTTGGATGGCCAGTCATCATCATCCCACTTATCGTTAAAATCACGGTGCGGGGGTAATTCAGGTTTATTATCCAGATATTTTTTCGGGTCAACCCGTTTAAGGTCTTTATAAACATTCATCAGAAGACCGACCATAAACAGAATAACAAGTATCCACCAATAGTGTTTTAACCATTCCATAACAGTGACTCCTTCCGCGGTCAGGCAACCAGTTGATCCATAATCCGCTGATACATGCGGCTCAGCAGTTGCAGGTCAGAGGCTTTCACACACTCATTGATTTTATGGATTGTGGCATTGACCGGCCCCAGCTCTACTACCTGGGTACCCATTTTTGCAATAAAGCGGCCATCAGAGGTTCCGCCCGTGGTCAGCAACTGCGGCTTAATTTCATTATAATGCTGAACGGCCTTAACCACCGCATTGACCAGTTTTCCTTGTTTTGTCAGGAAAGGCTGTCCGGAGAGGTTCCATTCCAGTGTGTATCTGAGCTGGTGGCGGGTCAGTAAGGCTTCGACCTGTTCACGGATCATTGTGTCCGTAAGTTCGGTACTGAACCTGAAGTTAAACTGCACAAATAAGTCACCAGGGATGACGTTATTACTGCCAGTACCGGCACTGATATTGGCGATTTGCATGCTGGTTGGCGGGAAAAACTCGTTACCGTTATCCCAGCGGGTGGCAACCAGTTGGTTAAGAGCCGGCATTGCCCGGTGCACCGGGTTATCAGCCAGCTGCGGGTAAGCAACATGCCCCTGCACACCATGAATTGTCAGGTTAGCTGTAATTGAGCCACGGCGACCATTTTTCGCGACATCCCCGACAATTTCAGTACTGGAGGGCTCACCGACCAGACAATATTCGACCTTTTCCTGGCGTGCCATCAGGGTTTCTACGACTTTTACGGTGCCGTTAATCCCGCTGGCCTCTTCGTCAGAAGTGATCAAAAAGGCCAGCCGGCCGCGATGATCAGGATGGCGGGCGACAAAACGTTCGGCGGCAACAACCATTGCTGCCAGAGATCCTTTCATATCTGCCGCGCCACGGCCAAACAGCATGCCGTCACGGATTGTCGGTTCAAAAGGCGGATTAATCCAGTGGCGGGCTTCTCCGGGAGGGACGACATCCGTATGGCCGGCAAACGCCAGTGTTTCGCCTTTACCCCGGGTCGCCCAGAAGTTTTTAGTATCGCCAAAATTCATCGGTTCAATATGAAATCCGATGGCTTTCAGCCGGTCAGTCAGTAATGCCTGACAACCCGCATCCTCAGGGCTGACGGAAGGGCAGCGTATCAGTTGTTGAGTTAATTCAATGACCGGGCAAAACATCCTATAGATTCTCCTGAATAAACGTCAGATATGCTGAAGGGTCAAACCCGGTGAGCATTTTTTGGCTGGCAGTACAAAGTAGCGGACGTTTAATCATGGCCGGATTTTCCAGCATTACCTGCAGAGCACTGTGCTTATCATTCACCGCAGCCCGGGTTTCCTCCGGCAATTTACGCCAGGTGGTTCCGCGGGTATTGAGCAGCGCCTGATAGCCCAGTTCGTCGATAAATGTGGCTAACAGTGCGCTGTCCAGCCCGTCGGTACGATAGTCATGGAAACAGAAATCCACGCCCTGTTGTTCCAGAAAGCGCCGTGCTTTACGGACGGTATCGCAGTTTTTTATTCCATACATCGTCAGCCGGCAAGGGATATCACTGTTTGTCATTGAACACTACTACCTGTCATAAATTGTATTCCCAGCGTCCATAGTGACGCTGATCGTCAACACTCTTGTTGTTCTATATCAGTGATAATGCCGTATTCGCGGGCGCTGGTCTACTCCGCGGGGCGGTTTTGCCCGTGTTGATCAAATAAGGGCCGCCGGCAGTCGCGGAGAGTGAAAAATTCAGCCCTCAGGCCGTGACCAACAGAAAGATAATCCGGACAAAACTTTTTACTGAAAAAAAAACGCAACAGAGGCAGAATCGGCAACAGACTTGTTGTAAAGGTGTCGCAGAATACCGGTTTACATTTGTGAACAAAAGTCTGAAAGCGACAACAGACTATGTCTGTATCCCATTATATAACATAGGCTTATGCTAAATCACCCCGAAGTTTCACAGAAGGGCCGGTGGTACATTGGTGTGCGGGACTTTACGGCAGACAGGTTTAGCAGGTAGGATTCAGCGCCCGTTTTTTTTCTTATAGCAGAATTTTACGGCTTTGCATGGGATGGAGCAGTACAGCTTTCGTGAGCAAACGCAAACGATTACTTTGCGTCGCGGGCGGTCAGGACAAACAGGAAAAATATGAAACATACAAAAAAAACAGCTGAAGAGTTACGTGCGGCAAAACGCAAATGGCTTAATTCACATGATTCAGGGTATCGTAAAGAGATGGGTAATCGTCATGTTCAGATGATTGCCATTGGTGGTGCTATCGGTACGGGGCTTTTTCTGGGTGCCGGTGCCCGTCTGCAGGCGGCCGGTCCGGCCCTGGCATTGGTCTATCTGGTCTGTGGTATTTTCTCGTTCTTTATTTTACGGGCGCTTGGCGAACTGGTTCTGCACCGGCCATCGAGTGGCAGCTTTGTTTCCTACGCCCGCGAGTTTATGGGGGAGAAAGCCTCTTATGTTGCCGGCTGGATGTATTTCGTTAACTGGGCCATGACGGGGATTGTCGACATTACGGCGGTAGCCTTGTATATGCACTACTGGGGGGCCTTTGGTGATGTGCCACAGTGGGTGATTGCGCTGGGTGCTCTGGCGGTGGTTGGTACCATGAATATGGTCGGCGTAAAATGGTTTGCGGAAATGGAGTTCTGGTTTGCGCTAATTAAAGTGCTGGCCATCGTACTCTTCCTGGTGGTCGGGGTGGTATTTCTCGGCAGCGGTAAACCGCTGGCCGGCGGTCAGCCTGGCTTCCATTTAATTTCTAATAATGGTGGTTTTTTCCCGCACGGATTATTACCGGCGCTGGTACTGGTGCAGGGGGTCGTATTCGCCTTCGCCTCAATTGAACTGGTAGGTACTGCCGCCGGGGAATGTAAAAACCCGAAAATTATGGTACCTAAAGCGATTAACAGTGTGATCTGGCGTATTGGCTTATTCTACGTCGGTTCCATTGTGTTACTGGTATTGTTGTTACCGTGGAATGCTTATCAGCCAAGTGAAAGTCCGTTTGTTACTTTCTTCTCAAAACTGGGTCTGCCTTATGTCGGCAGTATCATGAATATTGTGGTACTGAGCGCGGCGTTATCCAGCCTGAACTCAGGTTTATATTCTACCGGCCGTATACTGCGTTCTATGTCTATGGGCGGCTCAGCACCGAAGTTTATGTCTAAAATGAGCCGTCAGCAGGTACCTTATGCGGGGATTCTGGTCACTATCGGGGTATATATTCTGGGGGTCGTGCTGAACTATTATGTGCCTTCACGGGTCTTCGAAATTGTACTGAATGCCGCCTCACTGGGGATTGTCTCCTCCTGGGCATTTATCGTGCTGTGTCAGTTAAAATTACGTAAAGCGATTAAAGAAGGCAAAGCGGAAGAGGTCAGCTTTAAGCTGCCCGGCGCACCGTTCACTTCGTGGCTGACCTTGCTGTTCCTGTTCAGTGTCATTGTGCTGATGGCCTTTGACTATCCTACCGGGACTTATACAGTGGCCTCTATCCCGTTAATTATTATTGTACTGATCCTTGGCTGGTTCGGGGTACGTAAACGGGTTCATGAGATTGCCGCATTGCAGCATGAGCAGGCACATAAAGAGTAATCTTTTTATCCCCTGTAATGACCAAAGCCCTGCAGCGCAGGGCTTTTTATTGTCACCCCTGAACCACTTCCCGGGGAGGTGGTGATTGATTATGTGTTATTAACAGACCGGACAGACCGTATGATGTGTCGCCCCGGTTTCTGCTATTACTCTGCCAGAGTCCGAAGATTCTTATTGAGTGGTGCTGCGACATTACGGATGATGCGTTTTCCTATATCCAGGCCTTTTCTGTGTCCGGCAGCGTTCTTCCGGTATGATTTTTATGCAATTGTCTAAGGTTTTTCTGTCTCTGCTGTTCATTTTTATCGCAGCCAGTTCAGCGGCACAGCCGCTACAGGCAACATTCTCCGACTGGGAGTTAAGCTGCGATAATGCCGGTGACTGTCAGGGACGAAATATTGACCGTGGCGCCGGGCTGGTTGTCAGTTTTTTTCGTCCTTCAGGACAGGGGTCGATCCGCTGGCTGCATATTGATTACCATCCGAAAACTCCTGAGAGGGAGAAAGAACAACAGGTGCTGGCGCAGAGGTTACTGATTGATCACACCGCCTGGCCCTATACCCATGTGCGTAGTGCGCCGGAAACCCTGCAGACAGAACATCCGGAAACGGCACAACAGTTACTGACGGTGCTGAGCCGTGCAGTGCGCCTGAGTGTCACGGATAACCCTTCCCGGGGCCTGTCTCTGACATCTCTCCCCGATTTTCTGAGTAAGGCTGCGCAGATCCAGGCCAGAATCAGCCGCGAGACAACTCCCCGCTTGCCGACACCACAGACACTGGTAGTGACTCCTCCGTACAGGGTGCCGGCACCGTTATCTGACAGTGAAATAAGCTATTTTATGAATTTCGGGATTTCACAAATCAGCCAGCAGACCTGCCCGCTGGCACCTGTGTATCGCCAAATCAAAGTCGCGCCCCTGACAGACCACCAGGTACTGTTACTGGTGAGCTGTGAAACTGCTGCCTATAACACCTTTTATCAGGCCTATCTGGTCAGCAGACAGGCACCGGTATTTGCCCGGCGATTAATGTTTCGCTTACCTTTTTCGCCGCTCTGGCCGACCGGTGCTGATTTTGAATTAACCAATGTCGGATATGATCCTCAGACGGGCATACTGACGACAGCATTGTGGGGCAGACCGCTGGCAGACTGCGGCACTGTCAGCCGCTGGCAGTTTAACGGGCAGCGGTTTGTGTTAACGCGTTTTGCCAGTGAAAGTGTCTGTGACCGCTGGAATTTCTCCCGCAGCTGGCCGGTATTATGGACGACTGATCCCGCAGGGTGACAGGACGCTGCGGGAGCGGACAATTAACGGTGGTTACGCACCAGTTCTGCGATCAGCTGGTTAACACCGTCACTCATCGGGGCAAAATGGCTTGCTGAGGAACGGGCAACCACAATAAATACCCCGATATTATGTTGAGGAGACATGGCGATATAGGTCATAAACCCGCCACCGCCGCCGGTTTTTTCGATAAGTGCCGGTGTATCATCTGTTGCGGCCATATGCAGCCACCCCATTCCGATAGCGTCGGCATGGCCGGCAACATCCATTCCACTGACCCGGGTCAGGGAAGCACGGGAGAAGACCATTTTCTGCAGTTCTCCGGCCAGCGGACTGCGCGGATGTCCGGCAGTGCTTAAAAACTGCTGCATCCAGCGGCCCATATCATCCGGGGTGGAATACACTCCGCCACTGCCGATAGCGGCCAATGTATTATCACAAGGGCTGGCGTTTTGTTCCGGTATCATCAGCCTGGCACATTGATCCGGGGAAGGTGTGAAGGTGGTGTCTTTCATACCCAGCGGACGGGTGATCAGCCTTTGCAATAGTTGCGGGTAAGGCCTTCCGGAAGCATGTGATAAGGCATCTGCCAGTAAATCAAAGCCAAGGTTTGAGTAAGATACCACGCTGCCAGGCGCGTATTTCAGACGGGCGTGGGCAAGCCAGACCCAGCGCTGGCTGCGGACGGGCCAGGTGAAGACCGGACGATGCGGTTTACCGCCCGGCATTTCCCGTGGCAGACCGGCACTGTGTGTTGCCAGGTTAATCAGCCGGATATTCTGTCCGTGCCAGGCGGGAACCCGGGCACCTTTCGGCGCATATTTTGTTAACGGATCATTGATCCGCACGGTACCGGCATTTGCCAGTTTTACCAGTATTTCTGTTGTCATCAGTTTGCTCAGAGAGGCAATTCTGATCAGCGAGTCTTTCTGCGGGCGGATATGGTTTCCCGGACGGGTTTCTCCGAGACCGGTAAATACCCGCTGGTTACCATCAATTACCACCATTGCCATGCCGCTTGCCCCGCTGCCATAGAATATATGTTCAGCATAACGGTCAGCAATTTGTGATGTCAGTTCAGGAGATGGCGTCATTTTTGCCATACCAGACATTGAATACATTGAAACAATCAGGGCCAGTAGAAAAGAAGAACGTTTTTTCAATCGATAATGTCCGTGGGAATGTAAAACGGATATATTAAAGCGTTTCCGGCCGACGGAAAGGGGGCATAGCTGCTTTTTATGTTTCCTGATATGAGAATCGTTACGCTTTTTAAATCTGTCCCCCCCGTGACAGGCACCGGAAGGGACAGTGGGGATTACAGCAGGGCGCTGGCTTTAGCCACCACATTGTCAACCGTAAAACCGAACTCAGCAAATAACTGCTCTGCCGGGG